>NZ_JBFAUZ010000032.1:0-108265 GCF_040679555.1 Spirillospora sp. NPDC052242
TACATAATGTTTTGGTGAGATTCTATGTGTCATATGTCTGTTATCTTTTTTTATATTTCTGCGGGGTGTCCACCCCCCCCCCCCCGTGGGGGGGGGCCCCGCCCCCCACGCCCCCCGGGCACTCGTTGAGTGCGGGGTCGGGGATCGTGCACTCGGTGGGTGCGGGGTCGGGGTGGGGGGCGGGCCTTTGTTAGTTGGTTGGGCCGTGGTCGTAGGGGTGGCGGGGGCCCGGTAGGCCGCTGGGGGCGGGGCGCGAGGTCATCGCCAGGCGCGGGGTCGTCGGGTGGGCGGCGACCTGGGCGCGGAGTTTCGGGAGCAGCGCGTACAGGACGTCGCCGGGGCAGGCGGTGTCGTTGTAGTCGCGGTGGCCGACGATCGCGGTGTGCGGGTCGAGGTCGTAGACGTCGCACAGCCACGCGCACGTTTCGACGAGCCGGCACCACAGGGCGTCCGTGGGCTCGGCGTCCATGTAGGTGCCCTCGTTCTCGATGCCGATCGTGTGCTCGTTGTGGCCGAGGGTGTGGGCGCCCATGACGTGCTTGCGGGCCTTGATCGCCTCGAGGCTGCGGTTGCGGCCCTCCATGAGGTGGCCGCCGCGGCTGATGGTGAGCTGCTGGCCGGTGTCGTCCCAGCCGTTGGTGTCCATGTGGAAGTCCTGGATCGACCGGGACAGCGCGAACGCGTGCTCCAGGGAGCGGTCCGCGGCGTTCGGCGAGGCGGTGTGGTGGACGACGATGCGGTCGGGCGCGCGGTCGAGGACGGTCGCGGCCGCCTTGGGCGCGCGGGCGTGCCATTCGGTGCGGGTGTGGAGGCGGGGGGCGGTTCGCGCCGACGCGGACGGGAGCGGGCCGAGCAGTGCGCCGCCCATCGCCGCCGCGGTGCCGCCGAGCAGGCGGCGGCGGGTGAGGTGGTGCGATGACATGGTTTTCCCTCCGGGTGTGATCACGAGGGACGATAACGGAAAAGCCCTCCGGTTCAGGGCCGGCACCGCGCGTGGGTGAAATGTCCGGGTGTGGCACAGTGTCGATGCTCTAGTCGCAGATCGGGGGGAGGACGGGCGACCGTCACCGGAGGCAGCGTCGGACGGCATGGGGTGCTGGGGGTCCTGGCCGAGCGGGCCCGGACGGGACGGCGCGGGGACGGGCATCGGGTCGCGCTCGCCGTCGAGGGCGGCGGGATGCGCGGGACCGTGTCGGCGGGCATGGCGATGGCCGTCCACGAACTGGGGCGATTACGATCGCCGTATGCGCGACGGGTTCGTCAAGGAGGCGGCCTACTTCGCGCGCCGTTACCGCGTTCTGCTGGCGGTGTTCGCGGTGGTGCTGGCCGGCACGGTGACGCACCGGGTCGTGACCGGGCCGAACGAGGTCGACTGGCTTCCGGCGGACGCCGGCCGGGACTGGTTCGCGGTGTGCGAGGGCACGGCGTTCACCCGGGCCGCGCCGTACGAGGGGCCGGGGCCGCACCCGGTCAAGATCTTCGGCGCGCCGAGTCCGGGGAGCGGCGGTGAGCAGGACCCGGACAAGCCGCCCGCGTCGTGGGATCCGGAGCGCGCCGACCAGGTGCGGCTCGTCGCGTGCGCCGAGCAGGTCGAGGGCGAGACCGAGGGCCGCGTCGAGTGCCCCCGGTACGTCAACCGGTTCCCGCTCGACCCGAACGGCTCGGGGCCGGAGCTGGACGGCTACGTGTCCCTGCTGGAGAAGCGGTACGAGGTGCGCCTTCTCGAGGCCCGGACGGGCGAGGAGGTCGCGTCGTGGGAGGTTCTCGGCGAGGACCGGTCCTGCCCGTCGTCGGCGTCCGGCATCGTGCTGTTCTCGGGCATCCTGCCGTCGCAGTGGAAGCGCCTCCTGCGCGACCACGTCGAGGGACGCGCGGACTGAGGCGTCAGCGCGTCCAGTCGCGGGGGCGGCGCGGCGCCCGGACGGCGGGCGGGACCAGGACGGCCGCGGCGGCGAGCACGCACGCCGCGGGCACCCAGCCGAACGGGGTGCCGGTCACGGCGAACTTGACGAAGACGAGCGCCGCCGTGCCGAGCGCGGCGAGGGCGGTCGCCCACCAGGCCCGCCGGTCGCGCCGGACGAGCCGGACCAGCACCAGCGCGGTCACCGCGGTGAGACCGAGCGCCCACATCAGGCCGGGCAGCGTCAGGGCGTGGTCGCCCGGCGATCCCCAGACCAGGGCGGTGAGGGCGAGCATGGCGCCGAGCGCGGCGGCCAGGGCGAGCAGGGCGCGGACGGGGCTCAACAGGTCCCCTCGAGGAGGCACGGCGGCAGGCTGAACGTGGGGACCGGCGGGGTGAACGAGAACACGGGGCCGGGCCACCGGGAGGGCGCCGGCGTGGACGCCGCGGGCGCGGGCGTCGCCGGGACGGACGGCGCCGCGGTCGACGGCGCCGGGGTGGACGCGCGCGGCACCGAGGGCGGGACGGGCTCCGCGCCCGTCCCGCAGCCGCGCACCTGGCCGAGCGGCAGCAGCACGCACAGCGCGGCGATGCCGAGCGCGGCGGGCCGGTGCCAGCGCGGCGGCTCGCGCTCGGCGGCGGCGGCGTCCAGGACGTGCGGGGAGGCGAGCAGTTCCTCGGCCCGGTCCGCGCGGAGCCGCCGGGCCGGGTCCTTCTCCAGCAGCCCCATGACGACGCCGGCGAGCCCGGGCGGGGCGGGCGGGCGGTCCGGCCGGTCGGTGAGGACGGCGCCGAACGAGGCCATCGCGCTCTCCCGCCGGAACGGCGCCCGGCCGGTGAGCGCGGCGTACATGGTGACGCCGAGGGAGAACAGGTCGGAGGCGGGTTCGGCGCGGCCGTGCCCGCGCATGCGCTCGGGCGCGACGTACCCGGGCGTGCCGATGGGCAGGCCGGTGCGGGTCATCCGCTCCGCGTCGTCCATGCTGGCGATGCCGAAGTCGGCCAGCACGACCCGGCCGTCGTCGCACAGGAACACGTTCGCGGGCTTGACGTCGCGGTGCACCACGCCCTGCGCGTGGGCGGCGCGCAGGGCCCGCAGGACGGCCAGGGACACCTCCCGGACGCGCTCGGGCGGCAGCGGCCCGCGGTCGCGGATCTCCCGGTCGAGGGCCCGGCCGGACAGCAGCTCCATCACGATCCACGGCCGGTCGTCCTCGGTCAGGACGTCGTGGACGCGGACGATCCCGGGGTGCCGCAGCCGCGACGCCGCGCGCGCCTCCCGCACCGCGCGCTCGACGAGCCGGGCGCGCTGCCCGTCCCCGACGCCGTCCGGCAGCAGCAGCTCCTTGACGGCGACGTCGCGGCGCATGACCTCGTCGCGGGCCCGCCAGACGGCGCCCATGCCGCCACGGCCGAGTTCGGCCGTGAGCCGGTAGCGGCCGCGCAGCAGCGTCATCGCCGCCTCCGCAGCTCGGCGAGCACGGCGCGGGCGGCGTCCTCGGCCGCGCGCCGGATGTCCGGTTCCCCGCCCCGGTGGACGACGCCGACCACCACGTTGGCGTCCCGCATGATGATCTCCACGTCGTCCACTTCGCCGGTACCGATCTCGCGGACCTCGCGGACGAACGCCTCGTCGGCGAGGCCGTCGAGGGGCCGGGGGCGGCGGGCGCGGTGGCGGTCGGTGACGATGGGCCGGCCGTCGTCGTCGGTCTCCACGATGTCGAACGGGTAGCGCTCGTCCTCCTCGACGTTGTGGACGCTCAGGAAGCGCAGCCACCGGTGCGCCTCCCGGACGGACGCGTGCCGCAGCGCGACCGGGCGCCCGTAGGCGCCGACGTAGCCCTCGAACCAGCGCAGGACGACGTCGCCGCCGTAGCATTCGCGCACGTCCTCGTCGTCGTCGTCCAGGGAGGGCCGGGCCTCCTGGAGGCGCAGCCCCCCGACCTGCATCGGGCAGGGCGTGAAGCCGGCCGGGTAGCGTGCCTCGCCGCGCGGCTCGGTGACGTACGCGGGCAGCAGGAAGATCGCCGCGGGCACGGCGACGGCCGCGAGCCACGACACCTCGAGCACCGGGGCGCCGCGCCGGGGCGCGCGGCGCCGCGCCCGGCCGTCGGCGACCCGGCGCAGCGCCGCCGCGGCCCGCTCGGGGTCCGGCCGGGCGGCGGGGTCCTTGCGCAGCAGCGCGGCGAGCAGCGGGCGCAGCGGGCCCGCGCGGCGCGGGCGCGGCGGCGGCTCGGTGAGGGTGGCCGCGAACGCGGCGGCGTCGGACGCCCGGCCGAACGCGGACCGGCCCTCGACCGCCGTGTACAGGGTCGCGCCGAGCGAGAAGAGGTCGGAGCGGCCGTCGACGTCGCGGCCGTCCAGCCGTTCGGGGGCGATGTAGCCGGGCGAGCCGACGACGGTCCCGGTGCGGGTGAGCGCCGGGTCGCCGTCGAGGTCGGCGATCCCGAAGTCGGTGAGCACCACGCGCCCGTCGTCGCCGAGCAGCACGTTGCCGGGCGTCACGTCCCGGTGCAGGACGCCCGCGCGGTGCGCGGCCCGCAGCGCGTCGAGGACGGCCGCGCCGATCCGCGCGGCCTCGCGCGGCGGGACCGGCAGCGCCTCCCGCAGCGACCGGCCCGCCACGAGCTCCATGACGATCCAGGGCCGGTCGTCCTCGAGGAACACGTCGTGGACGGCGATGATCGACGGGTGGTCGAGCATCCCGGCGGCGCGGGCCTCCCGGACGGCCCGGCGGCACAGCCGGCCGCGCTCGCGGGCGTCGAGGTCGGCGGGGAAGAGGACCTCCTTGACGGCGACGCGCCTGCGCAGCAGCTCGTCGTCGGCCTCCCAGACCCGCCCCATGCCGCCCCGGCCGAGTTCGCGCACGAGCCGGTACCGCCCCGCGATCACGGTCATGGACCGCATGATCCCCCGCGCGCTCGTCCGCTGTAAACGGCGTTCAGCCCGGCCCCCGGCGGCGCCGGGGTATGGAGTCCGCCGCCAGGGCGTGCGGGATCCGTTCCGTGGGTGATCGACGGGATCCGGCCCACCGACCGCAGCCGGTTCCTGGCCGCGATGCCGCCGCCGGGGCGCGTCCTCAACCGGCTGACGTGGGAGCCGCGCTACCGGAAGCTCCGGCTCTGGGCCGTCTGACCTGCGGCTCCGACCCGGTTTTGCATGTTCATGCAGTGTCGTGCATACTTGTGCTCATGTCCAAGGTGCTCACCTCTCTGCCTGTCGGCGAACGTGTCGGGATCGCCTTCTCCGGCGGCCTCGACACCTCGGTCGCGGTCGCGTGGATGCGCGAGAAGGGTGCCGTGCCGTGCACCTACACCGCCGACATCGGCCAGTACGACGAACCCGACATCGCGTCCGTCCCGGGACGCGCGTCCGCCTACGGCGCCGAGGTCGCGCGGCTGGTCGACTGCCGCGCCGCGCTCGTCGAGGAGGGCCTCGCCGCGCTCGCCTGCGGAGCGTTCCACATCCGCTCCGGCGGGCGCGCGTACTTCAACACGACCCCGCTCGGCCGCGCCGTCACGGGCACGCTGCTGGTGCGCGCCATGCTCGAGGACGACGTCCAGATCTGGGGCGACGGGTCCACCTTCAAGGGCAACGACATCGAGCGGTTCTACCGGTACGGGCTGCTCGCCAACCCCTCGCTGCGCATCTACAAGCCGTGGCTGGACGCCGACTTCGTCACCGAGCTCGGCGGCCGCACGGAGATGTCGGAGTGGCTGCAGGCGCGCGGCCTGCCCTACCGCGACAGCACCGAGAAGGCCTACTCGACGGACGCGAACATCTGGGGCGCGACGCACGAGGCGAAGGCCCTCGAGCACCTCGACGCGGGCATCGAGATCGTCGACCCGATCATGGGCGTCCGGTTCTGGGACCCCGCGGTCGAGATCGCGACCGAGGACGTCACGATCGGCTTCGAGCTCGGACGTCCCGTCACGATCAACGGCAAGGAGTTCGCCTCCCCGGTGGACCTCGTGCTGGAGGCCAACGCGATCGGCGGCCGGCACGGCATGGGCATGTCGGACCAGATCGAGAACCGGGTCATCGAGGCCAAGAGCCGCGGCATCTACGAGGCGCCCGGGATGGCGCTGCTGCACGCCGCCTACGAGCGGCTCGTCAACGCGATCCACAACGAGGACACGCTCGCCGCGTACCACAACGAGGGCCGCCGCCTCGGCCGGCTCATGTACGAGGGCCGCTGGCTCGACCCGCAGGCGCTCATGCTGCGCGAGTCGCTGCAGCGCTGGGTCGGCACCGCGATCACCGGCGAGGTGACCCTGCGGCTGCGGCGCGGCGAGGACTACTCGATCCTCGACACCTCCGGCCCGGCGTTCAGCTACCACCCGGACAAGCTGTCGATGGAACGTACCGAGGACTCGGCGTTCGGACCCGTCGACCGCATCGGCCAGCTCACCATGCGCAACCTCGACATCGCCGACTCCCGCGCCCGGCTGGAGCAGTACGCCGGGATCGGCATCGTCGGCAGCTCGCAGCCGACGCTCGTCGGCGCCGCGCAGGCGGCCTCCACCGGGCTGATCGGCGCGATGCCCGCGGGCGGCGCCGAGGCGATCGCCTCCCGCGGCGAGGTCGACGGCGAGGAACTGCTCGACCGCGCCGCGATGGAGTCCGGCACGGACTGATTTGCAAGGCCCTCGGCGTCAGGCCGCTAGGCGGCCTTCCTTCCACGGGCCTTGCGTGCGATTGCTGCATCGCTCCGACTCGCCCCAGGGGGCTCGCTGCGCGATCGGATTCTCGCTTCGCTCGAATCCGGCTTCGCTCGCAATCGCAGTGGTTTGGGTCCGCTGTGGTTGGGGCTTGGTTGGGCTTGGTTGGGGTGGACTGCTCGGGGGTCAGTTGAGGCCGGTTAGTTTGTCGGGGTTGAGTTGCGTCCGCGCCCGGGGCCCGGGCGGTGTCGGTCGTGCTGCCGAGCGCGTACACGAGGGTGCCGTACCCGAGCACCGTCCCGTCGGCGAGCGTGACGGCGCGTTCGTCCGGGGCGAGCGCGGTGGCGGTGCCCCGGACGAACGCGACGCCGGTGCCGTCGAGCAGGTCGGGGATCCGGTGCACGGGGAGGTCCTGCCCGGCGGCGACCTGGTCGTTCCGCAGCCGCTCGGTGAACCGGTCGGCGGGGACAGCCGTGGATATGACTCACGTCACATCGGGCGCCGGGGTGCTCATGGGCGAGCGCGGAGGCTTTCGACGGCGGCGGTGACGGCCTTCGCGTCGTAGCCGCCGGTGGGCATGGTGGCGGCGCGGGCGTGGCGGACGATGCCGCCGGAGTCGATGAGGACCCACCCCGACTGCTGCATCGAGCCGAAGACCTTCCTGGTCAGGCCGATCGACGCGTGCGGTGTGCCTTGGCGGCCCACGACGACCGGGAACGGGACGCCGCGCGCGTCCTTCCACGCGGCGGCCTCCTCGCGGTCCGCGGGCACGGCGACGAGGATCCGCACGTCCGAGGCCGCGAACGCGTCGCGGCGCCGGGCGAGGTCCCGGACGTGCCGGTTGCAGACGGGGCACGACGTCGACCGCGTGAAGTAGACCAGCACGGCGCGGTCGCCGGGCAGGTGGACGGCGCGGCCGTCGGTGTCCTCGAGTTCCACGTCGGGCGCGGCGGATCCGATTTCGAGCATGGCGATGCTTCCCTCCAGGGGACGGGTTGTGACTGCGGGTCAGGAGTCGTGCGGGTCCTCGGCGGCACCGGTCGTGCCGCCGAGGTTCAGCCGGAGCGCGGTGCGGGCTCGATGCAGCTGGGACTTCATCGCCGCGTTGCTCAAGCCGAGCGACTCGGCGACCGCGCGTCCGGGATGCCCCAGGACGTCCCGCATGATCAGCACTCTGCGCTGGACGTCCGGCAGCTCCTGGATCGCCCGCGCGACGAGTTCGGCCTCCAGCCGCCGGAGGGCCTCGTCCTCGGCCGACGCCACCGGACGGGCGTCGGCGGCATCGGAGTTGTCGGCGGTGTCGGCCCGCTCGAGCATCGCGCGGGCGCGGCGCAGACACTCGTTGCGGACGATCCGGAACATCCACGACGCCAGCGCTCCGGTGGCGCGCAGCGAGCCGATCTTCCGGTAGAGGATGATCAGCGCCTCCTGCGCGGCGTCCTCGGCGTCCTGCGGCGACGCGCACAGGTGCTCCGCGAAGCGCCGGACGTGCGGGTGGGCGCCGTGGACGACCGCGGTGATCGACTCCTGGTCCCCGGCCTGCGCCGCCTCGACGAGCCGTGCGCTCGCCCAGCGGCGGTCAGGCATGCCCGCGCTCCCGCCGCGCGCCCGGCGTTCCGGCGTCACCCATCCGCGTCTCCTCACCGTTGCTGCCGTCACCCCATAAGAGGCGTCCGGACCGCGAAAGGATTCGCGGCGCCCCCGAATCCTGGTCGGCCCCGGGTCAGAGTGTTACGGCTGGAGGCCGCGGAGCAGCGCGCCCGCCCGGGCCCGGGCGAGCGGCCCGGCGCCCCAGTTCGCCTCGATCGGGGTGATGGAGATCCGGTCGGCGGCGAGGGCCGCGACGTCGGAGCGGCGCCCCGGCTCGCGGGCGTCCAGGGCGAGCTCCATCGTGTAGGTGCCGTCGCCCCGGTCGGTGTAGGACGGCGTGATCAGCGGCTGCCGGTCCTGGTCCGTCAGCGTCCAGCGGGCGGCGGGGGTCGTGCCGTCGGCGCCGACGACGGCGTCGCCGGGCGTGCCCGTCACGGACCAGACGTCCGCGGACACGTGCGCGGCCTCGACCGTCCCGCCGAACGCGCGTCCGGTGCCCTTGCCGCTCTGGTCGTCGGCCGGGGCGACGATCGTGACGTCGTGCCCGGCCAGGGAGAGGGTGATCAGCGTCTTCTTCGTCGGTCGTCTCCTGCGGGAGTGGGGGTCGCCGATGGACGGGGGATCAGAGGTAGCCGTGCAGGGACGCCGTGAAGGCGTCGAGGTCGTCGCGGTGGATGCAGTGCCCGGTGTTCGGGACGGCGCGGACCTCGAAGCCGCGGTCGCGCAGGCCGGCGGCGAGTTCGGCGGTCACCAGGTGGCTCGGGTCGGCGAGCTGGACGAGGGACGGGACGAGCGGACGTTCGGGCGCACGGGCGTCGAGGGTCGCGAGGGCGTCGGCGACGCGGACGTCCCAGTCGGCGTAGTCGGCGAGTTCGGCGTCGACGTCCTCGGGGGCCCAGCGGGGGCTCATGGCGGCGATGTCGTCGCGGGTCATCGTCTTGGTGCGGCGCGCGAACGCGGCGAGCGGCGCGGTGTCGCCGAGCCGCCACGCGGGGTCGCTGTAGACGGCGCGGGCGGGGCGCAGGTCGGCGACGGCGAGGGAGAGCGACAGGGCGCCGAGCGAGTGCCCGACCGCGACGTCCGCGCCGGGCGGGAGCGACTCGGCGAGGTCGCCCGCGAAGTCCTCCGCGGTGTACGTGGCGGCGTGCGGGCTGGCGCCGTGGCCGCGCAGGTCGGGCATGAGCACGCGGTAGCCGCGCGCCGCGAGCAGCGGCGCGAACCGCACCCAGGTGCGGTGCGACGACATGACCCCGTGGATCAGGATCGCGGTGCGCTCGCCGTCGCCGAGTGCGTGGACTTTCAGCTTCATGGACCGAGTCTCCTTCCGGCGCGCGTCAGCGTACGCCCTTGTCGGCCGCGTTCACGTTCTCGATCTGCAGCGGCAGCAGGATGCCGATCACGCCGCCGTAGAAGGAGAACAGCGGCAGGTTGCCGACCAGCAGCATCGGCATGAGCGCCCGCGGCGGGCGGCGGCCCGCCGCGGGCGGGGTGCGGAGGGGGTTCATCGGGGGTGGACCTCCAGGGGGGTGGGGGACTGGAGCGCACACCCTCCGGTCGCCTAGAAGGCGAGCGGAGTGCTCAGCCGGAGGTCGTCGAGGGAGCGGCCGGTGTCGAGGCGGTACTCGCCGGGGACGAGCGCCCAGCCGTCGTCCGTCCAGATCTCGGCGGCGCGGCGCGGGATCCGGACGGTGACGGTCGCGTCGGCGCCCGGGGCGGCCTCGGCGACGGCGAAGCCGGCGAGGCGGCGGGCGGGACGGTCCGGGCCCGGGTCGGCGGGCGCGAGGTAGACCTGCACGACCTCGCGTCCGGGCCGGTCGCCGGTGTTGCGGACGCGCACGGTCAGTTCGCCGTCGCCGCCTTCCGTCTCCGCGTAGGCCGCCTCCTCGTACGACCAGGTGGTGTAGCCGAGCCCGGACCCGAAGGCGAACGCGGGCTTCGTCCCGGCGCGGTCCCAGGCGGCGTAGCCCACGAAGACGCCCTCGTCGTAGCGCAGGACGCCGCCGGCGGGGGTGACGTCCGCGACGGGGCAGTCGGCGAGTTCGGCGGGCCAGGTGGTGGGGAGCCGCCCGCCGGGCTCGCGGTCGCCGAGCAGGACGTCGGCGAGCGCGTGCCCGCCCTCCTGCCCGGGGAACCAGGTCAGCAGCAGCGCCGCGACGTCGTCGCGCCACGGCAGCTCGACCGGCGAGCCCGCGTTGATCACGGCGACGGTGCGCGGGTTGGCGGCGGCGACGCGCGCGACCAGCTCGTCCTGGCGGCCGGGGAGGCGCAGCGACGTGCGGTCGAACCCCTCGCTCTCGACCTCGCCGGACGTGCCGACGACGACCACGGCGACGTCGGCGGCCGCGGCGGCGGCGACGGCCCGCTCCATCAGCTCGTCCTCGGGGGCGATCGGCTCGCGGTGCGCGAGGGTGAAGCTGACCGCGGGGACCGGGCCGGCCGTCCCGTCGCCCATGGTGAAGGTGAGCCGGACGGCGACCTCGCGGCCCGCCTCCAGCTCGACGGGGACGGTGCGGGGCGGCGGGAACATGAACGCGGCGAAGACGACGTCGCTCTCCGGCTCGATGACGTCGTCGAGGACGACCTCGCCGTCCACCTCGAGCCGGAACGCGCCGAGGCCCTGCACCTCGAACCGGTGCGTCCCGCCCGTCTCCGGGACGAACGCGCCGTCGACCGTCACCGTGCGCAGGGCGTCGAACGCGATCCCGGCGGGGAACTGCCCGATCCACCGCAGTTCGCCGTCCGCCAGCGGGACCTCGCCGAGCAGCGCGCCGCCGGCGTCCCGGGCCCGGGCGCGCAGCGGGAACCGGGCGGCGGGCAGCCGGACGCTCGGGTCGGCGCCGCGCTCGTAGGCGACGTCGAGCCCGGCGGCGGTGAGGCCGTCGAGCGGGGAGACGACGTGCGCGGGGAACACCTGGGCGCTGCCGCCGCCCATCACGCGGGCGTCGGTGGCGAGCCCGCCGATCAGCGCGATCCGCGCGTCCCGGGCGAGGGGCAGGATCCCGTCGTTGGCCAGCAGCGTGAATGAGCGGGCGGCGATCTCGCGGGCGACACCCGTCCCGTCGATCTCCTCGTCCGGGACGGACGGCCCGGGGCCGCCGGTCATCGCGCCGGTGCGGCGCGCGAGGTCGATCACCCGGCGGACGTGCGCGTCCACGACCTCCTCGGCGACCTCGCCGTCCCGGACGGCCTGCGCGAGCGCGGGCCCGTACACGGTCTCGGGGCCGGGCATCGCGACGTCGAGGCCGCCGCGGGCCGCGCCGACCGTGCCGCGGGCGCCGAACCAGTCGGAGACGACGAAGCCGTCGAAGCCCCACTCGTCCCGCAGCACCCGGTTGAGCAGCAGGTCGTTCTCGCTCATCGTCGTGCCGTTGACCTTGTTGTAGGAGGCCATGACACCCCACGGCGCGGCCTCCTTGACGACGATCTCGAACGGCCGCAGGTACAGCTCGCGCAGGGCCCGCTCCGACACCACGACGTCCGCGGTCATCCGCTCGGTCTCGAAGTCGTTGGCGACGAAGTGCTTCACGGTGACGGCGACGCCGCCGTCCTGCACGCCGCGCACGTACCCGGCCGCGAGGAGGCCGCTGAGCAGCGGGTCCTCGGAGAAGCACTCGAAGTGGCGGCCGCCGAGCGGGGAGCGCTGCAGGTTGACGGTCGGCGCCAGCAGCACGTGGACGCCCTTGCGCCGCGCCTCCTGCGCCAGCAGCGCCCCGGCCCGCCGCAGCAGGGCGACGTCCCAGGTGGCGGCGAGCGCGGTGGGGCTGGGCAGCGCGATGGACGGGTCGGTGGCCGACCATTCGACGCCGCGGACGCCGATCGGCCCGTCGGACATCACGATCGGTTCCAGGCCGAGCGCGGGGACGGCGGGCAGCGTCCACATGTCCCGGCCCGCGAGCAGGCGGGTCTTGGCGTCCAGGTCCAGGTTCATCGGCGGGGTACCTCCGGTGGTACGGCGAGTGGCGTTACGGTAAGCCGCGCTACCGAGTGATCGGTAGGTGATGTAACCTTGTTGTTATACAACCTCGGGTCTATCCTGAGCGCCATGCCCCGGAACCGCCGCGAAGAGATCCTTCTCGCCGCCCTGGACGTCTTCGGCGAGCGCGGTTACACGGGCGCCTCGATCGCCGCCGTGGCCGAGCGCGTCGGCCTGTCCCAGCAGGGCGTCCTGCACTACTTCCCCAGCAAGGACCGGCTGCTCGCCGAGGTCCTGCGGCTGCGGGACGAGCGCGGCCTGGACGTCATCGCGCTCGGCAACTCCGGCGGGACGGTCACCCTCGACACGATCTCGGCGATCATCGACTACAACCGGGAGCGGCGCGGGATCGTGCAGTCGTTCACGGTGCTGTCCGCGGAGAGCGTCCTCGACGACCATCCGGCGGCGGACTTCTTCCGCGACCGCTACCGCGAGTCCCGGGAGTGGATGGCCGACCTCATCCGCGCCGAATGCGGTCCCGACCTGCCCGGCGGCGTCACGCCCGAGCAGGCGGCGCCGCTGCTCCTCGCGGTCATGGACGGGCTGCAGCAGCAGTGGCTGCTGTCCCCCGACGACGTCGACATGCCGGGCCTCTTCCGCGCCTTCCTGGCGCTGCTGCGCGCGAACGTCCCGCCGCCCGCCGGGGACTGACCGGGCGGACACGGCGGTCTCCGCCCGATCTCCGCAGGAATCGCACCCTGTGCGGGTTTCGGACACCAGGGGTTACTCGCCATAATCTCTCCGGACCGGACCAGGCGGGGAGATCCAGATGAGTGCGGAGAAGTTGCTGAGGCCGGTGGTGGATCCGTCCCTGCCGCCCGGCGAACGGGACGTGCTGGCGGAGAGCGCGGACGGGCTCACGCCGGCGGGCGACGACCCGCCGAAGTCCGGCGGGCGCACCGGCGCCGACCGGTGGTGGGCGCTCGGCATCGCCACCGCGTGCGGGTTCGCGCCCGCCGCGACGCTGCCGTGGCTGCTCGGCGGGATCGGGGCGCTGCTCGGCGTGCTCGCGCAGGTCGGGACGGCGCTGCTGTGGTGGCGGTTCGGGTTCGGCGCGTTCCTCGGCGGCGGGACCGCCCTGCAGGTCGTGTCGTGGATCGTGCTGTACGCGTGCTGCGGCGACGGCGAGCGGGAGCGGCTCGGCCGCACCCACCACGGCCGGTACTTCCTCACCGAGGACCTCGGCGGCGCCGTGCAGGACGTCGGCCGGGCGCAGCGCGCCGTCGAGACCGTCCTGGCGTCGGGCGTCCACAAGGCGGGGCTGCTGGACGGCGACGGCGTCGACGTCCGGGCGATCGAGTGGGAGCTCGCGGTGACCGGCCGGGAGACGGCCGTGGAGAAGCGGGCGCTGCGCAGGCTCGCCAAGGAGAACCGGGGCGACGACGCCCTGCGGCTGGCGCTCAAGCCGCGCTGGCGCGCGGTCAACGAGGCGCGCAATCGGATGAGGGAGCGGGTGGCGGCGCTGAACGCCTACGGAGACAAGGTGAAGGCCGCCGACCACGTCTACTGGTCCCTGCAGAAGGGCGCCGGCACGGACGAGCAGCTCCAGGAGCGGCTGGCGGAGGTTCGGGAGGCCGGGGCGGCGCTGGCCGCCGCCGCTCCCGCGGGCGGGGAGGCGCGCAAGTGAGCGGGATGTCGCCCCGCGCGCAGCGGATCAACAAGAACCTCCCCGACTGGGTGATCGTCCTGGGCGTTTGCCTCGCCCTGGCCCAGGGCATCGCGGCGATCGTGTGGGCGTCGAACACGGTCGGCGACCCCAAGAAGGTCACGTACCTGGTGACCGGCGAGAGCTCCGACGCGATGCTGACCTACTACACGCCGGAGTCCATCACGTCCGACACCGTCGCCGGGACGCTGCTGCCGTTCCGGATGGACTTCCAGGCGGACGGCGACGAGTACCTGCGGATCGCCGCGCGCAACGACGAGGACGGCACTCCCGGCGCGCTCACCTGCACGATCATGGTGGACGGGAAGATCGTCGAGCAGGACCGGTCGAGCGGGACGAGCGAGGCGTCGTGCAGCGGCACGGCGAAGCGGCTGAGGCCGATCGCCGGCGCGAAGCTGCCGCCGCTGAGCGGGGCGATCACCCCGGAGGTGCAGCGGCTCGAGAAGACCGTCGAGATGAAGCGCTACCCGGGGGCCGGGTCGCGGGTGGTCGGGCGCGTCACCGACCCCGAGGCGCGGCTGTCGTACGCGGAGCTGGGACGGCCGTGGGAGCCGTTCAGCACCGAACCGTACGGCCCGTACACGGGGAGCCAGCAGTTCGAGACCGAGGCCGAGTGGCAGGCGCTGATCGGGTCCCGGGTCGTGGACGACGGCGTCATGGCCGTCTACAACGGCCCGAACCGGCTGCGGGACGTCGCCTCGGCGATCCAGGACGCCCGCCAGATCGACAACTTCCGCGACGGGACGACCGGGCGGGACGTCGCCTCGCAGCCGTTCGAGGTGAGCGGGCGTCCGGCGTGGGTGCTGGTGCGCGAGCTGCACTTCAAGCAGCCGGACCTGCGGGCGACGATGGACCTGTCGGTGGTCGTGGTCGTCGACACCGGTCAGGAGCGCCCGTCCAGCCTGTGGATCGACATCCCGAACACGCACCAGCGGTACTGGTCGGACGTCAACGAGATCGTCCGTTCGCTGCAGGTCGTGTCCTGAGCCCGTCCCGGGCGGTTCCGGGCGTCAGGCCCGGCCGGTGGCGCGCAGGAGGAGTTCGCGGAGCGTCCGCTGCTCCTCCTGCGTGAGCCGGGTGACCGGCGAGTTCTCCGTCAGCATCGCGAGCAGCCGCGCGCGGACGTCCGTCCCGCGCGGCGTCAGCGCGAGGATCTTGGCGCGGCGGTCGGTGGGGTGGGGGCGGCGCTCGACGAGCCCGAGCCGTTCCAGCCGGTCGACGATGAACGTCGCGTTGGACGGCTCGCAGCTCATCCGGTCGGCGAGGTCGCGCATGGTCATCGGGCCGGCCAGCTCGCGCAGCGCGGTCGCCTGCGGGGCGGTCAGGTCGAGGTTCACCGCGCGCTCGCGGACGTGCACCTCGAGCTGCGTCGCGAGGCCCTTGACCAGCCCGCAGATCTCCTGCTCGGCCAGGGCGTGCGGTTCCGCGTGCGCTTCCACCCGGCCAGTGTACGCACCACCGGTAAAGCTTGCAGCTTGAATAGTTCTAGCTATAACGTTCTGCGTGCCGGGCCGCGGCGGGCGGCCCCGACCGCCCGTGGAGGCATGCCATGAGCAGGTGGAACACCGAGGCCGGAATCCGCACCGTCGAGGTCGGCGAACTGCGCGCGAGCTACGTCCCCGACGGCGTCGGGTGGCTGCGGTCGCGCGGCTGGTTCCCTGGCACGTCCGACGCCGACTGGGCGCGCCACCCGGACGTCCTGGACGCCTCGGGCGCCCTCGCGGCGAGCATGGGCGGCCTGCTCGTCGAGCACGGCGACCGCGCCCTGCTGATCGACGCGGGCCTCGGGCCCGTCCGGCAGGCCGACGACCCCGCGAACCCGCACGTCGGCGCGGCCCACGGCGGCGCGCTCCTGGACAACCTCGCCGCCCTCGGGCGCACGCCCGACCGGATCGAGGCCGTCGCCTACACGCACCTGCACCCCGACCACGTCGGCTGGTCCGACCGGTTCGCCCGCCACCTCGTCGCCGCACCCGAATGGGAGCACCGCGACGGCGAACTCGACGCCGTCGCCGACCGCGTCGAGACGATCGGCGACGGCGACGAGATCTTCCCGGGCGTCCGCGTCCTCGCCGCCCCCGGCCACACGCCCGGCCACACCGCCTACGTGCTGGAGTCGGGCGGCGAGCGGCTCCTCGCCCTCGGCGACGCCTTCCACTCGCCCGTCCAGGTCGAGCACCCCGGGTGGAAGGTCGCCGTCGACCACGACCACGAGGGCGCGGCCGGGCTGCGCCGCCGCCTCGCGGACGAACTCCGCGACGGGCGCACGCTCGCGTTCGGCATCCACTTCGCGGACGTCCAGTTCGGCCGCGTCCACGAGACCGCGGGCGGCCTCACCTGGCGTCCCGAGCACTGACCGCGCCGTCAGCCGCCCGGGTCCACCCGCCGCACCCTGGTCCAGCCGGTCCAGCCCCGCTCCTCCAGCAGCTCGATCAGCCGGCGGGCGGGCGGCGCGGCGTCGAACGCCAGCGCGTCCATCAGCGCGGCCAGCGGCGGCGCGACGCCCACGTCGCCCACGTAGTCGTCGCCCCGCTCGTCCGCCGTCCGCGTGAGGTAGGCGGCGACGCGGTCGGCCAGGTCGGCCAGCCGCGGGTCGTCGGGGGACCGGTCGAGCGCCCGGCCCAAGGCGAGGTAGAAGTCGGCGAGGCACCGGTCCGCGAGCTGCTCCCGCTTGCGGGCCGCCCACTCGGCGACCCGGTCGGGCGCGTGCGCGGCCAGCGGGATCCACCCGTCGCGCTCGATCCGGACGATCCGCTCGTCCACCCCGAGCGCCCGGAGGCGGTCGAGGAACCCGACCACCTCCGGCGGCAGCACCAGGCCGTCCCCGGCGGTGAGCCGGGCGATCCGCGCGCGGCGCCGCCGCCGCTCCCGGATCTCGTCCCGCAGCCGCCGGTCGATGTCCGCGACCGCCGCGGCGAACTCCTCGCCGTCCGCCCGGAGCAGCTCCCGCACCCGCGCCAGCGGGACGCCCGCCTCGGCGAGCGTCCGGATCCTGATCAGCTCGATCACCGCGCCGCCGTCGTACCTGCGGTAGCCGGAGCGGTCGCGTTCCGGCTCCGGGAGCAGCCCCTTGGCGTGGTAGTGCCGCACCGTGCGCACCGTCACCCCGGCGTACGACGCCAGCTCCCCGATCGTCAGCATCCGACCAGTCTCCTAGGGCCGGTTCACGAGACGGCCGTGTGCGCCGTGCCGTGCGTCGCGTTCCGGACGATCCGGGCGATCTCCGCGGCGTGGGTGACGACCAGCCCGTGGTCGGCGTCGAGCCAGGACACGGAGACGCGCGGCAGCTCGCGGACCAGCCGTTCGACGCCCGCGCGCCAGTTCCGGTTGAGCCGCGCGAGCCGCGGGTCGCCGCCCTCTCCGGCCATCGACGTCGACATGACCATGTGGACGGGCGCGTCGATCGTCCGGTACCGGTCGAGGATCCCGGCCCGGACCGCGTCGATCTCGACGTTCAGCGCGAGGACGTCCCGGCCGGAGAGCAGCACCCGGCGCGCGGTGTCGCGCTCGGCCCGCTGGTGCGCCGCCATCTCCTCCCACATCGCGCGGAACTCCGGCAGGTCGGCCTCGGTGACGAACGGCTCCGGCACCGGATTCGCCCCGTCGACCAGGACCAGCCCGGCAACCGCCCCGGGGTGCTCGGAGGCGTAGTGGACGGCGAGGTCCGCGCCCAGCGAGTAGCCGACGAGCACCGGCGCCTCGGGCAGGGCGAGAGGACCGGGCTCCGCCAGCACGGCGGTGAGGTCGGAAAGGAAAGCCTCGAAGGAGTACCGGGCGGCGGCCGAGGCGAGGCCGTGGCCTCGGAGATCGAAGGTCACCACGTCGTGGTCGCGCCGCAGCAGCGCCGCCAGCGCGTGCAGGCCGGCCTGCGTGGAGTTCAACCCCGGGCACAGCACCAGCGGCCGTCCCCGGCCGCCGCGCGTCACCGGGATCGTGACGCCGTCGTGGCGGATCGTGAAGTGCCGGATCGTTCCGTCGTTCGGTGCGGTCATGACGGCCATGCTGAGACGTTGACCCTGCGTCGGGGTCAAGGACTTCGGCGATCTCCGTGATCCGGTGCAACCGGACGTCCGGCCGCGGGGTTCGTTCAGGTGCCGCACGCCCGGAGGGGGCGTGCGAACCGACGATTGGACCCCACATGGACCTGCAGCTCACCGGCCGCGTCGCGCTCGTCACGGGCGCGTCGAAGGGGATCGGGCTCGCCGTCGTCCGGACCCTGCTGGACGAGGGCGCCCGCGTCGCCGCCGTCTCCCGGAAGTCCGGCGCGGACCTCGACGCGCTCGCCGGGCCGAACCTCCTGCACATCCCGGCCGACCTCACCGACCCGGCCGCCCCCGCGGAGGCCGTCCGCCGGACGGTCGAGACGTTCGGCGGCCTCGACGTCCTGGTGAACAACGCGGGCGGCCCGCCGCCGGGGGCGACGCTGCCGCGATTCGGGTTCCTCACCCCGACGGACGACGACTGGCGCGCGATGTTCGAGTTCAACCTGTTCGCGCTCGTCCGGACGGTGCGGGCCGCGATCCCGCACCTGCTGGACGCCGACGCGGCGGCGATCGTGAACGTGTCGTCGGGGAACGGGCGGCGGCCGGGGCCGATGAACTTCGACTACAACGCCGCGAAGGCCGCCGTGAACAACCTGACGAAGGGGCTGTCGGAGGAGTACGGGCCGCAGGGCGTCCGGGTGAACACGGTGTCGCCGGGCCCGGTCCGGACCGCGTGGTGGACGGAGGAGGGCGGGGCCGCCGACGTCCTGGCGGGCGCGACCGGCGCCGACCGCGACGCGCTCCTCGACGGCGGCGCCGCCGAGATGATGAACCTGGTCACCGGACGGCTCGTCGACCCGCGGGAGGTCGCGGACGTCGTCGCCCTGCTGGCCTCGCCCCGGTCGGCGAGCACGACGGGCGCCGAGGTCGCCGTCGACGGCGGCTTCCTCAAGGAGATCTGACCGCCGCGACGCCCCCGGCCCGCCGGCCGGGGGCGTCCGGGCCGGTCACTCCCGGTCCGCCGCCGGGCGGCGGCGCGGGAGGAGCAGGGCGGGGACGAGCGCCAGCGCGATCAGCGCGACCGCGAACAGGTAGGTGTGCTGGAAGGCGCCGGCGAGGGGCCCGGCGATCGCCGCGCGGGCGCCCGCCTCCAGCCGGTGGACGGCCTGGAGGGCGCCGCCCTCGCCCGCCGCGGGCACCAGGTCGTCCATCCGCGTCGCGAGGACGACCGACGCCAGCGCCGTCCCGATCGCCCCGGCCGTCGTGTTGACCAGGTTGACGGTGGTGCTCGCGGCGGGGGCCTGCGCGTGCGACATGCCGCGCGTCGCCGCCGTCATCGCGGGCATCATCGTCGCGCCGCCGCCCGCGCCCATCAGCACCATCGTGGCGCACAGCGCCCAGTAGGGGGCGTCCGCGTCGAGCTGCAGGGCGAACAGCGCGAACCCGGTGAGGCCCATCGCGACCGACAGCGGGACGAGCCGTCCCGGCGGCACCCGGTCGGCGATCCGGCCCGCGATCTGCATCGCGACGCCGGAGCCGAGCGCGAACGGGATGCCGAGCGCCCCCGCGACCGTCGCCGACTCGCCCCGCACCACCTGCAGGTACAGGGGGAGCAGCAGCATCGACCCGAAGTAGCCGGTGGCGAACAGCGTGAGCGTCGCGGTCGCGGTCGCGAACGTCCGGTCGCGGAACGGGCGCAGGTCGATCAGCGGGTGCGCGGCGGTCAGCGCCCGCACGACGAACCCGGCGACCAGCGCCGCGCCCGCGAGCAGCGGCACCAGGACGGCCGGCGCCGCGACGTCGCCGCGCTCGCCGCCGCTCGTCACCCCGTACATCAGCGCCGCGAGGCCCGGGGAGAGCAGCAGCAGGCCGACGGCGTCGAGCGGGCGCCGCTCCCCGGGGACGTCCCGGGGGAACAGCCGCGCGGCGAGCACCACCACCGCGACCGTGATCGGCGCGTTGACGAAGAACATCCACCGCCACGACACCTCGTCGATGAGCCAGCCGCCGAGGACGGGCCCCGCGAGCGGCCCGACGAGGATGGCGAGGCCCATCGTGCTCATCGCCTTGCCCAGCTCGTCCCGGTTCGCGCTGCGCAGCAGGATCGTCATGCCGACGGGCATCACGAGGCCGCCGCTGAACCCCTGGAGCACCCGGAACGCGATCAGCGACTCGATGTTCCAGGCGAGCCCGGCCAGCACGGACGCGCCGCCGAACGCGGCGATCGCGGCGAGGTACAGCCGCCGGGCGCCGAACCGGCCGACGGCCCACGCGGTCGTCGGCATGACGGCGCCGAGCGCCAGCGAGTACCCGGTCGCGACCCACTGGATGGTGGCGAGCGGGGCGGTGAACTCCTGCGACAGGTGGTTGACGGCGACGTTGACCACCGTCATGTCGAGGCTGATCATGATCGAGCCGAGGACGAGCACCAGCGCGATGGTCATCGGCCCGGGGGCCGTCCCGCTCGCGGGGACGGCCCTGGGGGCGGTCGTGGCCGTCATCTCATGCCCCGTACGGCCGGACGGAGCGGGCGTCGCGCAGGGCGCGCCCCCACCAGGCGAGCTGGTCGAGCAGGACCTTCGCGGCGGCGGCGGCCCCGTCGGCGTCGACCGGCCGGCCGTCCTCGTCGAACCAGTTCCACGGGCCGTGGAAGCTCACCATGTCGCGCACCGTGACGGCGTGCAGTTCGGCGAAGACGCCGCGCAGGTGCTCGACGGCGAGCTTGCCGCCCGTGTACCCGCCGTACGACACGAACCCGACGGGCTTCGCGCGCCACTCGTTGAAGTGGTGGTCGATCAGGTTCTTCAGGGTGCCGGGGTAGCTGTGGTTGTACTCGCAGGTCACGACGGTGAACGCGTCGGCCGCGGCGAGCACCTCGGTGGCGCGCCCGAACTTCTCGGACGGCCGGGCGCCGAGCGACGACGGCGGTTCGGCGTCCGCGACGTCGACCACGTCGATGATCAGGTCGTCGCGCTGCCGGGCCTGCTCGGCGAACCAGGCGCCGACCGTGGGCCCGAACCGGCCCTCCCGGGTGCTGCCGATGACGATCGCGAGGCGGAGCGGCGTGTCGGTCATCTCTTCTCCTTGAGCGGGGATCTTCGTGATGTCCTCGAAGCTACGGAGACCCGCCGTGACCGGGCATCCGTCAGATGACTGGGCCGGATGACCGGCCCGCACCCCACTCTGAGACCTCAACATTGGTTGAGGTCAAGCCGCCGTGCGTTGGGAACCGCGCGATCAGGAGCCCGTGCGTGCCGCGATCCCGTCGAGCACGATGTCGAGCCCCTGCCGGAAGCCGGCGTCGAAGTCGGCGTTCTCCGGCCGGGAGTGGGCCGCCAGCGCCGGGTACGCGTCCGCCCGCGCCGCGAGGTGCTCGTGCGTGCTCCGGCGCAGGTCGGCCTCGTCCGCCGGGTCGCGCATCCGCGCGCGCCACATGTTCTCGGTGGCGACGAACCCCGTGACGTAGCTCGACACCGCGCTCGCGGCCGCCGTCAGCTCGTCCCCGGCGAGCCCGGCCGCCGCGAGGATCCCGAAGACCCGCTCGGATCCCGCGAGCGCGTTCGGCCCGAGCAGCGGCCGCGTCCCGACCAGCGCCGGAACCCACGGGTGCGCGCGCATCACCCGCCTGCTCTGCGTCACGTGCCGGACGAGCGCGTCCCGCCACGCCCCGGCGCCCGGCCCGCCCGTCCCGCCCGGCCCGTCCGTCCCGCTCAGGTCGATCTCGCCGAGGACGGCGTCGAGGGCGAGGTCGAGCACGTCCTCCTTCGCCGACACGTACTCGTACAGCGACATCGTCCCGGCGTCCAGCCGCGCGGCGAGGCGCCGCATGGAGAAGCCGTCCACGCCCTCGGCGTCGAGCAGCCCGACGGCCGCCGCGACGATCCGCTCCAGCGACAGCCGCGGCCGGCGGCGGCGCGGCTCGCCGCGCAGCCACACCGGACGATCCGCCATCGGCCACCCCTTCCGTGCGGTGTACGGAAAACCGTACACGTAGCTTGGCCGCGTCTCCCCCGCCCCGGACGCACGGAAGGAACGCCATGACCGAGGACGAATGGCAGCACGCCTACGCGACCCTGGCCCTCCGCCTCGACCGCCTGGTGCGGGACACCTGGAGCGGCACCCTGCTCATCTACCGGGGCCCCGCCGGCTGGAAGGCCGCCGCCGACCGGGAGGAGCCGCCGTCCCCCGCCCGCCTCGCCGGCGACGCCGACCGGCTCCTGGACGGCCTCCCGTTCGGCGACCCGGCCCGCGCCGGCTACCTCGCCGCGCACGTCCGGGCCCTGCGGGCCGTCGCCCGCCGCCTCGCCGGGGACCGGCTCCCGCTGCCCGAGTACGCCCGCGCGTGCCTGGGCGTGGACGCGTCCCGGGTGCCGGAGTCGTCCTTCGAGGAGGCGCACGACCTGCTGGACGCGGCCCTGCCCGCCCGGCCCGGAAGCCTCGCCGACCGCCTGTACGCCTGGCGGGCCGCGCACGCCCTGCCGTCCGACCGCACGCACCTGATCCCGGACCTCGTGCTGCGGGCCGACGCCGAATGCCGCGCGCGCACCGCCGCGCTCGTCCCGCTGCCGCCCGAGGACGTCGGCTGCCGGCTCGCGTCGGGCGTCCACTACCGGGCCGCCGGGCACCACGACGGCGGGCCGCGCTCGACGATCTTCGTGAACCGCGACCTGCCGTTCAGCCTCGCGGACCTGCTCTACGTCGTCGCCCACGAGGGGCACCCGGGGCACATCGCCGAGTCGCTGCTGAAGGAGATCCACCTCATCGACGGCGGCAGGCCCGAGCAGCGCGTCCGGTTCATGATCGCGCCCTCGTTCGTCGTCAGCGAGGGCCTCGGGCTGCATGCCGAGGAGCTGATCTTCCCCGGCGGGGCGGCGCAGGCGTGGCTGGAGGAGCACGTCCTCGCGGCCCTCGGCGTCCGGCCCGACGGCAGCGACTTCGCCGCCGTCCACCGCGCGACGAACCTGCTGTGGGGCGCGTGGGCGAACGCGGCCCTCCTCGCCGACGAGGGACGGCCGGACGCGGAGGTCGCCGCGTACCTGTCCCGCTGGGCGCTGCTCGACGACGCCGAGACGGGCGCGCTCGTCCCGTCCCTGCGCGCGCCCGCGATGGGCGTCTACGTCCTCGGGTACCACCACGGCCACCGGATCCTGGACGGCGCCCTCGCCGGTCCCGACCGGGCCGGCCGGCTCCGCCGCCTCCTCACCGAGCAGGTGCTGCCCGAGACCGCGGCGCGCTAGGCCCCGGACGGCCGGGCCGGAACCACCGGCCCGGCCGCCCGGGGCCCTCAGCTCACCGCCGTCAGACGCCGAACGGCGCCGCGTACTCGATGACGCCCGCGGGCACCGGACGGGACGCGTCCAGCGCGAGCGCCATCATCGCCTCGTCCGGCACCTCGAACGGGGCGCGTATCCCGAGACCGGACGCGCGCTCGAAGCCGAACCTGGGGTAGTACTCGGGATGCCCGAGCACCAGCACCAGGTTCTCGCCCCGCGCCCGCGCGGCCTCCAGCCCGGCCCGGACGACGGCCGCGCCGGCGCCCGTCCGCTGCAGGTCCGGCGGGACCGCGACCGGCGCGAGCGCCAGCGCGGGCTCCCCGCCCACGCGGCACCGCGTCAGCAGCGCGTACCCGGCGAGGCGGCCGTCGGGCGTCTCGGCGACCAGCGACAGCCCCGGGATCCACGCCGCGTCGGCGCGCAGCGCGTCCACCAGGTCGGCCTCCTCCGGCGTGGGGAACGCCGCCAGCAGGACGTCCCGGACGGCCGCGGCGTCGGCGGGCGCCTCCGTCCGGACCGTCCACGCGGGCGCGTCGGCGCGGTCGCCGGGAACGGGCCGCAGCACGTACCCGGCGTACCGGTAGTCGCCGCCGTGCGCCCTGCGCAGCGCGATCTCCTCCCGGGCGGACGCCACCGCCTCGGCCATGCCGGGCCGGTCAAGGTCGGCGGTGCCTAGCCGCTCCTCCAGCGGCGCGTAGTACTCCTCCCACCAGTCGGCGTCCGGCAGCGGCAGGTGCGCGACCACCTCGTACCCGGCGGCCCGGGCCGCCGCGGCGTTCTCCGCCGCGGTGCGCACCGGGTAGACCCGGTCCCACCAGGCACGGGCCTCCGGCGACGGCGATGCGGTCGACCACTCGATCTCGGTCAGGACCAGGACGCCGCCCGGCGCGAGCAGCCGCCGCCACCCGCGCAGCCCGGCGTCCAGGCCGATGTTGTAGACCGCCCCCTCGCTCCAGACCAGGTCGAAGGCCCCGTCGGGGAAGGGCAGCCGGTCCATGGAGCAGCGCAGCGCGCGGATCCGGTCGTGCAGGCCGCGCCGCCGGGCGGCGGCGAGGAGCTCCGCCAGGAACGGCTCGTACAGGTCGACGGCGTCGACCCGCGCGTTCGCCTCCGCGGCCAGCAGCAGCGCGGACCGGCCGGGTCCGCTGCCCGCGTCAAGCGCGCGCGGCGCGTCCGGCAGCGGACCGGCCAGCGCCAGCAGCCGGCGGGTGGTGGCGTCGGAACCGGGGCCCTGCCTGGGCAGCCCGTGGTGCAAGGCGAGCATCGCCTCGATGACGTGTTGCGACGTGTTGTGTTGCGACAACGTGAAAGACCTCGAAAGGACAGGGGTCCGAGCGGTCTGCGTCAGACCGGGACCCGGGAAGTGAGGACGACTCGGAAGCCGCGCACGGCGGCACGCACGACGGTCATCGACTCACCTCCTCCTTTCGTCGGGCCCGACGCTACCAGAACCGCCCGACGCTTAACCGGACGCCTCCACCGCGTCGAGCAGGCGGCGGATCAGCACCCGCTCGGCGGCGGTCTCGCAGAGGCCGAGGGCCTCCCGGTACGCGGCGGCGGACTCCGGGAGGCGGCCCAGGCGGCGCAGCAGGTCGGCGCGGGCCGCCGCGTACGGGTGGTAGCCGCGCAGCCGCGGTTCCCCGGCCAGCCCGTCCAGCAGCGCCAGCCCCGCCTCCGGGCCGTCCCGCATCGCCACCGCCGCCGCCCGGTTCAGCGCGACCACCGGCGACGGCGTCAGCGCGTGCAGGACGTCGTACAGCGCGACGATCTGCGGCCAGTCGGTCGACGCGACGTCCGGGGCCTCGTCGTGCAGCGCGGCGATCGCCGCCTGCACCCCGTACGGGCCGGGCGGCCCGCCGGTCAGCGCGGCCTCCGCCAGGCCGCGGCCCTCTTCGATCAGCGTGCGGTCCCAGCGCGAACGGTCCTGCTCGTCCAGCAGGAGCAGGCCGCCGTCCGCGCCGACCCGCGCGTCCCGCCGCGCGTGCGTCAGCAGGACGAGCGCGAGCAGCCCCGCGGTCTCGCGCTCGTCCGGCAGCAGGCGCCGCAGGATGCGGGCCAGCCGCACCGCCTCCTCCGCGAGGTCGTGCCGCGCGGCGGCGTACCCCTCGGTGAAGATCGAGTAGACGACCTGCAGCACGCCCGGGAGCCGCGCGGGCAGCTCGTCCGGTCCGGGGACGCGGAACGGGATGCGGGCCTCGCGGATCCGGTGTTTCGCCCGGACGATCCGTTTCGCCATCGTCGCCGTCGGGACGAGGAACGCCCGCGCGACCTCGGGGGTGGTGAGGCCCGCGAGGCAGCGCAGGGTGAGCGCCGTCCGGTCCTCGGCGGCCAGCGCCGGGTGCGCGCACGTGAAGAACAGCTGCAGCCGCTCGTCCGGGAGCCCGCCGTCCGTCCCCGGCGGCGGGGCGGGCGCGGCCCGCTCCGCCTCCACCTGCAGGACCGCGAGTCGCGCCGCGTACGCCCGGTCCCGCCGCAGCCGGTCGACGGCCTTGCGGCGCGCCGTCGTCATCAGCCATCCGCCCGGGCTCGGCGGCACCCCGTGCGCCGGCCAGTGGACGAGCGCCGCCTCGATCGCGTCCGAGGCGACCTCCTCGGCCAGGTCGAGGTCGCCGAACCGCCGGACGAGCGCGGCCAGCAGCAGGCCGCGCTCCTCCCGGAAGATCGCCTCCACCGAGGCCCGGGCGTCCGGTCCGGGCATGTCAGTACTCGTCGGTGACCGGACGGACGACGACGGAGCCGTCGCGGGCCCCGGGGCAGCGGGCGGCCCAGTCGAGGGCCGCGTCCAGGTCGGGGACGTCGATGACGTAGTACCCGCCGAGGACCTCGCGCGCCTCGGCGAACGGCCCGTCGGTGGTGATGACGCGCTCGCCGTCGGCGGTGACCCGCACCTTCGTGGCCGTGGTCATGTCGGCGAGCGCGTGCGAGGCGACGACGACGCCCGCGCCCTGGATCTGCTCGTCGAACTTCATCCAGTCGGAGAACTCGCAGACGGACTGCGCCTCCGCCTCCTCGGCGCTGTCCGCCGGAGCCGAGTTCATCAGCAGCATGTACTTCATGGTGTTCGCTCCCGTGTCGTTGTTGCCTACGTCTTACCTACGAACGGGACCTCGCCCCATGGACACCCTCCCCGAAACTTTTTTCATCAGCCGGGGGAGAGACTCGGCGCCTAGTCCTTCTGCTGGCTGTTGCTCCGGGCAGGCGGGCCCTGCCTGGTCTTGCTGCTCGGCGCCTTCTCCACCCGGGGGTTCGCGTTCTCGGCGGGGTCCGTCGGAAGGTCGCTCGGGCGGCGGGGCGTGGACGGCGCGGACGGCACGCTGTGCTGCGGCGGGTCCGGGGTCGCGGACGGCCGCGCCGACGGCCGCGCGCTCGCCGACCCTCCGCCTCCGCCGCCGCCGGGCGTCCGTCCGGAGGGCTTCGGCGAGGTCGCCGGGGCGGACGTGCGCGCGTTCGGGGTCGACAGCGCGGGCGGGGCGACCGGGTTGACGTGCCGTCCGGGCGCCGCCGGATCGGTGCGGGACGGCGCCGGCGTCGGCGTCGGTTCGGCGCGCTCGCCCTGGCCGGGCAGATTGCCGGTGCCCGCCGCGATCGCGACGCCGCTGCACACGGCGACCGTCACGGCCACCACCATGGCCTTCACCGTCAGGAACCGGCGCACGGCGGGACGCCTCGGACGCTCGGCGGCGGCGGGCCGCGCCCGGACGGCGGCGGTGAACGCGGCCGCGGCGGCGTCCTCGCCGGCCGGGTCGGCGGGACGGGCGGGCGCCGCGGCGGCGTCCAGGAGTTCGCGCAGTGCGGTGTGCTTCCCGGCCGGGGCGGACCCGGACAGGAGAAGGTCGGCGGCCCGGCGGTTCGGCCGCCCGGACCTGCGGTCGTTGTTCATCTCACCCCTTCAGCGCCGGAACCGCCGCTTTTGTCACTCTGCAGGAGGGGGAGCGGTTCCGTCCGCGGGCGTGCGGGTGCGTCGGTGCCGGTTCCGGTGCCCGCGTCGGTGCCCGCGTCCGTGTCCGCGGCGAGCCGGTCGGCGAGCCGCCGCAGCCCCCGGTACGCGGCCGTCCGGACCGCCCCGGGCCGCTTGCCGACGACCTTGCCCGCCGCCTTGGAGTCCAGCCCCACCACCACCCGCAGCAGCACCGCCTCGGCCTGGTCGGGGGGCAGTTCGGCGATCAGCCGCAGCGCGTCCCGGGTGGCGAGGCCGTCCAGGGCGTCCGCCTCGGTGTCGCCGTCGGACGCCAGCGCGGCCAGGACGTCGTCGGACAGTTCGGCGGCGGGCCGCCGCGACGTGCGGCGCAGGTGGTCGAGGGCCCGGTGCCGGGTGATCGTCGCGGTCCAGCCGCGGAAGCCGTCCAGGTCGCCGCGGAAGCCGGGCAGGTCGCGCGCGATCTGCAGCCACGCCTCGGACGTCACGTCCTCGGCGTCGGCGCCGACCAGGGCGGCGGCGAACCGGAGCAGCCGGGGCTGCACGTCGCGGTACAGCAGCCGGAAGGACGGTTCGTCGCCGTCTTGCGCGGCCCGCAGGGCGCGGCTCAGCTCGGCGTCCCGCTCCGTGGGCACCGCCCGCGACTTCCTTGTCACTTGCAGCATTGTGCAGGCATTTTCTCTGCGCCGCCGCTCCTTCGGCGATCCTCCGGGGTCGTTTCGGGTCTCCGGCCGGTCCCGGCGGCGCGGGGAGAGCCGGTGACCTCGCAGGACCAATCGCGTGTGGTTCTCCGGAACGCCGGGAACAATCCGTGGGGTCCCGTCGGTTATACGGGACAGCCGATGTGCCTGGTGTCCCCGGGCCTCACCTATCGCCTTCACGGAATACCGTTCGGCTGGAGCCGTGTTGTGCATTTCGCCGAGAGGCGACCCGCACATCGGCGTTCGATCAGGGCCCCGCCGGACCGCACCGCCCGGCGGGGCCCTGATCTATGCCGTGCATGGGACAATCCGGACATGAGTCTCGCGGCGCATCTGGAGGAGCTCGGCCGTCCGCTGGTCGAGGAGCAGCTTCGGCACCCGACCGTCGCGGGGATCGCCCGCGGCGACCTGGACGAGGCGGTGTTCCGCTCCTGGCTGGAGCAGGACTACCTCTACCTGCTCGACTACACGCGCGTCTTCGCGCGCCTCGCCTGGCAGGCCCCGGACGCGCACCTGGGCGACCTCGTCGATCTCGCGCACTCCACCCTGCACGACGAGCTGGCGCTGCACCGGTCGCTGTCCGCCGAGTTCGGCGCCGACCTCGACGGGGCGAAGAAGGGCCCCGCCTGCGCCGCCTACACCGCGTTCCTGCTGGAGAGCGCCGCCTCCTACACCGACGGCCTCGCCGCCCTGTACCCCTGCATGTGGGGGTACTCGACACTCGGCCTGCGCCTCGCGGAGAACCCGCCCGCCGAGCCGCGCTACCGCCGCTGGGTCGACACCTACGCCGACCCCGACTTCGCCGCCCTCACCCGCCGCTGCGCCCAGATGATCGACGAGTCCGGCGCCGACCGCGAGCGCGCCGAACGGTTCTTCCTCGAGGGCATGCGCCACGAGCTGGCCTTCTGGGACGTCCCCGCCTGACCGGCGCACGCGCGGGACGGGCGGCGGACGCGCGTCCCGCGTGATCAGCGGGCGCGGAACGCCTCGAGCATCCGCGCGAGCGCGGACCACGCGTCGTCCAGGTCGCGGTCCGGGTGCGCCGAGCCGGCGAGCCACAGGGCCGCCTCGTTCATCGCGCCCGACAGCAGGTGCGCGAGCGGCTCGACCGGCCGCGGCGCGATCGTCCCGAGCTCCATCAGGCCGGTCAGCGCGTCCACGAGGTGCCGCGCGGACGCGGCCTCGTCCATCGCGCGCCACTCCGCCCAGCCGAGCACCGCCGGGCCGTCCACGAGCATGATGCGCTGGACGTCCGGGGCGGTGCTCGCGGCCAGGAACGCCCGGCACCCGGCGAGGAGCCGGTCCCACGGGTCGTCCTCGGCGTCGGCCGTCGCCGCGACCCGCGCCGCGACCTCCCCCTGCACCTCCCGCAGCACCTCCCGGAACAGATCGCCCTTGCTCTCGAAGTGGTGGTAGAGGGCGCCCTTGGTCACGTCGGCGGCGGCCACGATCTCCGCGAGCCCGACCGTCCCGTAGCCCCGTTCGGTGAAGAGGCGCCTGCCCTCGCGCAGCAGCGTCCGCCGCGTCTGCTCGCGTTGCCTGCTCCGGACGCCGTCCATCGCGCTCCCTCGTTGACATACCGCCGGTACGTGAATAGCGTACTTGACATACCGACGGTATGTGAAAGGGGACCGCCATGCGTCTGACCAGCTTCTATCCGGTGATCTGCACCTCCCGCCTCGCCGAGTCGCGCGACTTCTACACCCGCCTGTTCGGCTTCGAGCCGACGTTCGAGGCCGACTGGTACGTCAGCCTCCGCCGTCCCGGACCGCCCCCGTACGAGCTGGCGATCCTCGATCACGCGCACCCGACGCTGCCCGAGGCGTACCGCGCGCCGGTCCGGGGCCTGCTCCTCAACTTCGAGGTCGAGGACGTCGACGCCGAGTGGGACCGGCTCGTCGTCCGGGGCGGGCTGGCGCCCGAACTGCCCCTGCGCGACGAGGACTTCGGCCAGCGCCACTTCATCGTGGCCGACCCGGACGGCGTCCTGATCGACGTCATCACGCCGATCGCCCCGTCCGGCGCGTTCGCCGATCAGTACGCCGACGCCAGCGCCGGGTAGTCGGTGTAGCCCGCCGCGCCGCCCCCGTAGACGAGCCGGGGGTCGTACTCCGCGAGCGGGGCGTCCGCCGCGAACCGCTGCGGGAGGTCGGGGTTCGCGATGAACAGGCGGCCGAACGAGAAGACGTCCGCCAGGCCCGCCGCGACCGCCTCCTCCCCGGCCCGCCGCGCGGTCGGCTCCGGCCCGTTGAAGTTGCCGATCAGCGTGCCCGACCAGCGCGGCCGCAGGTCGGCGAGCGCCCCGTACGCGCCGCGCTCGATGACGTGCAGGTACGCGAGGCCGCGCGGCTCCAGGGCGTCCACGAGCGCCCGGTACGTGCCCTGCGGGTCCTCCTCGGCGATCTCGTTCTCCGGGTTGCCGGGCGAGATCCGCAGGCCCGTGCGCTCCGGCCCGACCGCGTCCGCGACGGCCTCGACGACGTCGAGCGCGAACCGCAGCCGTCCGGACGGCGAGCCCCCGAACCGGTCGGTGCGCCGGTTCGTGTTCTCGGCGAGGAACTGCTGGATCAGGTACCCGTTCGCGCCGTGGATCTCGACGCCGTCGAAGCCCGCCCGGATCGCCGCCCGCGCCTCGTTCGCGAAGTCCGCGACCGTCGCCTCCGCCTCCGCGGTCGTCAGCGGGCGCGGCGTCACGTGCTCGACGAGGCCCTCCCGGGTGAAGATCGGCTCCGACCCGATCCGGACGGCCGACGGCGCGACCGGCGTCGCGCCGTCCGGGAGCGTCAGCGGGTGCGTCATCCGCCCGACGTGCCAGAGCTGCGCGAAGATCCGCCCGCCCGCCGCGTGCACGGCGCCGGTCACCGCGCGCCAGCCGTCCACCTGGGCGTCCGTCACCAGACCGGGGATACCGGGGCCGCCCTTGCCGAGGAGGTTCGGCCAGATGCCCTCGGTCACGATCAGCCCGGCGCCGGCCCGCTGCGCGTAGTACTCCGCGGTGAGCGGGTGCGGGACACCCGTCGCGTCGTCCGCCCGCCCGCGCGTCATCGGCGCCATCGCGATCCGGTTGGGGAGGTTGAGGTGCGGGCCCGCGTAGGGGCGCAGGAGGTCGCTCATGTTCTCTGTCCTTCCGTGGTGGCGGGCGTTCAGCGGGCGACGGCCGTGGCCTCGACCTCGATGCGCCAGTCGGGCTGCGCGAGCGAGGAGACCTCGAGGAGCGTGTCGGCGGGGTAGGGCTCGCTCAGGAACTCCTCGCGGAGCTTGATGACGTCGTCAAGGTCGGCGGCCATGTCCCGCACGAAGATGCCGATCTTGACGACGTCGGTGAGGTCGGCCCCGGCCTCGTTCAGCACGCGCCGCACGTTCCGGAACGCCTGCCGCCCCTGTTCGAGGAAGCCGCCGGGGACCGTCCGGCCCTGCTCGTCGATGCCGGCCTGGCCGGAGACGTGGATGAACCCGCCGGCCCGGATCGCCTGGGAGATCTTGTACGGCTCGTACCAGTCCGGCGTGGTGGCGATGCGCTCGATCATGTCGGCCTCCTAAGATGCATGTACCTGCATGTTTTGTATGTGCATGCATATTGGTGTCGGCGGTACGCTGTTGTCAAGACGGGAAAGACCGGGGTGGCGGACAATGCAGACGGACGACCAGTGCTGGGACGGCGTCGTGACCCTCTACGGGCGCATCGAGCACCGGCTCGCCAGGGCGCTCCAGCGGCACGGGATCGGGCTCTCCGAGTACTGGGCCCTCTGCCGCCTCGCCCTCGCCGACGGCGGTGAGCTGCGCATGCAGGAACTCGCCGACCTCATCGGCCTCAACCAGAGCTCGGTCAGCCGCCTCGTCACCCGCCTCGAGAAGGCCGGGCTGACCCGCCGCGACCACTGCCCCGACGACCGCCGCGGCGTCTACACCGTCATCACCGACGAGGGCCGGGCGCTGCACGACAAGGCCGCCCCCACCTACCAGGCCGAACTCAGCGACGCGCTCGACGAGGCCGCCGCCGACCCGGCGCTCGCCCCGATCGTCCACCGGCTGCGCGCCCCCTGAACGCGCGAACGCGCGGCCCCCGGAAGGGGACCGCGCGTTCCCGCGTGCCGTGCGCTCAGCTCGCCGCCGCGACCTTCGGACGCTCCGGCGCGGCGGCCGCCGGCACCGCCTCGGCGTCGTCGGCGAGCGCCTTGAACCGGCGCAGCCGCAGGCTGTTGCTCACCACGAACACCGAGGAGAACGCCATCGCCCCGCCCGCGATCATCGGGCTGAGCAGGCCCGCCGCCGCCAGCGGCAGCGCCGCCACGTTGTAGGCGAACGCCCAGAACAGGTTCCCCTTGATCGTCCGCAGCGTGCGCCGCGACAGCCGGATCGCGTCCGCCGCCGCCCGCAGGTCGCCGCGCACCAGCGTGAGGTCCGACGCCTCGATCGCCACGTCCGTCCCGGTGCCCATCGCCAGGCCCAGGTCGGCCTGCGCGAGCGCCGCCGCGTCGTTCACGCCGTCCCCGACCATCGCGACCGTCCGGCCCTCGCCCTGCAGCCGCTTCACGACGTCGACCTTGTCCTTCGGCAGGACGTCCGCGACGACCTCGTCGATCCCCACGGCGTCCGCCACCGTCCGCGCCACGGTCGCGTTGTCGCCCGTCAGCAGCACCGGCCGCAGCCCCAGGTCACGGAACCGCCGCACCGCCTCCGCCGACGTCGGCTTCACCTCGTCCGCGACCGTCAGGACCGCGCGCGCCGCGCCGTCCCAGCCGACCGCGACCGCCGTGTGCCCGAGCGCCCGCGCGTCCGCCATCGCCCGCTCCAGTTCCGGCGTCAGGTGCTGCGACCACTCCGCGAGGAGCTGCGGCCGCCCGACGAGCACGCCGTGCCCGTCCACCATGCCCTGGACGCCCAGGCCCTCGACGTTCGCGAAGTCCTCGACCGTCCCGAGCCCGCCGGTCCGCTCCCGCGCGCCCCGCGCGATCGCCTGCGCGATCGGGTGCTCCGACGCGTCCTCCAGCGCCCCCGCCAGCCGGAGCGCCTCGTCGGCCTCGACGCCCTCCGCGGTGACGACGTCCACCAGCGCCATCTTCCCGGTCGTGACCGTGCCCGTTTTGTCGAGGACGACCGTGTCGATCGTCCGCGTCGACTCCAGCACCTCCGGACCCTTGATCAGGATCCCGAGCTGCGCGCCGCGCCCCGTCCCGACCATCAGCGCCGTCGGCGTCGCCAGCCCCAGCGCGCACGGGCAGGCGATGATCAGCACCGCGACCCCCGCGGTGAACGCGGCCGCCGCACCGACGCCCGTCCCGATCCAGAAGCCCAGCGTCGCGACGGCCAGCGCGATCACGATCGGGACGAAGATCCCCGAGATCCGGTCCGCGAGCCGCTGCACCTGCGCCTTGCCGGTCTGCGCCTCCTCCACCAGCCGCGCCATCTGCGCGAGCTGCGTGTCCGCACCGACCCGCGACGCCCGCACCAGCAGCCGTCCGCCCGCGTTCACCGTCGCGCCCGTCACCGCGTCGCCCGGCGCGACCTCCACCGGCACCGACTCCCCGGTCAGCAGCGACGCGTCCACCGCGGACGAGCCCTCCTCGACCGTCCCGTCCGTCGCGATCTTCTCGCCCGGACGGACGACGAACAGGTCGCCGACCGCCAGGTCCTCGACCGGGATCCGCTCCTCGCGGCCGTCCCGGACGACCGACACCTCCTTCGCGCCGAGCTCCAGCAGCGCCCGCAGCGCCGCACCCGCCCGCCGCTTGGACCGCGCCTCGAAGTACCGGCCCGCGAGGATGAACGCGATGACGCCCGCGGCCGCCTCCAGGTAGATGTTCATCGAGCCGTCCGAGCGGGTCATCGAGAACTCGAACCCGTGCTTGATGCCCGGCTCGCCGGCCGTCCCGAAGAACAGCGCCCACAGCGACCAGCCGAACGCCGCGAGCGTCCCTATCGAGACGAGCGTGTCCATCGTCGCCGCGCCGTGCCGCAGGTTCGTCCACGCGGCCTTGTGGAACGGCCACCCCGCGTGCACGACCACCGGCGCGGCGAGCGTCAGCGAGAGCCACTGCCAGTACTCGAACTGCAGCGCCGGGACCATCGCCATCGCGATCACCGGCACGGCCAGCACGACCGAGGTGATCAGCCGCTGCCGCAGCGGCGCGAGCCCGTCGGCGGGCTCCGCCGCCTCCGGGGCCGCCCCCGCCGCCTCGGGCGGCGGCGGCAGCTCGGCCGTGTACCCCGTCTTCACCACCGTCGCGATCAGGTCGTCCGGGGTGACGTCCCCGGTGAACTCGACCTTCGCCTTCTCGGTGGCGTAGTTGACGGTCGCGGTCACCCCGTCCATCCGGTTGAGCTTCTTCTCGATGCGGGCGGCGCACGAGGCGCACGTCATCCCGCCGATCGCCAGCTCGACGCGTCCGGATTCTGCGCCGGTCGTCATCGCCCCTCCCTCGCTCGTGTCTCGTGACGTCTAGTGGGTGTGGCCGTGGCCGTCGTCGTGGCCGGGCTCGCGGGGCTCGGCCGGCGCGTCCTCGGGGAGCGCCGCGTCGCCCGCGTGCACGGTGAACTCGGCCGTCCGGACCTCGTCGCCGTGCTTGAAGTCCAGGTAGAGCCGGTACGCGCCCGCGCTCGGCGCCTCCGCGAAGAACGTGATCTCCGGCCCGGGCTTCGTCGTCCCGTCGCCGGGCTCGCCGTCCGGGTGGACGTGCAGGTAGGCGAGGTCGCCCGCCCGCAGCGCCACCAGGTGCCCGTAGGCCTCCAGGTAGGGCTGCAGGTCGTCGACCGGCCGGCCGTCCTTGCTGACGCTCAGCGTCAGCTCGCTGCTCTTCCCGGGCACGAGCCCGCCGGTGAGCCGCACCTCGTAGCCGTCCACCTTCGCCACCTGCTCGGGCTCCGGCAGCGGGACGGGCCGCAGGTCGCCGGGCACGGTGATGTCGGTGCCGAGCGTGTACTGGCGCGCCGCCCCGGTGGGCTTGAAGTCGGTGAAGAACCGGTAGACGCCCGCGTCCGGCAGGGTCAGCGGCACCGTCCAGACGCCGTTCGCCAGCGTCGGGTGCAGGTGCTGGAACCCCGACAGGTCGCGGCGCGCGACGATCAGGTGCAGCCGCTTGCCGTGCAGCGGCTCGAACCCGGTGACGGGCCTGCCGTCCGGTCCGTTGATCGTGAAGGAGAAGTCCGTCTTCTCCCCGGCCCCGACGGTCGTCCGCCGGGGCGCCAGCGTGTAGCCGTCCTCGGAGACCTGGAGCCCGCCGGGCGCCGTCGCACCGGCCGCGTGCCCGCCGTGGCCGCCCTGCTCCGCGTGTCCGTGGCTCTCCGTCTCCGGGGCCGCGCCCACGGGACCGGTGACGTTACCGGCCCCGAGGGCGCCGCCGAAGACGGCGGCCAGGCCCAGGGCGTACGCCCCCAGCTTGGTCGCGGTGTTCATGACCGTTCAACTCCGCTCGCTGATCGCGGCCGCGGCCGCTATGCCTTCAGTTCGTAGCCGGCCTCGTCCACGGCGGCCCGGATGAGCTCGACGTCGACGGGGCCCTCGCTCGTCACGGTCACCGTCCCGGCCTTCAGGTCGACGTCCACGTTCGTGACGCCCGCGACCTGGCCGACCTCCTCGGTGACCGCGCCGACGCAGTGGCCGCACGTCATCCCGGCGACGTTGTAGGTGCTCGTGCTCATCTCGGGTTCCTCCCTCACTTGTACCCCCTGGGGGTATCTCGCTGTCGCCATGCTGCCATAACCGGACACCCCTGGCAACCCGTACCCCCTAGGGGTTATTTCGAGATCCCCGTCACACCCTCCGCCACGCAAGGCGACACTCTGCGCGCGCGCCGAAAAGAGGGCTCCCCGTGCGAAAGTTATCCACAGCCTGTGCGCCGAAGTGACTAGTCATTCCCCCGCGATATGTCGGCGTTTGTGGACGTATCGCCGCCGAAGGGGCCCCATCCGCCCGGTTGTGCACAGAGTTATCCACAGCTTTCCACAGGGGTGTGGACAGTCGTCCCCATCACCGATACTGGTCCCATGCCCGAGTTGCCAGAGGTCGAGGCGCTGACGTCCTTCCTGCGCGAGCGCGCGGTCGGCCGCGTCGTCGCCCGCGTCGATGTTCTCGCCATCTCCGCGCTCAAGACCTACGACCCGCCGATCACCGCCCTCGGCGGCCTGGAGATCACCGCCGCCGCCCGGCACGGCAAGTTCATCGACCTCGACGTCGACGGCGTCCACCTCGTGATCCACCTGGCCCGCGCCGGCTGGCTCCGCTGGCACGACGAGCCGCCCGCCAAACCCGCGCGCCCCTCCGCCAAGAACCCGCTCGCCCTCCGCCTGCACCTCGACGACGGCTCCGGCTTCGACCTCACCGAGGCCGGCACGAAGAAGGGCCTCGCCGTCTACGTCGTCCGCGACCCCGCCGACGTCCCGGGCGTCGCCGCCCTCGGCCCCGACCCCCTCGACGACGCCTTCACCGTCGACGCCCTCCGCGAGATCGTCGGCGGCAAGCGCACGCAGATCAAGGGCCTCCTCCGCGACCAGAAGGTCATCGCGGGCATCGGCAACGCCTACTCCGACGAGGTCCTGCACGCCGCCCGCACGTCCCCCTTCAAGATCGCCGCCACCCTCGACGACACCGAGATCGCCGCCCTGCACGACGCGATCGTCACGACCCTGCGCGACGCCGTCGACCGCTCCCGCGGCCTCGAAGCGAGCAACCTCAAGGGCGAGAAGAAGACCGGCCTCCGCGTCCACGGCCGCACCGGCGAGAAATGCCCCGTCTGCGGCGACACCGTCCGCGAGGTCTCCTTCGCCGACTCGTCCCTCCAGTACTGCCCCACCTGTCAGACGGGCGGCAAACCCCTGGCCGACCGCCGCCTCTCCCGCCTCCTCAAATGACCGGCGCCGCGAGCCACCGGTAGGCCGAGTCGTCCTCGGTCAACGGCACGTACCCGGGCCCCCTCGCCGCCTCCGCCAACAACCTGGCGGATCAAGCGACCGCCGTGGCTTCACGCCGTCCGCATGGGCATGGCTAGTCGCCGGTCGTGCCGTCGAGCATCTCGCGCAGGATGTCCAGATGGCCGTTGTGGCGGGCCGTCTCCTCGGTGAGATGGAGGAGGATCCAGCGCAAGTCGACGCGGAGGCCGTCGCGGACGGTTCGCCGTGCCCGCTGGTCCAGGTCGTTCGCGGCGACCAGTTCGCGGTAGCGGGCGCTCTGCTCGGCGTATTCGTCGAGCAACCGCGGGAGCGGGAAGTCGACGGCGATGCGCATCTCGCGGTCGGGGTCCTCGTCCGTCCAGGGGCCCCGGTCCTCCTCGCCGAGGAAGACCACCTGGAACCAGTAGTACTCGACCCAGCGGAGGTGGTTGACCAGTCCGCTCATGGTCATCAGCGGGGAGCCCGGCAGGAGCGACTTGCGCGCGTTCTCCGCAGAGACGCCCTCACACTTGGCGCGGGCGGTGTCACGTGCGTAGTCGAGGAACGTGGTGAGCTGGGTGCGCTCGTCCCACGCGGACGGTGCGTCATCGATTCTTGTCATCGCGCGAAGCCTCCCCGATCACCGCGCCCCATGTCGAGGGCCTTACCGACGGCCCCCGGGGCCGATCATCAGGCGGCGGACGTCGCCGCCGTCATCGCGCGGAGGTTTCACTCGGGAGGGGTCCAGCCCTCCGCGCTCCAGACGCCCAGCGCGAGGCGGTCGTAGTGGGAGTAGGAGGGGATGTCGTCCTGGGCGTACAGGGTGAACACGGTCGCCCCGCGCTCCCAGACGTCCCAGCGCACGCCCGTCGCGAGGTCCCCATGGACACTCGTGGGCGGCCCGATCAGGCCCTCGACCAGCGCCCGCACCCGCAGGAACTCCGCCTCGAACTCCGCGGGCCCCGCCTCCGGCAGCCGCTCCCAGTCGTCGGCGTAGTCCTCGTCGAGATCGTCCTCGTCGTCCTCATCGAGGTCGTCGTCTTCCTCGTCCACCGCGATCGGCGGCCACAGCAGCGCGAACGGCAGCGCCACGAACGACCCGGGGTCCGGCGGTGCCGCGCCGAGCTCCAGCTCCCAGCCGTCCCCGGACTCCAGCGCCTCCCCGTGCGCCCACACGAGCTTCGCGTCCGCGGGCATCCACCCGGCCTCGACGAGCCCCCGCCGCACGCCCTCGCCCGTCCACGGCCCGTCCGCCAGCCCCACCATCGCCCGGACGTGCTGAAGATCGACCCGGCGCAGTTTCAAACTCACGCGCGAACCCTAGCGCCCCCCACGGGCAACGAAGGGAGCCGCGTTGCTCAGCTGGCGCGGTCCTTGATGGCGCGCGTGAAGGCACGCCAGTCGTCCGAGGTGAGAGCCAGCACGGGCCCGTTGGGATCCTTAGAGTCCCGCACGAGGCACCGCCCGTCGAGACCGGCCACCTCGACGCAGTCGCCGCTGCCCGAACGGCTGCTCTTGCGCCAGCTCCCATAGGAGTGGTCGGGGGAGTTCGCCACGAAGACGACCTCCACACAGTTCTCGCCGCTGGTGCTATACGACGAGCGACGCCATCCTGCGCCGGGCCGCGGGCTCACTCGTCACGATCTTTGATGGCGCGTGCGAGAGCGCGCCAGTCGTCCGGCGAGACGACCAGCACAGGTCCATCGGGGTCCTTGGAGTCGCGCACGCCCATGTGGCCGCCGGCGGTCGCGACCTCGACACACTGATCAGTGGTCGTCTGACTGCGCCGACTCTTGCGCCAGGTGGCATCGGTGAAGTCTTGTTCCATGTTCATCCTTCTACCCTTTTCTGGTACCGCCGACTAGCCACTTTGATCTCCTCGATGGAGGCTGCGGGGCTGAGCGCCGTCGCGGTGAGGTGCTGGAAGGCTGATGACATCGCGCGGACGTCGGTGCTGCGTTCCAGGAAGAGCGCTCCCGAGACCGTGTCGACGTATGCGACTTCGGGGTCCGGGGCGGGGAAGCCGAAGATGCCGATCATTCCGCTGAGGGAGGCGTGCGGCCCCGCGCCGAAAGGAAGGATTTGAAGGTCGACACGTGGACGAGAAGCCATGCCCACCAGGTGTGCGAGCTGGGCCTGCATCACCTGCGGACCGCCGACCTCACGATGGAGAACCGCCTCGTCCAAGACGGCCCAGAGTTCGAGATTGCCCGCGTCTGCGAGCACCTCTTGACGCTTCAGGCGGAGGCTTATGCGCCGTTCGACGTCTTCTTCGCTCAGCGTCAAGGGTCCGCCATGCGTGATGATCGCCCGCGCGTAGTCGGGAGTTTGAAGCAGGCCCGGAACCGATGAGGGCTGGTACGTCCGTAGTGTCTCGGCGGCTGATTCGAGACCGATGTAGGTGCGGGCGTTCTTGCTGAGCAGATCGCTGTAGGGCTGCCACCACTCCTTCTGCCGCGCGGCTTTCGCGAGCTGGACGAGTGCCTCGCGGACGGCCGGGTCGGTCACCTCGTAGACGTCGAGGAGGTCGGCCACGTCGGACCAGGGCACGGAGATCCGGCCCTTCTCGATGCGCGAGACCTTCGCGTTGTACCAGCCGAGGCGCTCGGTGACCTCGTCGCCGGTCAAGCCCCTGGCCTCGCGGAGTTGTCGGAGTTCGGTGCCGAGTTGTCGTCGCCGGACGGTCGGGGAGGACGGCATGCCGCGTCGCTTCCTTATCTCTCGAGAAATTTCACGAAGCCCGTTGCGTGGAAGTATGCCAGGCAGCACACTGTCCGCATGCGTTACTTCACAGAGTGTGGTGACGGCCTGTGAAGACTCGTATGTTCCGACGGCCGCGTGATCCAGCGAGCCTGAGGCGCGAGAGCCGAGTGGCACAAAGACCGCCGCGCGGCCGGGTTCGGATTGGAGCCCAGCCCGGCCGCGCGGCTTCCGTCCCTCGAAAGGGAGGCAAGGATGAGGATAGCCCTGCGCGGCCTGGCATCGCCGATCCTTCACGGCGGTCGAGGCTCGCTTCTCATGAGAGGTGGTCGCCGGGCCGGACCGGCTCCCGCCACCGACGCCGTCGACGGCTCGCCAAGATCAGAACGGTGGGGTGCGGACGAGCGGGGGCGGGTGTGGAGGGTGGACGTGCCGGGTGTGGCCGAGTCCGTCCCGCACCTGCGGCGGTGGGTGCGGCTGCCGCTGGCGGGGGACGCCGACATGGCGGACGCGTTCGAGCTGATCATCAGCGAGTACGGCACGAACGCGCTGCGGCACAGCGCCAGCGGGGCGCCCGGCGGCCGGATCAAGGCCGAACTCTCCGTCGCCGTCGAGCACGTGTGCCTCGCGGTCCTGGACGGCGGAGGACCCGTCAAGAACGGTGCCCCGGCGGACGACGAACTCGCCGAGCACGGGCGCGGGCTCGTGCTCGCCTGCGCGTACGCCGACGAGGCCGGCCGGTTCGACACCCTCGACGGCCGCACCTCCTGGGCGCTGATCAAGCGCTGACCCGCCCCGCGCGGCCGGTGGCCCCCGCCACCGGCCGTCCCGCCCGCGTTCACGCGTCCTCCGGAGGTGCCGCATGCCTTCAAGCAACGCCGTCCAGCCTTACCGAGCCGTCCTCGTCCCGCCTCGGACACCGGACGTCCCCGCCTTCGACATCGACCTTGATCGGGCCGTGGACGACCTTCGGCGCCTGTTTCCCGGTATCTGCCTCTGGTGGGGCGAGTACACCGGCTCGCTGTGGGCGTTACTCCCGAACGGGCTGGTCGAGGCGAAGAATGCCCGTGATCTCGCGGACAGGGTCAGGTCGATGCTCGAACGGCCGGATTCCCGGATCGCCGTGGGTGAGCGGCGTCGGCCCGTCCCGGCGCGTGCCCTGCCTCGTCGTCGGCGGGCGCCGCGTCGGGGGCGCTTGGGCGGACGTGCGGTGGCCTGGGCGTTCGCGCTGTTCGGATGACGAGCCCGGCCTCAGTCGGTGGGGTGGTGGGCTCGGATGGTGCGGGCGACGAGGTCGGCGGTGACGTGGAGCGGGGTGGTGTCGTGGGCGGTGCGGCTCAGGATGAGGGCGCCCTCGAACGCCGACAGGACGTAGATCGCCAGGTCGTCCGCGGGTTCGATGCCCTCGGCGGCGAAGCGGCGCGCGGTGGCGGCTCGCCAGCCGGCGAAGACCTCGGCGCACGCGTGCCGGAGGGGTTCGCTGGTGGTGGCGGCCTCTAGGGCGACGGTCGCGATCGGGCACCCGTCGCCCCAGTTCGACTTCTCCAGGGCTTCGGCGCTCAGCCGGAAGACGTCCCGGACGGACTCGTCCGCGCGGCTCTCGGTGCGTTCGTAGACGAGGTCGAACAGGCGCAGGTAGCGGGTGCCGGAGTGTTCGACCGTCTCGACGCCCAGCTGCTCCTTGCCGCGGGGGAAGAAGTGGTAGAGCGAGCCCCACGGGGCCTCGGCGGCCGCGGTGATCTGCTTCAGCCCGGTCGCCGCGTAGCCCTGCTCGCGGAACAGCTGTGCCGCGGCCTCCAGCAGCCGCGCCCGCGTGTCGGATCCCATGCGGGGAGCCTATCCCTTGCGTTAACTAGATCGATCTATCTAGAGTGCCTCGCATGATCCGAAGCGAGGGCCGCGGGCCCGTCCGGCTGATCACTCTCGACCGTCCCGAGCGCCGGAACGCCGTGGACGGTCCCATGGCCGAGGCGCTCGAAGAGGCGATCGGTGCGGCCGAACGCGACGACGACGTCCGGGCGATCGTCCTGGCGGGGGCGGGCGGCGCCTTCTGCGCGGGGAACGACCTCAAGGCCATGGCCGCGGGCGACTTCCCCGTGCCGACCGTGGACGGTCCGCCGCCGATGCGGGTCACGCGGGCGGCTCCGGCCAAGCCGGTCGTCGCCGCGATCGAGGGCTACTGCTTCGGCGGGGGCTTCGAGCTGGCGCTGTGGGCCGATCTGCGGGTCGCGTCCACGACCGCCGAGTTCGGCGCGCTCAACCTGGCGCAGGGACTGCCGTGCCTGGACGCCGCCACCGTGCGCCTTCCGCGCATCGTCGGGCAGGCGAGGGCGCTCGACGTCCTGCTGACGGCGCGGCGCGTCCCGGCGGAGGAGGCGCTGGCGTGGGGGCTGATCACCCGCATGGTCGAGCCCGGGCGGGCGCTGGAGGAGGGCCTGGCCCTGGCGGAGGCGGTGGCCGCGCTGCCGCCGGGGGCGCTGGGCGCCGCCCGGCGGTCGGTGCTGGAGCAGTGGGCGCTTCCGGAGGGCGAGGCCGCCCGCGGCGAGGCGGACCTGGCCCTCCGGTAACGGGACTACTTGCGGCGGGCCACGTCGTAGGCGGCGCAGCCGATCAGTTCGAGGGAAACCTGGAGGCGCTGCAGGCTGATGTTGTCCGCGATCGTGTCCTCGGGCGTGTGGTAGGTCGGTTCGAGCTGGCTGGGCGCCTCGCCGCCGCGCCAGCTGAAGTTGCCGGCCGGGATGCCGCGCTCGAAGAAGGCCTCGTGGTCGCTGGAGCCGCGGGCGGTGGGCCCCTCGGTCTGGTCGGCGTAGCCGAGGCGGCGCGCGGCGGCGTTCACCGCGGCCGTGGTGGTGTTGTCCGCTCCGTCCACCGACAGCAGCCAGTACGTGCCCGCGGGCGGATGGCTCGTGGCGACCATGTCGTTCTGGAAGCAGCCGGTGATCTGCGCGACGCCCGCCTCGTCGAGTTCCTTCACGTAGTGCCGGGCGCCGATCAGGCCATACTCCTCCGAACCCCACAGGCAGATGCGGATCGCCTGCTGGGTGGGCAGGCGCCGCAGGACGCGCGCCAGCTCCAGGCACAGGACGGTTCCGCTGCCGTCGTCGTTCGCGCCGGGCGAGCCGGGGACGCTGTCGTAGTGCGCGCTGACGATGACGGCCTTGCCGTCGGGGTTCGGCAGCGTCGCCTTCCGCTCGGCCAGGACGTTGTACGAGGTCAGCCCGGAGTGGTGGGTGACCTCGAAGGACAGCCGGCGGGCGCCCGCGCGGATCCGCTCGCCGTGGTACTCGGCGAGGCCCAGCACCGGGATCGCGACCGTCTCGGACAGGTTCGGGGTGAAGGACCCCGGCTTGCGCTCGGGGTAGGTCTCCGAACGGGCGTTGACGATGAGCGCCGCCGCGGCTCCCGCGGCGGCCGCGGCCTTGGCCTGCTCGGTCTCCTTGCCGACCACGCGGTCGAACAGGACGAGCCGGCCGCGCACGTCGCCGGTGACCGCGGTGACGCGGCCGACGTCCACGACCTTGCCGTCCGCGGCGGCGACGGCGCCCTGCGGGGAGGCGCTGGCCTGCCAGAGCCGCTCGCCGCGGGCGCGGATCTCGGCGAGGTACTTGTCGGCGACCGGGAACGGCTGCAGTTCGACCTTGTAACCGAGCCGGCGCAGCTCACCGGCGATGTAGCGGGCGGCACGGTGCTCGGACCGGGTGCCGGCGATGCGCCAGCCGATCTCGTCGCTGAGCACCCGCAGGTGCCGCAGCGCCCGGCGGGCGTCGACGCGGGCGACCACGGCCCGGTCGCCGACGGTGAGGGAGGGGGGAAGGGCGGCGCCGGGGCGCTGCCGGGTCGCGGCGGTGGCGGTTCCGGGGAGCAGGCCGACGGTCGCGAACCCGGCGAGGGCCGCGGCACCGGCCAGCAGGTCGCGTCGTTTGACCTCGGACATGGGGCCTCCTCATGGCGAGGACGGCCGTTCCCGTCCGGCTCGGGTCGCGGGCCGGTGGCGGGTGACGGCAAGGACTGGAAGCGGGGCCCCGATGTGGGGAATCTAGGAAATTTCCCCTACGCCCACAAGATCAACCTGTCGCTCCGCAACCCAATCGTTGTCAGGATCCCGGCGACGCCTTGCGGAGGACGCCGCCGTACTCGTAGACGGCGGGCTCCATGACCGAGCGGCCGACGTCGGCACGTTCTCCGGGATCTCTACCGGGGTGTTGTCGTCGGCCATCGCTCTGCCCTCCCGAAGACCGACCGTATCGCCAAGAACGATCTTCGGGAGGCGGTGTCACCGTATTTTCGGCACGTCACCGAAGAGCGGGGCCACCTCCGTCCAGCGGTGGAGCTGGCAGCCGTCCTCGCGGGAGAACGTCGTGTCGATGGGGCGTCCCCGCCAGGTGCCCTGGACGGTGGCGGTGGCGGGGCCGCCGTAGATCTTCGTGCAGATCTCGCTCGTGACGGGCTTGAACGGGTCGGCGGTCTTGGCGAGCGCGGCGCACGCCTCCGCGGCCTTCGGGTGGGTGCCGCCGGGCGGGTCGCAGGTGAGGGTCCAGGTCGTGGCGGGTGCCTCCGGAGAGGCCTTGACCTTGATCGTGAGGGTCTCCTCGGGGGAGCTGGACGGCTGCACTTCGGCGGAGCCGTCGGCGGGGTTGCTCGAGGTGCTTTCGTCGCCGCAACCGGCCAGTGAAAGGATCAGAGCCAGCCCGGACGCGGCGAGGAGGGGCGTCCGATACCGCATGCGTGATTCGACGCGGCGGGGTTCAGCGCGGTTCCATGGAGGAGTGATGATTTTCGGGGAGGACGTGCCGGCGGTGCCGGCCGCCGAGGTTCCACAGGACGCCTACCTGCTGGACGTGCGAGAGCAGGACGAGTGGGACGCGGGTCACGCGCCCGACGCCGTCCACATCCCGATGGGCCGGCTCAGCGACCGGGCGGCGGAGATCCCCCGCGACCGCGAGGTGTTCGTGATCTGCCGGTCCGGCGGGCGGTCGGCGCAGGTGACCGTGGCGCTCAACCAGGCGGGGTGGCTGGCCAGGAACGTGGACGGCGGGATGCAGGCGTGGGCGGCGGCGGGCCGCGCGATGGAGGGGGACGGGGACCCGTACGTGGCTTGACCTTTTTGGGCGGTTGTAACACACTTCCGTCTGATTTCCGCGGGAGCTCGGGCCACGGGCCGGGCTGAGAGGGCGAACCCAGAGGCGTCGCCGACCGCATGAACCTGTCCGGGTAATGCCGGCGTAGGGAGAGTGCTGCATGGCGTCCGCCGTCGACGAGGTCCCGTACACCCTGGACGAGCCGGCGCCGAAGGTCCTCGGCTTCTGGGACCAGAGCGCGTTCTGGGCGAACCTCGGGGTCAGCCTGCTGGCGTTCTCCGGCGCCTACACCGTGCTTGCGCCGGACGAGAACGGCGTCCCGACGCTGTCGATCGCCGCCGGGATCGTCGCGATGATCGTCGGGACGGTCGTCGGCGGGCTGATGCTCGGGCTCGCCGCCGTCCCGGGCGCCCGGACCGGACGTCCCGCGATGGTGCTGCTGCGCGGGCTGTTCGGCGCGCGGCTGTCGTACGTCCCGACCGTCCTGAACATCGCGCAGCTCGTCGGGTGGGGGACGTTCGAGCTGATCGTGATCGCGGACGCGGCGCGGCACCTGTGGGACGGGATCCCCCGGTGGGGCTACGTGATCGCGGCGGGGGTGCTGACGACCGTCCTGACGATCTGGCCGCTCGGCTCGGTGCGGCTGCTGCGCCGGTACGTGACGGCCGCGGTGCTGGTCTCGCTCGTCTACTTCTACGTGCAGCTGGTGCGGGAGCCGCTGCCGGATCTGACGGAGGGCGGCTGGGACGGCTTCCTGATCGGCGCCGACGCGGCCCTGGCGGTGTCGATCTCGTGGGTGCCGGTCGCCGCCGACTACACCCGGCACGCGCGCAGCGAGCGCGGCGCGTTCGGCGCGGCGGCCGCCGGCTACTCGGTCACGCAGATCGTCGCGTACGTCCTCGGCCTGCTGGCCCTCGCGCTGGCGGGGGCGGACGGCAACGTGTTCGACCCGTTCCTCGCGGTGCCGCTGGGCGTGCTGTTCTTCGGCGTGTTCGTGCTGCGCGAGGCGGACCAGTCGTTCGCGAACGTGTACTCGACGGCGGTGTCGATCCAGAACCTCGTGCCCCGCGCGGACCGCCGCGTCCTGACGGTCGCGCTCGGCGCGCTGATCACCGTGCTGGCGCTCGTCCTGGACATCGGCGACTACGCGGGCTTCCTGTCGCTGATCGGGTCGGTGTTCGTCCCGATGCTGGGCGTGCTGGCCGCCGACTTCTTCCTCGGCCGGGGCCGGGACGGCTGGGACGGCTCGGCCGCGGCGCCGTCGCGGTGGGGCATGGTCGCCGCGTGGGTGATCGGGTTCGTCGCCTACCAGCTGATCAATCCGGGCACGGTGAGCGGCTGGGCCGGGTTCTGGACGGACGCGCAGGGGCTGCTGAACTTCGCGCCGCAGAGCTGGATGAGCGCGTCGCTGCTGTCGTTCCTGCTCGCCGGGTCGGCCGCGCTGGCCGCCGGCCGGCTGGCGATATCGCGCGGCGCAGCGCGCTGACGTGGCGTTCTTCCGTTGCCGCGACGGGAAGAGTGAGAACTTTTCCGTTGCGGTTCCCCGGCGCGGCAACGGGTCCGGTGGCACGATGACAGTCGTGCATCACCACGTCCACGACCCGATCGCGCGGGCGGTCATCGAGAGCGCCGCGGACGCGATCGTGGCCGTGGACGGCAGGCACCGCGTCACCGTGTGGAACCCGGCGGCCGAGCGGATGTTCGGCTGGACGGCCGAGGAGATGATCGGGCGGGTGCCGCCGATCGTCCCGGACGAGCTGAAGGCCGAGCACAACGCCGTCCAGGAGCGGCTGCTCACCCGCCGGGCCGGGGACGGCGGGCAGATCTCGATCGCGACCCGCCGGTTCCACCGGGACGGCCGCCTCATCGACGTCCGCATCGACACGAGCCTGCTGAAGGACCCGTCCGGGACGCAGCTCGGCTGGGTCGGCGTGTACCGGCCGGTGGAGGACGACGAGATCGTCCAGCACCACATGACCGAGCGGGCGCGGCTGGTGCGGCGGCTGAACGACATCGTCGCCGACCTGAACGCCGAGCTGGACCTCGCGGTCGTCCTCGACCGGATCACCGCCGCGATGATCGAGCTGACCGGGGCGGACGCGGGCGGGTTCGTCCGGATCGAGGGCGATCGGCTGCGGCTGGTCAGCATGTCGGGGCTGCCGGAGCGGATGCGCGGGACGTCCGCGGAGCTGCGGCCGAGCCTGGTCGGGGAGCTGCTGCGCAGCGGCAAGACGATCAAACTCGCGACGGGGGACCGGCGGCTCGGCGACCTGATCTGGGCGGAGCTGGAGGGGCTGCACACGATCGCGATCGGGCTGTCGTTCGTGAAGGACAAGCCGTGGGGCGCCCTGTACGCGCTGTACTCCGGCCGCAAGGTCGGCCACACCGAGCTGGAGCTGCTGGAGCTGCTCGCCGGGCACGCGGGCGTCGCCGTCGGGAACGCGGTCGCGTACGCGGAGGTCGTCCGGCAGCGGGCGCACGAGCGCGCGGTGATCGACGCGAGCGCCGACGGCATCGCCGTCCTGGACCACGACCTGGTCGTCCGGCAGTGGAACCCGGCCGCGCACGCGATCACCGGGATCCCGCCGGACGACGCGATCGGGCGCCCGCTGCCGTTCGAGATGCCCGCGCTCGGCGAGGACCTGACGTACCAGCTCGAGTCGGGCACGTGGCTGAACGTGCTGACGGCGGAGATCGAGGAGACCGGCGAGCTGGTCCTGGACTTCCGCGACGTGTCCGAGGCGAAGGCCCTCGAAGAGGCGAAGGACCTGTTCCTCGCCACCACCAGCCACGAACTCCGCACCCCGATCACCGTCGTGCAGGGGTTCGCGTCCACGCTGGTCAACCGGTGGGACGAGCTCGCCGACGCCGACCGCCGCGCGGCCGTCGCGACGATCGCCGAGCGCGCCCAGTCGCTCGGCCGCCTCGTCGAGCACCTGCTGCTCGGTTCCCGCGCCGGACGGGACGAGCTGGCCGTCACCGTCGAGCCGTTCGACCTGCGCCGCGTCGTCGAGGGCGTCGTCGCCGGGTTCCGGTCCCTGTCGGCCGCGCACCGCGTCGAGCTGGAGATCGACCCCGACCTGCCGGACGCGCAGGGCGACCCGATGGCCACCGACATCGTCCTCGGCCAGCTGATGGAGAACGCGTTCAAGTACTCCCCGGACGGCGGGACCGTGCGCGTCTGCGCGCGGGCCGCCGGGCCTTGCATCGAGGTGACGGTCGAGGACGAGGGCGTCGGGATCCCGCCCGAGGACCACGAGCGTGTTTTTGAACGGTTCGTCCAGGGCGACGCCGGGGACCGCCGCCGTTTCGGCGGCATCGGGCTCGGCCTCTACATCGTCAAACGCCTCACCGAGGCGCAGCACGGCACCGTGTCCGCCCACCCGGCCGAGAACGGGACCGGAACACGCATGCGATTGGTCCTGCAGAAGGCCCGCTGACCAGCGGCGACACCCGAACCGGTTACTAACCGTGAGGACAGGGGGGTGGAACCGGGCGGGTGAGATCGGCGTGTTCCGCGCCGCCGCCGATCCCGTCGCCTGGCAGGGTGCTGACCCGTGGGACCCCCGGTTCCGGCCGTCCGCCGGGCCCGAGGGCGACGCAGATAACACGGTTCCGATGAGTAAGGCGGCGGCGGGTGGATAGATCCATTGTGGGTCGCAGTTGGTGACGAGATGACATCGGAGACGCCGTCGAAACACCGCTACCGGGGGTGATCACCGTGACCGGAGGGCCGGTGACTCGTTGTGCAGGTGGCAAACTGGAACGTCCGGGTTTCCGGACGATGTCAACAGGGCATTCCGGTCGTACCGGAAGAGCGGCGACGGGACAGTCCGAGCAAGCGAATCGACGGGGAGGTGAGGGCGTCGAGCGTCGTACTGCTGCCACACGCGCCGTCCAGCGTCGCGGTCGCCCGTAGGCGCCTCAGCTCCGAACTCGCGGAGTCGGGCGTCTACGAAGCCGTCGTGGACGATGCCAGCGTCATCGTGAGCGAACTCATCAGCAACGCGCTGCGGCACGCGCGCCCGCTCCCGTCCGGCCAGGTCAAGGTCTGCTGGATGTGCCACGGCGACGTCCTCGAACTGGAGGTCAGCGACGGCGGCGCGATGACCGAACCGCGCCGCGGCCCCGGGACGCTCTCCTCGCTCGGCGGCCGGGGGCTCGGCATCGTCGAGGCCCTCTCCGAAGGCTGGGGCGTGCGCCACGAGGAGGGCGCGACCACCGTGTGGGCCGTCCTGCGGGCACCCCGCTCGAACGAATCGGCGGGCGTCGCCTCGACCACCGGCGAACACGTTGTCATGCCCGACCTGTCCGCCTTCCCCGACCTCTTCGACGAGCCGTCGACGAGCGACTTCTGCGACGACGCCCGCAACGGCGTGCCCACGACCAGGGCATATCCCGCGTAGCCGGGCCCCTCCCGGCCGAGGTAGTTGAAAAGTACACCCCCGCCCGAAGCGCCCGTCCCGGCACCTTGTAGTGTCCTCGTCAAGCTCGGGCGCTGTCGTGCCCCCGTCGACACCGCCCGAGCGTCCAACGTGTTTATTGCGACGAAGGCCGCTCAGGGCCCTGGGGGCCTTGAGCGGCCTTCGTCGCGTGCGATTGCTGCATCGCTCCGAGTCGCCCCAGGGGGCCCGCTGCGCGATCAGGTTCTCGCTTCGCTCGAACCTGCCTTCGGACGCAATCGCAGTGGTTCCGGTCCGCTCTGGCTGGGGGTCGGGCTGAGGTCCGCTGTCGAAGGTCCTCGCTGCATCACGATCGGGTCTGGGCGGGCGGGAGTCTTGCGGGGGCGGTGTTGGTCACCTGCTGGAAGATCATCGAGCTGCGGAAGCCGGTCACCTCGCTGCGCTTGCTCAGCCGGTCGACGAGGAAGCCGTGCAGGTGATCTAGGTCCTGTACGGCTACGTGCAGGAGGAAGTCGTCGTCGCCGGACAGCACGAAGACGTGCAGGACCTCCGGCAGCCCGCCGGCGAAGGACTTGAACCCGTCGATGGCGGCCCGGCTGAGCGGCCGCACCTGGACCGACACGAGCGCCTGGACGCCGCGGTTGAGGGCCGCCGGGTCGATGTCGGCGTGGTAGCCGCGGATGACGCCCCGCCGGGTGAGTGCCCGCACCCGCTCCAGGCACGTCGAGGGCGCGATGCCGAGCCGCCGGGCGAGCTCCCGGTTGGACTGCCGCGCATCCGTCTGGAGAAGCCGCACGATCTTTGAATCAAGTTCGTCCACGGCCGGACCGTAGCATCGATTCTGGACGTTCGTTCGATCCATCTCGTGTGATCCGTTCAAATGACCGATAGTTGTGCATGGTGCCGTTCGATCTAAGGAGGAACCGGGCCATGCTCGATCACGAACAGGTCGTCATCCGGACCGGGCGGCGCGCCGGGCTGCCGGTGATCGTCGCCGTCCACTCCACCGCGTTGGGCCCGGCGGCGGGCGGGCTCCGGTTCCGGCGGTACGCCGGCTGGCGCGACGCGCTGGACGACGCGCTGCGGCTCTCGGCCGCCATGACCGCCAAGACGGCGCTGGCCGGGCTGCCGAGCGGCGGCGGGAAGACCGTGGTCGCCCTGCCGGACGGCCCGGTGCCGGACGGCGCCCGCAGGCGCGACGTCCTGTACGACGTCGCCGAGGTCATCGACGCGCTGGACGGCGCGTACGCGACCGGGCCGGACGTGGGGACGAGCCCGGCCGACATGGCGATCGTCGGCGAGGTCACCCCGCACGTGTTCTGCAGGCCGGTGCGACTGGGCGGCAGCGGCGACTCGTCCCCGCACACGGCGGACGGGGCGCTCGCCGCGCTGCGCGCCGCCGCCCGGCACCTGTACGGCACCGCGAGCCTGGACGGGCGGCGCTGCGCGCTGATCGGCCTCGGCCGCGTCGGGGAACGGCTCGGCCGCCTGCTCGCGGCCGAGGGCGCCGAGCTGACGGCGACCGACATCGACCCCGGCAAGCGGGACGTCTGCGCCGAACTCGGCGCGTCCTGGTGCGATCCCGCCGAGATCGGCGCGGCGGACGTCGACTTCCTGATCCCCGCGGCCCTCGGCGGCCTCCTGACCCCGGAGGCCGTCGCGCGGCTGCGCTGCCGGGCCGTGGTCGGTCCCGCGAACGATCAGCTCGCCGAGCCCGGCGTCGCCGACCTGCTGCACGGCCGGGGGATCCTCTGGGTGCCCGACCACGTGGTGAGCGCGGGCGGGGTGATCAACGCGATCACGACCGAGCTGCACCTCCGCGGCGCCGCCGAGGCCCGCGCGCGGGTCGCGGCCATCGGGGATACCGTCGCGGACCTCCTCGCCGCCGCCGACCGGCTCGGCCGCACGCCCGCGCGGGTGGCGGCCGACATGGCCCGCGACCGCGTCCGGACGGCCGCAGCTCCGAACTAGACGAGACGGTTCGTCTTGACTTTCGTGGATGCGGCTCGCATACTCGTGGCAAGCGAGACGGAACGTCTCGTCTTGATCGGAGGAGGTGGGGCCTTCTGCGTACCGCGAGTCAACTGGCGCTCGTCGAGGCCACCAAGCGCTACGGCGACCGTGTCGTCCTCGACCGGGTGTCGCTCACGGTGAAGCCCGGCGAGCGGATCGGCGTGATCGGCGACAACGGGTCCGGGAAGTCGACGCTGCTCGGCCTGCTGGCGGGCGCCGTGCGGCCGGACAACGGGGACGTCACGGTGATCGCGCCCGGTGGCCTCGGGCACCTGCCGCAGGCGCTCGACCTGCCGCTCCACGCGACGGTGGGCGCGGCCGTCGATCTGGCCCTGGCCGACCTCCGGGTGCTGGAGGCCCGGATGCGCGCGGCCGAACGCGCCCTCGACGGGGACGGGCTGGACGCGTACGCGGGCCTCGTCGCCGAGTTCGAGGCGCGCGGCGGCTACGAGGCCGACGCGCGGGTGGACGCCGCGCTGCACGCCCTCGGGCTGCCCGGCCTCGACCGGGGCCGCACGCTCGGGACCCTCTCGGGCGGCGAACGGTCGCGGCTCGTCCTCGCGGCCACGCTGGCGTCCGATCCCGAACTGCTGCTGCTCGACGAGCCGACCAACGACCTCGACGACCAGGCCGTCGCCTGGCTCGAGCGGCGGCTCCGCGCGCACCGCGGGACGGTCGTGGCGATCACCCACGACCGGACGTTCCTGGAGCGGGTGACGACGACCGTCCTGGAGGTCGACGGCGGGCGGGTGCGGCGCTACGGCGACGGCTACGCCGGGTACCTCGCGGCGAAGGCCGCCGAGCGTGCCGCGCAGGCGCGCGCGCACGAGGAGTGGAAAGCGGAACGGGGACGGCACGCCGCGCTGGTCACGGCCAACGCGGGACGGCTGGCGGCCATCCCGCGCAAGATGGCGAAGGCGGGCATGGGCACCGGGGCCTGGCGCGCGCGCTCGCGGACCCACGGGGCCGCAGGACGGATCCGTCAGGCGCAGCAGCGGCTCCGGTGGCTCGACGACCATCCGGCACCGCCGCCGCCGGAGCCGCTGCGCTTCACCGCCGCGCTCGCCACCGCGGGCACCGAGGCGGCCGAGGCGGCCGCGCTCGACGGCGTGGTCGTCGAGGGACGCCTCCGCGTGGACGCCCTGACGGTGCGGGCCGGCGAGCGGCTGCTCGTCACCGGCCCGAACGGCGCGGGGAAGACGACGCTGATGCGGGTGCTCGCCGGGGAGCTGCGGCCGGACGCCGGCGAGGTGCGGCGGCCGGGCCGGGTCGGGTTCCTCCGGCAGGACGGCCCGGCCGGTGCGGCGGACCGCACGGTGCTGCGGGCCTACGCGCACGGCCGTCCCGGCACGCCGGACGAGCACGCGGACGCGCTGCTGGCCCTCGGGCTGTTCCGGCCGTCGGAGCTGGGGCTCCGCGTGGGCGAGCTGTCGCACGGGCAGCGCCGCAGGATCGAGCTGGCGCGGCTGGTGAGCGACCCCGTCGACCTGCTGCTGCTGGACGAGCCGACGAACCACCTGTCGCCGATGCTCGTGGAGCAGCTGGAGGAGGCGCTGGCCGCCTACCGGGGCGCGCTGGTGATCGTGACGCACGACCGGCGGCTGCGGGCGGCGTTCACCGGCTCCCGCGTGGAGCTGGAGCGCGGCGCGGTCCTCGAACCGGCGTGACGGCTACGGGGCGTCCCGCAGGATCGGGCACGACATGCAGCGGGGCCCGCCCCGGCCCGAGCCGAGCTCGCTGCCGCCGATCCGGATGACCTCGATGCCCGCCGCCTCGAGCTGCGCGTTCGTCTCGATGTTCCGCTCGTAGGCGACGCACAGCCGGGGCGCGACGGCGAGCGTGTTGTTGCCGTCGTCCCACTGCTCCCGCTCGGCGGTGACCGGGTCGAGACCGGTGTCGATGACCTTGAGCCGGTCGAGGCCCATGGCGCTCGCGGCGGCCTCCAGAAACGGGCGCGGCTCCTCCACCCGCAGGTCGCCGCCGTCCAGCGTGACCGTGTACGCGACGAGCGAGTGCGCGACCGGCGGGTACATGACGACGGTGTCGATGTCGACCATCGTGCAGACCGTGTCCAGGTGCATGGTCGCGCGCTCCTGCGCGATGGGGACGGCGAGGACGGTGCGGGCGAGGCCCGCGCCGATCACCTGCCGCGCGAGCCGCTCGACGCCCGCGGGGGTCGTCCGCTCGCCCGTCCCGACCGCGACGACGCCGGGGCACAGCAGCAGGACGTCGCCGCCCTCCAGGTGCTCGAGGGACGGCCCGTACACCGGCTGGACGCCCGCGAAGCGCGGGTGGTGCGCGTACAGCAGGCCCACGAGGTCGGCCTCGCGGCGCCGCGCGTCCGTCGCGAGGCTCGTCACCGCGACCCGGTCGCCGATCCAGACGCTCTGGTCGCGGGTGAACAGCAGGTTCGGCACGGGGTCGACGATGAAGTCCTGCTGGTCGAGCAGCCGGTAGACCAGCCCGTGGCCCGCCTTCAGCTCCTCGTGCGCGAGGCCCGCGACGAGCGTGTGCGCGAGGTCCTCGGGGTCGAGGTCGCGCAGGTACCCCTCGACGACGCGGCGGAGCTGGTCGCCGAGCCGCAGGTCGACGATCGCGTCCGCGATCGCCTGCTCGCGCGCGTTCTCGTACTCCAGCGCGTCCTGGAGGAGCTCCGTCACGTACAGGACCTCGACGTCCCGGGACCGCAGGGCCTCGGCGAACGCGTCGTGCTCCTCCTGCGCCCGTCCGGCCCAGGGGATCCCGTCGAACAGCAGCTTGTCGTTGTTGCGCGGGGTGAGCCGCTTCAGTTCCGCGCCGGGCCGGTGCAGCAGGACGGTCCGCAGCCGCCCGACCTCACTGGTGACCCGGTGCTCGTGCGCTGTCGTCTCCGTCACACTCGCAGTCTAGATCGCGGTTTCCCGAGGCCCCGCGCCCGGGGCAGACTGCGGGCATGATCGGCGTCCACCTTTCCGCGGCGACGTTGCTGCGGGTTTCGGCGGAGGGCGTCGCGACGGCCGTGGTGCTGACCGTCCAGGCCCGGACGGGCGACGCCGCGACCGCGGGGTTCCTGCAGACCGCGATGACGCTCCCGTACGTCCTGAGCGGGCCGGTGATCGGGCACGCACTGGACCGCACGTCCCGTCCCCGCCGCCTCGCCCTCCTCCTCGCCGCCGGGTACGCGGTTGCGACGGCCGCGCTGCTCGCGACGGCCGGGCGGTCGCCGCTCGTCCTCGCGCTCGCCGTCGCGGCGGTGATCGGCTGCACGGAGCCGATCGTGGTGGCGCTGACGAGCCTGCTGCCCCGGTTCGTGCCCGCCGAGCGGCTGTCGCGCGCGTACGGGCTGGAGGCGTCGAGCTACAACCTGGCGGCGATCGCGGGTCCCGGGCTCGCGGCGGGCGTGGCGGCGTTCGCGGGCGGCGGCGAGTTCGCGGGCGTCGCGATCGTCGCGGCCGCGGCCGTGGGCGTGTGCGCGCTGCCGTTCCTGCCGTTCCCGCCCCCGCCGGACCGGACGGACGACGCGCCGCGCGTGTCGTCGATCGTCACCGGCGGCATGGTCGTGCTGGTGCGGGGCCGGGTGCTGCGGGCGCTGACGGTCGCGACGACCGTGGGCTGGCTCGGGTTCGGCGGGGTCGCGGTGACGGCCGTCCTGGTCGCGGAGCATCTGGGGGCCGAGCCGAGCGCGGGCGGGCGGCTGCTGGTGGCGATGGCCGTCGGGTCGCTGGCCGGCTCGCTCGCGTCGAGCCGCCTGCTGACGCCGCGGCACGCCGAACCGGTGATGATCGCGGGCCTGGTCGGGTTCGGCGCGTCGCTGGCCGCCGTCGTGGCGGCGCCGTCCGTCCCGTGGGCGATGGCGGCGTTCGTCGTCGCGGGCGTGTGCGAGGGGCCGGTGTTCGCGGCGACGCTGATGCTGCGGCAGCGGGAGGCGCCGCCGGACCGGCTCGGGCAGGTGAACACGACCGCGGGCAGCCTGAAGATCGGCGCGTCCGCGCTGGGCGCCGCGCTGACCGCGGTGTTCGCCGGTGCGCTGGGCGCGGACGGCCTGCTCCTCGCGATCGCCGCCTGCCAGTTGGCCGGCGCGGTCCTGGGTGTCGTCCTGCTGAACGTGCCCCGCGAAAAACCGATCGACGCGGCGGAGAAAGCGCCGTAATGTCCGGGGCATGTTCTTCGCAGCCGGCACCCGGACGCTCGCAGACACCGTTCTGCTGAGCGCGGTGCCGGCTGCCTCCTTCGAGGCAGCGGCAGCGGCCGTCGACGGCCTGCGACGCTGACCCCTCTCCGCCCCGCCTCCGGAGAACCAGCGGAGGGGGGTGGTCCGCAAGACGTGTGGACGCACGGCGTCCGCGCGGGTTCTCACGTTCCAGCCAGGAGTGAGGACGGAAACCATGGCCAAGCAGATCTTCGAGCGCGACAAGCCCCACCTGAACATCGGCACGATGGGGCACGTCGACCACGGCAAGACCACCCTGACCGCCGCGATCACGAAGGTGCTCGCCGACCGCGGGCTGGCGTCGGCCGTCCCGTTCGCGGGGATCGACCGCGCCCCCGAGGAGCGCGACCGCGGCATCACGATCAACATCGCGCACGTCCACTACTCGACCGCGACCAGGCACTACGCCCACGTCGACATGCCCGGCCACGCCGACTACGTGAAGAACATGATCACGGGCGCGGCGCAGATCGACGGGGCCGTCCTCGTCGTGTCGGCGCAGGACGGCGCGATGCCGCAGACGCGGGAGCACATCGTGCTCGCGCGGCAGGTCGGGGTCCGGCACATCGTGGTGGCGCTGAACAAGGCCGACATGGTCGAGGACGCCGAGCTGCTCGACCTCGTCGAGCTGGAGGTCCGGGAGCTGCTGTCGGAGTACGGGTTCCCGGGCGAGGACGTCCCGGTCGTGCGGGTGTCCGGGCTGCGGGCGCTGGAGGGCGACCCGTACTGGACGGCCCGGGTCGGCGACCTGCTCGACGCGATCGACGCGTACGTCCCGGTGCCGGAGCGGGTGCTCGACAAGCCGTTCCTGATGCCGGTCGAGAACGTCCTGAGCATCACCGGGCGCGGCACCGTCGTGACCGGCGTGGTGGCGCAGGGCGCGGTGCGGCTGCGCGACGAGGTCGAGGTCGTCGGGCTGGACGAGCGGACGCTGACGTCCGTCGTCACCGGCCTGGAGACGTTCGGGCAGTCGATGGAGCACGCCGAGGCCGGGGACAACGCGGCGATCCTGCTGCGCGGCGTCCAGCGGACGGACGTGCGCCGCGGCCAGGTCGTCAGCGCGCCGGGCTCGATCCGGCCGCACCTGCGGTTCCGGGCGCGGGTGCGGGTGTTGACCGCGGCGGAGGGCGGCCGGAGCCGGCCGTTCTTCCACGGGTACCGGCCGCAGTTCCACTTCCGCACCACGGACGTGGTCGGCTCGGTGGACCTCGGTGAGGGCGGCATGGCGCTGCCGGGCGACGACGTCGAGATGGTCGTCGACCTCGGCAAGCCGGTCGCGATGACCGCCGGGCTGGGCTTCGCGATCCGCGAGGGCGGCCGGACGGTCGGCGCCGGGAGCGTCGTGGAACTGCTCGACTAGAGCGGACGGGCGGACGGCCGGTCGCGCGCCTGCGGGCGCGCGGCCGGCCTTTTCCGTTGCGGAACAACGCGTGAAGCGGGTTTCGGACACATGTCAAGTGCTTGAATTGTCATATTTTGCTGGCCCGAGTCCCCGGGAACCGGTGGCGATGGCGATCTTGATGTGGTGAGATTCCGACGTCGCCCCCCGCAGTTCCCTCACATGGAGCACGTGTGCGTACCCCCCGCGCCCTGATTCCCCTGCTCTCCGTGACGGCCGCCGCCGTGATCGTCACGATCGCCGGCGCCGGCGCCGCGATCAAGGGCGTCCCCGGCGGCGGCCCCGCCCACGCCGACAGCGTGGCGCGGGAGATGCCGTCGGCGACGGTGAACGCGGTGACGTGGAACGTGTGCGGCGAGGCCCGCCCCGGCTGCCCGCTCGGCGGCAGCCCGGACGAGCTGGCCGCGAAGATCGTCGAGCGCGCGGGGACGACGGTCGTCGGCGGGCGCGAGGTCGAACCGAACGCCGTCCTGCTGCAGGAGGTCTGCGCCGGGCAGGTGGAGACGCTCCGCGAGGAGAACGGGCTCGACGGCTGGAGCTGGGAGTTCGCCGAGTACCCGGACGGCGGGGAGTGCGCGGACGAGCAGGGCCGGCTCGGCCTCGCGATCGGCACCGAGGCGACGCTCGCCGGGGCCGAGACCGAGAAGCTGCCCGCCCCCGAGGGCGCCGGGCGGATCGCGCTGTGCGGCGAGGTCGGCGCGTGGGGCGCCCGCGTGTGCGTCACGCAGTTCACCCCCGCCGAGGCCGACCCCGCCGGGGAGTGGCGGACGAAGCAGGCCGGGGCGCTCGCCGAGTTCGCCGGGCCGGGCCGCGTCGTCGTCGGCGGCGACCTCGCGGACGGGCCGAAGAGCGCGGCCCTCGACCCCCTCTACGCGGCCTACAACGAGTGCGACCAGGGCCCCGGCACGACCCGGACGGGCGACGAGACCCTCCAGGACTGGCGCGGCACGGCCGTCGCGAAGAACGACTTCATCTTCATGTCGAAGTCGGCGAGCGTGTCCTGCGGGGTCCCGGCGGAGCCCGTGGAGTCGTCCCACCACCGGCCCCTGTCGGCGGCGGTCCGGTTCCGCTGACCTGGGAACCCGCTTGATCATCGGCGCGTCCGACCCCTCATGGAGCACTACTGGGCCGCCCGCGGCACGGACATCGCGAACGAACTCCGGAACCTCAGCGGCATCGTCAACGACTACCCCACCGGAGATCCGTTCCTGAGCATCTCCGTGCTCGCCGGGGACGCCGAGGAGGCGGCGAAGTCCGCCGCGGACCACTCGCCCGTCCTCCCCGTGCTCGGGGCGGCCGCGATCGTCCCCTACCTGTGCTGGCGTTCCCTGGACGCCGCGCTCAACGACCGGGTGTACGCCTCCCTGAAAGCGGCGGCGGACGCGCTCGACCCGCTGCCGTGCCCGCACGGCGACGCGGAACACCCCTGCGACTCCGAGCAGGGGCCGGACGCCCTCCTGTACGCGATGGAGGAGATCGCCGCCCTCGCCGAGGACGAACCGGACGACCCGGAGGACGCGGAGGACGCGGAACTCTGGGCCTGCCCGAAGAACCTGGCGGAACTGGCGCGGGACGCCGCCGCGACCATGAGCGTGATGCTCGCCGAGGACGGCCCGGTCGCCCAGGCCGGGGAGGGCATCTACGCGCCGGAACTCCGGGACGAACCCGACGTCTTCTTCGACCACGCGTCCGGGCACCACGACGCCCTCATCACCCGGAACAAGAGGGAGCGGGCGATCCGGCCGAAGTGGCTGCTCGTCCAGCTGTTCCAGATTCTGCGGCGGGAGCCCCCGTGGGACGATGGGCCGGAGGACGACCACCGCGGCTGGCTCATGTGGTGCGCCCGCGAGCTGAGCCGCCGCCCGGACGGCCCCGCCAGTGCGGGACTCGTGCTCGCGCTGTCGAGCGTCTGCGACTACGCCGCCGAGGACGCCGTGCGGGAACGCGTCGTCCGCGACGAGCTGATCGAGGCGCTGTCGGAGGCGCACCGGGTGCGGCGCGGCGCGACCTGCGCGCACGACGGACCGCACCCCGACCTCGCCCCGGAGGAGCGGCTGGTCGCGGCCGCCCGGCTGTGGGACCCCGAGCACACCGACAAGGAGGTCGAGGCCCGGCCGGTGTCCGGCGCGACGGCGGAGGCGGCCGCCTGCCCCGTCCACGTGCGGGAACTCGCCCTGCGCCACGCCGCCGACCTGCGCCGCGACGTCGCCGCGCGCTTCGCCCCGCCCGCGGGCGAGGACCCGTTCTTCGACACGGACGGGAAGCCGAAGATCGCCCGGATCGCCCGGGACGTCCGGTTCCATCTGACGGCCGGCACCGCCGACGCGACCGCGGCCGCCGTCTGCGCCCGCCGCCTGCTCGACGGCGTGACCGACCCCCGCGAACGCGCGGCGTTCGTGCTGTCGGTGGCGCACGCCGTCCGGTACCCGCACTGGTACGCGGACGTGCCCGGGGCCCTGGACGTCCTGACCGAGGCGCTCGGCGCGGTCGCGGCGGCGGACCCGGCGGAGTGCGACCACACCGATGGGCACTCCGCCGAGCCGCTCGAGACCTACGCGCCGCTCCAGATCGCCCAGCTCATCCCGCTCGTCCACGACTCGTTCGGCGGCGAGCTGACCTGGCGGCATCCCGAGCAGCGCCCGTTCGTCCGTCCGAACCGCTACATGGACAAGGAGGGGCCGGGGCCCGACCGCTGGCGGTGCCCCGTCCACCTCGCCGCTCTCGCGCGCCTCGCCCTCGCGGAGGCGAACGCCTGACCTCTAGTGGACCGCCCGGTCGTGGCCCTCCCAGTAGGGGGCGCGCAGCTCCCGCTTGAGGATCTTGCCGGTCGGGTTGCGGGGGATCTCGTCGCGGCGCTCCACCGAGCTCGGGCACTTGAAGTGCGCGAGGCGCTCCCGGCAGAAGTCGATGAGGTCCTGCTCGGAGACGTCGGCGGACAGGACGACGATGGCCTTCGGCGTCTCGCCCCACTTCTCGTGCGGGACGCCGATCACCGCGCAGTCGGTGACGTCCGGGTGGCTCATCAGGACGTTCTCGACCTCGGCCGGGTAGATGTTCTCCCCGCCCGAGATGATCATGTCCTTGACCCGGTCGTGCATGTAGAGGTAGCCGTCCTCGTCCAGGTAGCCGACGTCGCCGGTGCGGAACCAGCCCTCGCCCGGCAGCGCCGTGGCCGTCGCGTCCGGCAGCCCCCAGTAGCCCTTCATGTTCTGCGGGGTGCGGCACAGGATCTCGCCGACCTGCCCGACCGGCTGCTCCTCGCCCGACGCCGGATCGACGATCTTCAGCTCGGTGACCGGGTTGGGCAGGCCGGCGCTGCGCAGCCGGTGCGTGTTCGGGCCGTCCGGGTCGTGGTCCTCGGGCGGCAGCATGGTGATCGCGCCGGTCGTCTCGGTCAGGCCGTAGACCTGCATGAACCCGCTGTTCGGCAGCATCCGCATGGCGCCCCGCAGGACCTCCTCGCTGATCGGCGACGCGCCGTAGATCAGCAGCCGGAGGCTGGACAGGTCGGCCTCGGCCACCTCGGGGATCAGCTGCATGAACTGCAGGAGGACCGGGACGAGGAAGATGTGCGTGACCCGGTGCTCCTCGATCGCGCGGGCGATCAGCGTCGGGTCGGGCTCCCGCGCGATCACGCCCGTGATGCCCTCGTGCACGGCGCAGACCGTGAGGACGTTGCCCGCGACGTGGTACATCGGCATCGCGACCATGAGGACGCTCGTCTCGTCGACGTCCCAGGCGTCCCTCACCATCGGCAGGCCCGCGAGGAAGTTGTCGTGCGTGAGCATCACGCCCTTCGGCAGGCCCGTGGTGCCCGACGAGTAGAGCTGCACGAACACGTCGGACGTCGCGATCTCGACGTCCGGGGCCGTCTCGGGCGCCGCGTTCATCCAGGCGGCGTAGTCGACGTGGGCGTGCCCGTCCGCCCCGTCGATGACGATCGCGTGCGTGGTGTGCTCGAGCTTGTCGCGCACCGCGTCGAGCACCGGGACGAACTCGGGCCCGACGATGAACACCTTCGCGCGCGCGTTGTTGACGATGTAGGCGACCTCGTCGGGCGCCAGCCGGTAGTTCACCGGGACCTGCGCGGCGCCGATCCGCGCCGCGCCGAAGAGCTGCTCGGCGTACTCGAGCGAGTTCTTGTCGAGGACGGCGACCCGGTCCCCGGCGCCGACGCCGGCGTCCGCGAGCGCCGCGGCGGCCCGGTCGACCCGGCGGTCGAAGTCCGCGTACGTGATCCGCGTGTCGCCCGCGATGTAGGCGATGCGGTCGGGGTGCGAGCGTGCGCGCTCGCGCAATTTCTCGGTCAGACCAGGCACGACACGTCCTTTCGCCGATAACCGCACACTTACCGCGCAATCATGCGGCCATCGGCGAGCCGGCGACAAGGGACCAGTGTCCCGGTTCCTAGCCGCTTCTGGACATCTTCGAGACGACGGTGACGGCGAGCACGACGACGACCGCGACGAGCCCGATGAAGAAGAAGAACTTGAGCATCGACAGGATGGCGCCGACGACGGTGAACAGCAGCCAGACCGCCAGCACCACGCCGAGGATCATCAATATTGTTCGGCCCATGACACCAAGGTAGGCCGCCCCACCGACACCCGTCATCACCCTGGAGGACGACCTCGACCCCGAACCCGGGTCGGGGACGCCCCCGAGACCGTCCCTAGGGGGCGGGCGGCGGCTGCGCGCCCGGGTGCGGCCGCCCGCCCGGCGACGCCGGCGGCTCGATCGGCTGCCCGGGCGCCCACCCGCCCGGCCCGGCCGGCGGCTGCCCCGGAGCGGGCTGCCCCGGACCCGGCATCGGCTGCCCCGGCATCGGCTGGCCCGGAGCGAGCTGGCCGTGCATGGGCTGACCGGGCATCGGCTGACCGGGCATCGGCTGGCCCGGCGCGCCGTACGGCTGCCCCACCGGCGGCTGCCCGGGAGCGCCGAACCCCGGCTGCCCGGGACCCCCGGGGCCGAACGCGGGGCCCGTCCCTGAGCCGGACGACATCAGCACCTTCGCCAGCGCGAGTCCCCCGGCGACCAGCGACGCCAGCAGCTCGTACGCCATGAACTTCACCGGTGCCGGCTCCAGCAGGTCGCCGATCGGCCCCGTGCCCGGGAAACGCTCGATCGACAGCATGAGGGCCAAGTACGCCCCGATCCGGACGCCCACCTCCATCGCCACGAACGCCGCGATCGCCGCCCCGATCGGGGCCAGCGGCCCGCGCGGACGGGTGAACAGCAGCGTGCCCCCGAGGACCAGGCCGACGACGAAGCACTCCATCAGGAAGAAGGCCGTCGACGCGCGGAACTCCAGCAGCATGAGCGTGCCGTGGTAGTTCCGGAAGATCGTGAGGACGATCGCGACGCCGGTGGCGAGGGCGCCCCCGACCATGATGAGCGCGAAGACGGCGCCGTTGGAGGTCGCGGAGCGAGTTTGCGGCATTCGGCCATTAAAGCGTCGATCGTCGCCGAGTGTGAAGTCCCCTGTTCGGTCCGCATTCGAGTCCTTACAGAGTGATGACGCGTGCGGTGAACGGCCGGTGAGATCCGTAGCTTGGACCCGTGACGTGCGCGAGAACCCCCCGGCCGGTGACCCCGTGACCGCCCCCGGCCGCATCCTGGTGGTGGACGACGACCCCACGGTCGCCGAGGTCGTGGCCCGCTACCTGGCCCGCGACGGCCACGAGGTGACGTGCGTCGCGGACGGGCGGACGGCGCTGCGCCGGGCCCTCGACCACCCGCCGGACCTGATCGTCCTCGACCTCATGCTGCCCGGCGTCGGCGGGCTCGAGGTGTGCCGGCGGCTGCGCGCGTCCTCGGCCGTCCCGATCGTGATGCTGACCGCGCTCGGCGCCGAGACCGACCGGCTCGCCGGGCTCGAACTCGGCGCGGACGACTACGTGACCAAGCCGTTCAGCCCCCGCGAGCTGGCGCTGCGGGTGAAGTCGGTGCTGCGCCGGGCGCGCGGCCCCGCCGTCCCGTCCGTCCCGGCGGACCCGGGCGGGCCGTGGCGCGACGGCGGCCTCGTCGTGGACGCCGCCGCGCACGAGGCCGTCCTGTGCGGCGCGCCCCTCGCGCTGACCGCCCGCGAGTTCGACCTGCTCGCGTTCCTCGTCCGCCACCCGCGCCGCGCGTTCACCCGCGACGAGCTGCTGAAGCAGGTGTGGGACTGGTCCTTCGGGGACGCCTCGACCGTCACCGTCCACGTGCGGCGGCTCCGGGAGAAGATCGAGGACGACCCGACCGCGCCGCGCCGGATCGTCACGGTGTGGGGCGTCGGCTACCGCTACGAGCCCGCCGCGGAAGGGGACGACGCGTGATCCCGTTCGCCGACCTGCTCCTCGTCGCCGCATACGCGACGCTCGCGGCGGTCACCGTGGCCGCCGTCGCGCTCGTCCTGCTGCACGCGCTGCGCGGACGGTCGGTCGCGACGCAGCTCGTGGTGGTGAGCGCGGCGACCGTCCTCGCGACGGTCGCCGGCATCCTCGTGATCTCGTTCCTGATGCTGATCAACGACCACGACCGGTCGGTCGTGCTCGCGGTGGTGGCGTCCGCGGGCCTGGTGGCGACGGCGGTGTCGCTGCTGCTCGGCCGCCGGCTCGTCGCGGCGAACCGGGCGCTGGTCGAGGCCGTCCGCGCGGACCGGTTCCGCCCGCCCGCGGTGCGCCTCCCGGCGGAGCTGGCCGAGCTGTCCCGCGAGCTGGACGCCGCCTACGCGCGGCTCGCCGCCGCGCACGAGCGGGAGCAGGCCCTCGAGGCCAGCCGCCGGGAGCTGGTCGCGTGGGTGAGCCACGACCTGCGCACCCCGCTCGCCGGGCTCCGCGCGATGGCCGAGGCGCTGGAGGACGAGGTCGTCGTCGACGCCGCGACCGTCCACCGCTACCACGCCCGCATCCGGGTGGAGGCGGAGCGGCTGACGGAGATGGTGGACGACCTGTTCGAGCTGTCCCGCATCCACGCGGGCGCGCTGCGCCTGACGCGGAGCCGGATCGGCCTCGCCGACCTGGTCGCCGAGGCGGTCGCGGGCACCGAGGCGCTCGCCCGCGCGAAGGGCGTCCGGCTGACCGGCGACGTGCGCGGCGCCGGGCCCGTCCGGGTCGACACGGGGGAGCTGGGCCGCGCGCTGCGCAACCTGGTGGTGAACGCGATCCGGCACACGCCCGGCGACGGCACCGTGGAGATCGTCGGGGAGGTGCGGGACGGGCGGGCGCGGGTGACGGTCGCGGACGGCTGCGGCGGCATCCCCGAGGACGACCTGCCGCGCGTCTTCGACGTCGCGTTCCGCGGCGAGGCGGCGCGCAGCCCCGGCGGCGGCGCCGGGCTCGGCCTCGCCATCGCCCGCGGCATCGTCGAGGCCCACGCAGGCGAGATCGGCGTCGCCAACTCCGACACCGGCTGCCGCTTCGAGATCACACTGCCCGCGTGATCCCGGCCGCGGGCCCGGTCAGCCTTCGACGGCCTCGGTCATCAGGCGGACGGTCGCGCAGGGCCAGCGGGTCATGCAGGCGCGGCAGCGGCGGATGGGGCGGTCGGGGTCGCTGCTGATGCCGCCCGCGTCCTGGGGACGGTGCAGGTCGAGCAGGCGCAGAGACAGTTCGGCGAACGCCAGCACCTCGTCGCGGGCGCCGGAGATGAAGGCGACGTCCTCCCGGGAGAGGCGCGCCTTCACGGGGACGAACCCGTCCTTGTTCACCAGCCGGGTGAGGTGCCCGGTGGACGAACGCCACGAGCTCGCCTTCGCCGAGCGCGCGCGGATCGTCTCCAGGCGTTCGCGAAGCCGCGCCTCGCGCTCTTCGGCCGTCATGTGCGGCGCACCCCCCAATGCTCGGCCCGCGCGGCGGCGGAGCCGCCCGCCGTTGCTCGGGTTCAGCGTCCCCCAAACGGGGCCGCCGCGAGGGGCGAACGGCGAAGATCGCGGCCCCGGGCAAGGGTGAAAACAGTCAATTACCGTCCGTAGTACGCAAAGGGTATGGGCGGGTCGGGACGGGAGACACGCCCGGACACGCCCATGTCACAGGGGACTCGGCGAACCGTCTGGCCCATCGGCCATCGGCGGGATAGTGTGCCGAACGTGGAGCTAAACGTCTCGACCGCGTCTCAAGGGGGTCACGCCGTCGTCACGGCGACCGGCGAGCTCGACCTGTACACCGCGCCCAGGCTGCAGGCCGCGCTCGCGGGCCTGCTGCGCGACCAGGTCGACCACATCACGGTCGACCTGAGCGGCGTCGAGTTCTGCGACTCGACCGGCATGAACGTGCTGCTGTCGGCCATGAAGCGGCTCAAGGAGCAGGGCGGCTCGCTCGAACTCGCCGCCCCGCGCCCCGCCGTCAAGCGGATCCTGCAGGTCACCGGGCTCGACACCGTGTTCACCGTGACCGAGGCCGCGCCCGCCATGGACGCCGGCTGACCCGACCGAACCGACCACCGAACCGACCGCCGGAACATCGGGTGAACCGCCGCCCGAACCGGCACGAGCGTGCGACGCGCGCACTACGATCGCCGTTATGCAGGACGTAGCGGTGATCATTCCGGCCAAGGACGAAGCCGACCGCATCGCCGACACCGTCGAGGCCGCCCGCGAACTGCCGGGCGCCGACCTCGTCGTGGTCGTCGACGACGGGTCGTCCGACGGCACCGCCCGGGCGGCGGAACGGGCCGGCGCGCGCGTCGTGCGGCACGGCCGCAACCGCGGCAAGGGCTGCGCCATGGAGAGCGGGGCCGAAGCCGTCAAACTGCTCGAAGACGGCCGCGAGGAACCGCGCCACCTGCTGTTCCTCGACGCCGACCTCGCCGGCACCGCCCGCGAGGCGGCCCCGCTCGTCGAACCCGTCCGGCGCGGCGAGGCCGACATGTCGATCGCGGTGTTCTCCACCACCGTCAAGCTCGGCGGCCACGGGCTCGTCGTGCGGCTGTCCCGCGAGGGCATCCGCCGCGCCACCGGCTGGGAGGCCACGCAGCCGCTCAACGGGCAGCGCTGCCTCACCCGACCGGCGTTCGAGGCCGCCCGGCCGCTCGCCGCCGGGTTCGGCGTGGAGACCGCCCTCACCATCGACCTGCTGCGCCGGGGCTTCCGGGTGACGGAGGTGGAGGTGCCGCTCGCGCACCGCGCCACCGGCACCGACTGGCGCGCGCAGGCGCACCGCGCCCGGCAGTTCCGGGACGTGGCGCGGGCCCTGGCCGTCCGCGACCCCGCGGTGGCCGGGCGGCTGGCCCGGGTGCGCGGCCCCCGCCCGTGACCCGCCCGGCTCCGGCCGGACTCGGCGGCTGCGGGCTCGCCGCCCTCGGCGCGAGCACGCTGTGCTTTCTCGTGACGGCCCTGCTCGGGCCGTCGGCGTTCCAGCCGGCGCTCGCCGGAGCCCCCGCCGAACCCCCCTACTCCCTCGCCACCGAACCGTCGCCGTACCTGGTGACGGCCCTGGTCGCCGCGGGCATCGCGCTGGGCGCCGGCGGGCTGGGCGCCTGCATGGCCGCCGCGCGCCGCGGCTGGACCGTCCGTCCGCTGCCGCTCGTGGGGGCGGGCCTCCTTGCGGCCGTCGCGTTCGTGTTCCTGCCGCCCGTCGGGTCCGCCGACCACCTGAACTACGCGTCGTACGGGCGGATGGCCGCCACCGGGCACGACCCGTACGCGACGACCGCCGCGGACGTCCCGCACGACCCGGTGATCGGCGCGCCGGAGGAGTGGCGCGCGACGCCCAGCGTGTACGGGCCGATCACGACGGCCGGGCAGGCGTTCGCGTCCTGGATCGGCGGCGACTCGGTGAAGCTGACCGTGTTCGCCCTCTCGGCGATCAACGTCGCGGCGTTCGCACTGACCGCGTGGATCCTCTACAAGACGTCCCGGACGCGCGCGCGCCGCCTGCGCACCGCCCTCCTGTGGACGTGCAACCCGCTGCTGCTCTACCACCTGGTGTCGGGCGGGCACAACGACGTCCTCGCCATCGCCCCCATGGTCGCGGCGCTCGCCGTGTTCTCCGGACGCGGCTGGGGCCGGGCCCTCGCGGCGGGCGCGCTGACCGGCGCCGGTGCGGCGATCAAGCTCCCCGCGGCGCTCGTCGGCGGCGGTCCCGCGTGGAGCCTGCTGCGCGACCGGCACGCGCGGCTCCGCCTCCTCGCCCTGTTCGGCGGCGCCGGAGCCGCCGTCGCCGCCGGGTACGCCCTCGCCGGCCCGCACGCCCTCGACCAGATCAACCGGGCCAGCGACATGGTCTCGTTCGCGACCCCCTGGCACCTGCTGGACGACGCGATGGGCCGCGGCTCCAACCGGGGCCTCATCAAGATCGGGATGGTGCTGCTCGCCCTCGGGCTGTTCGCGCTGCTCGTCCGCGCCCTTCCCCGGGACGACGCCGCGGAGCACACGCGCGTCTCGGCGGCGTTCGTCCTCGCATGGCTCCTCGCCGCCCCCTACGCGCTGCCCTGGTACGACGGGTTCGGGTGGGCGCTCCTCGCACTGCTCCCGTGGACGCGCATCGACTGGGTCCTGCTCGCCCACACCACCGCGCTCAGCCTCGCCTACCTGCCCGCGCGCGCGCCGAAGTTCGCCAAGATGCCGGACGACCTGTCGTGGCTCTTCACGACCGTTCGGCCGACGGTCGTTCCGTGGACTCTGGTCGCGCTTCTGCTGGCCCTGGTGTTTCTGTGCCTGCGTTCAGGTCGATCTCCAGCGACCGCAGCCCCGCCGCCAGCATCAGCGGCGTCGCGAGGCTGAACGCCACCGACAGGATCACCACGCCCGAGTCGTTCACCAGCATGCCGATCAGCCCGACCGCCAGCGCGCTGATCACCGCGGGCCGCATCGTCCGGCTGTGCTCGTAGGCCCGCCCGAGCAGCGACACCCGCCACCGCGTCGGCCGCGCCAGCACGAAGAACAGGAAGATCACCGCCGCGATCAGCGCCACCGTGTACGGCCAGTACCCGAGGCTGCCGATCATCGCGTTGAACTTGCGGACGACGACGCCCCACGCCTCGCCCGCCACCAGGTCCTGCCAGAAACGCCCTAGATGCGTGGGATTGGCGCTCTGCGCGTTCCAGTACGAGATGCCGAGCACCACCGCCGCGCCCGCCGCGCAGAACGCCGCCAGCTTCACCGGCGACACCCGCCGGCCCGTCACCAGCATCCCGAGCATCGCGAACGCCGGCACCATCGCCAGCACCCCGCCGAAGTCGCTGCCCCACGCCGGCAGCCCGTCCACCGCCACCGCGACCACCCCGATGACCGCCACCAGCGCCGCCGCGACCGCCGTCCGCTCCCGCCGCAGCGGGAACTCCGTCAGCCACGCCGCCGTCAGGATCGCCGCCACCGCGAACAGCGCGAACGCCTGGTTGCCGAACCCGTAGAACCGTCCCGCGATCAGCGCCGTGTACCCCATCAGCGTGTTCAGCTGCAGGTGCGACCCGGTCATCACGTCGAGCGCCAGCACCACCGCCGTCACCGCAGTGATCACCAGCCCCGGCAGGAACACCGACCTCCGCCACGGTCCCGCCAGCGACAGCCCCGTCAGCAGCGCCCCGAACCCCAGCACCGTCAGGACGAGCATCACCGTCGGATTCGACGCCCGCCACCACGGCAGCAGCCCGGTCAGGAACGTCGCCGCCGGAACCGCGCCGCCGAACAGCGCGATCACCCGCGTCCCGCCCAGGATCCGCGCCCGCGACCGCCGGTCCCCGCCGAGCCGCCGCAGCGCCAGCGCCGCCGCACCGTACGCGACGAGCTGCGCCGCGAACAGCACCCAGTAGAACGACGTCTGCACGGCGCTGATCCCCTGCGCCGCCACGTCGTCGTCGTCCAGCGCCTCCACCCGCTCGGCCGCCGCGTCGTCCGAGGGCTCGCCCCGCCACGCCGAACCCACCGCGGCGTCCGGCCGCTCCAGCCCGAGCTCCTCCAGCGCGGTCGCCGTCAGGTCCGTGAGCGTCACGAGCCCCTGCTGCCGCGTCGCGCCCGACGTCAGGTACCCGTCGCCGAACCCCTCGCCCCTCGCGACCGCCACGTGCAGGTGCGGGTCCGCGCTCGCGTCCGCGAGGCCCGCGACCAGCACGGTCGTCCCGTCCGGCACGCTCGACAGCACCCGCGCGACCCGGCGGTCCGCCGCGGCCGCCGCCGCGCCCCGCTCGTCCGCGGTGAGCTCGACCGGCTCGCCGTCCGCTTCCACCCCGGCGTCGACGTGCGCGCGGAAGACGTCGTCCACCGCCACCCCCGCGACCGGGCACGCCGCCCAGTCCGCGGGCCGCACCTCACCGGGGGAGCCGGCGTACCGGTCCACGCGCCCGCTCCCGTCGGCGAGCCCGAACACCGCGCCCGGCCCCACCGCCAACGTGCAGCCGCCCGCCGCGTGCACCGCGTCCCCGAGCAGCCCCGCCTTCGCGCGGTAGCCCGTGCCCGCGTTGTCCTTCACGATCGCCGGCCACCCGGGCGCGACCGCCCCGCCCTGCGGCACCCCCGCACCCGACGTGACGGGCGTCGCGGGCAGCGCGCAGTTCCCGTCCGGCAGCCGGGCCCGCTGCCCCGCCGACACCGTGAGCCACCCGTCCGTCGGGCACGTCAGCCGCCGCGTCGTCCGCACGCTCAGCGCCGCGCTCGACCCGTCCTCGACCAGGCTCCACAGCGCGGGCGTGTTCTCCCGGTCGACGTCGCTCCACAGCAGCCCCGGAACGCCCACGACGACCACGCGTCCCGCGGGCTCCGCCGCCGCCGGCGGCGCGAACAGGACCGACAGCCCCGCCACCCCGGCGACCACCGCAGCGAGGGTCGCAAGGAGAATCCCGGCCCTCGTCCCCCGCTGAACCATGGCGTCGAGTGTATGGCGTCGTCGCGATCCCTCGTGTTGGCCCGGACGTCAGGCCGCGGACACCCGGACGGGAGGCGAGGAAGTGATCGCGGCGAGCCTGGGGACGCGGCCGCCCAAATAGACTCGGCGAAATGTGGCGCAAGGGATCTCGGGCGGTGGGCGGCGGGCCGGCGGACCTGCTGATCGTGCTGGCCGGGGTCGTCGTCGCCGTCGTCGCGGTGGCGCCGATCGCCTCGCACTGGCTCACCAACCCGCCCGACCAGCGGCTCGTCGACCTCGAGGTCTACCGCGAGGGCGGGCGCGCGATCCTGCGGGGCGCGCCGCTGTACGAGGTGCTCACGCAGCCGCCGCAGTTCCTCCCCTTCACCTACCCGCCGTTCGCCGCCGCGCTCGCCGTGCCGTTCACGCTGCTGCCGTGGGGCGCGGCCCAGATCGTCTGGACGGCGCTGATCTACGCGGCGCTCGTGGTCGTCGTCCGGTACTCGTTCCGCGACCTGATCCGGCGGACGGGACGCTGGGCGCCGCTCGCGACCGGGGCGCTCGTCGGGGCCGCCGCGTGGATCCTGCCGGACCGGGACCAGATCCGGTTCGGGCAGGTCGGGCTGTTCCTGCTCGCGATGTGCCTGGCCGACTGCTGCTCGCGCTCGCCGCGCTGGCCGCGCGGCGTCCTCGTCGGGCTCGCCGTCGCGATCAAGCTGGTGCCGGGCGTCTTCCTCATCTACTTCCTGATCACCGGACGGTTCCGCGCCGCGGGCAACGCGGTCATGACGGCCGTCGGGGCGACCCTGTTCGGGTTCATGCTGCTGCCGTCCGACTCGGTCGACTACTGGTTCGGCGCGCTGCTGCAGGGCGGCGACCGGACGGGCGCGATCGACGGGACGACGAACCAGGCGATCAACGGCATCGTCGCGCGCGTCCTGCCGGAGGGGACCGTCCGGTCCGCGGTGTGGCTCGTCCTCTGGCTGGCCATGGCGTACGTCGGGTTCATGCTCGCGCTCCGCGCGACCCGCGCCGCCGACGCGCTCGCCGGGCCGCCGTCCCGGACGTTCCCGGGGACCGACCACCTCCCGGCCGCCGACCGTCCGGAGTCCTACGGCCTGCTGCTCGCCGGGGTCTCGATCACCGGCCTGCTGTCCGTCCTGCTGTCCCCTGTCGGGTGGATTCACCACTTCGTCTGGATGATCCCGGTCATCGGGGCTCTGGTGGGCGATGGGCGAGACACGCGAAGATGTCTTTTCGGCGCGGCGACGTGGTTCTACTTCCTGTGGCCGCTGCCCTGGTGGGGCGCCCGGATGATCGGCCCCGAACACGGATATGTCGCCGAATTCTTCGGCCGTGTGATCCAGGATCTGTTCGGTCTGGCGGCCATCGCGTCCGTCTTCGTCCTCGGCCGCTGGCTCGTCGACAGAGCGCTACGCGACGATCACCCTCGGGATCCTTCGCAGAAGCGGGTGGAGGTGGGTACGCTCGGCCCGTGATGTTGGTCACGGTGGCCGTCGCCGGCCTGGTCGCCGGAGTCGTGGGCCTGTCCATCGCGGTGGTGGCCCACAACCGGGTGAATCAGGTCGTCGACGAATGCGGGCACATGCTGCGGCGTCAGCTCCAGATAGCGGGCGGCACGGTCGACGAGTGCGCCCTGCGCGACCTCGCCATCGTGCACTACGACGCCCTCAAGGAGATGACGGGGCGGCGCTCCTTCTCCCTCGCGCTGCTCAACGCCGTCGGCGACGGCGTCGTCATCAGCTCCATCAACGGGCGCACCGAGACGCGCACCTACGCCAAGGCCGTCCAGGCGGGGCAGCCCGTCGAGCGGCTCTCCCCCGAGGAGAACCAGGCCCTGCGCGCCGCCCGCCTCGGCAAGGGCCCCGTCGTCTCCATGGACGACCCCCTCGCCGACTTCGGCGACGAGGCGACCACGACGCGCACCTGACGGCAAGTAGAATCGGTCTCTCTCGCCACGCCCACGTCAGGCGTGACTTTCCACACCACCGTCGGGGGACCTCGTGACCGCAGACGCCAGGCCGGAACGCTACGCCTTCCTGGGTCCGCGCGGCACGTTCACCGAGGCGGCGCTCCTGTCGGTCCCGGGCGCCGCCGACGCCGAGCAGGTCCCGTACGCGACCGTCCCGGCCGTCCTGGACGCCCTGCGCCGCGGCGACGCCGACGCCGCGGTCGTCGCGCTGGAGAACTCCGTCGAGGGCTCGGTCCCCACCACCCTCGACGAACTCGCCACCGGCGAGCCCCTGCAGATCGTCGGCGAGATCCACCTCCCCGTGACGTTCGCCCTGCTCGTCCGTCCGGGCACCGCGATCGAGGACATCAAGTCCGTCGCCTCGCACCCCATCGCGCAGCCCCAGTGCCGCCGCTGGCTCGCCGGCAACGTCCCGCACGCCGAATGGCACGCGGCGACGTCGAACGCCGAGGCCGCCCAGCGCGTCGCCGACGGCCACTACGACGCCGCGCTCGCCGGCTCGTTCGCCGCGGCCCGCTACGGCCTCACCGTCCTCGCCGAGGACATCCACGACATCGCCGACGCCGTCACGCGCTTCATCGTCCTGCGCCGCCCCTGCGCCCCGCCCGAGCCCACCGGCACCGACCGCACCACGGTCGTCGCCTTCATCGGCGAGGACCACCCCGGCGCCCTCCTGGAGATCCTCACCGAGTTCTCCGTCCGCGGCATCAACCTGACGCTCATCCAGTCCCGCCCCACCGGCGCGGGCCTCGGCTCCTACCTCTTCTGGATGGACTTCGAGGGCCACGTCCGCGACGCCCGCGTCGGCGAGGCCCTGATGGGCCTGCGCCGCATCTGCGCCGACGTCCGCTACGTCGGCTCGTACCCCCGCGCCGACCGCGTCCGTCCCGAGATCCGCCGCGGCACCCACGACGACGACTACACCGCCGCCGCCGCCTGGCTCACCGCCATCGGCGGCACCCCACCCGCCGACCCCCGCTGATCCGGCACACTGCCGGGGTGGACTTTGATTCGTTCGAGCGTGAGTTGTGGGCCGGGCGGGCGTCCGCTTATGAGCGGGGGTTCGCTCGGCTGACGGCGTACCTGGTGGGGCCGCTGCTGGACGCGGCGGGGGTCGGGGACGGGGCGCGGACGCTGGACGTCGGGACGGGGCCGGGGATCGTGTCGGCCGCGGCGGTGCGGCGGGGGGCGGCGGTGTCGGCGGTCGACGCCGACGCGGGGATGGCGGAGACGGCGCGGCGGAACGTGCCGGAGGCGGACGTGCGGGTGGCGGTGCTGCCGGACGTGCCGTTCCCGGACGGGGCGTTCGACGCGGTCGTCGGTAATTTCGTGATCAACCATGTGGGGGATCCGGGGGCGGTGCTGGCGCGGCTGCGGCGGGTGCTGCGGCCGGGCGGGCGGCTGGCGGTGAGCTGCTGGGCGATGCCGGGGACGGGGGCGCTCGGGCTGGTGCGGGAGGCGATCGACCGGGCGGAGGTGCCGTGGCCCGCGGACATGCCGGTGCCGCCGTTCATGGAGCACGGGGAGCCGGCGGCGTTCCGGCGGCTGATGGTGGGGGCCGGGTTCGCGGACGTCGCGGTGGAGGAGGTGACGTGGGAGCACGTCGTCGATCCGGACGAGTGGTGGGAGCTGGGCGCGCTGGCGCGGGTGGGCAGCAACGGCGTGGTGGTGGGACGGCAGGACGCGGCGACGGTCGCGCGGATCAAGGCCCGGTACGACGAGGTCGTGGCGGGGTATCCGGAGCGGGACGGGGGCGTGGCGCTGCCGGCGCACGCGCTGCTGGCGAGCGGCGCGGCCTGAAAAACGATCCGGTGCGCGGCGCGGGGGCGATAGCCTCGCTGTTGTGATTGACCTGCGAGCTCTTCGAGAGGACCCCGAGCGGCTGCGTGCATCGCAGCGCGCGCGCGGGGAGGATGACGGCGTCGTCGATCGGCTGCTCGACCTGGACGGGAGGCGGCGTTCCGCGCTGACGTCCTTCGAGACGCTGCGGGCGGAGCAGAAGAGTTTCGGCAAGTCGGTGTCCCGGGCGAGCGGGGACGAGCGGGAGAAGCTGCTGGCGCGGGCGAAGGAGCTGGCGCAGCAGGTCAAGGACGCCGAGGGCGAGGCCGACCGGCTCGGTGCGGAGCTGGACGCGCTGCTGAAGGCGGTCCCGAACGTCGTCGAGGACGGCGTCCCGCCGGGCGGCGAGGAGGACTTCGTCGTCCTGGAGCACGTCGGGGAGCCGACGGAGTTCGACTTCGCGCCGAAGGACCACCTGGAGCTCGGCGAGGCGCTCGGCGCGATCGACATGGAGCGCGGCGCGAAGGTGTCGGGCGCGCGGTTCTACTACCTGACGGGCGTGGGGGCGCGGCTGCAGTACGCGCTGCTGAACCTCGCGATGGAGCAGGCCGTCTCGAACGGGTTCGTCCCGATGTATCCGCCGGTGCTGGTGAAGCCGGACGCGATGGAGGGCACCGGGTTCCTCGGCGCCCATTCCGCCGAGGTGTACCACCTGGAAGAGGACGACCTGTACCTCGTGGGCACGTCGGAGGTGCCGCTCGCGGCGTACCACATGAACGAGATCATCGACGCGCTGCCGCGGCGGTACGCGGCGTGGTCGTCGTGCTTCCGGCGGGAGGCGGGCTCGTACGGCAAGGACACCCGCGGCATCATCCGGGTGCACCAGTTCGACAAGATCGAGATGTTCTCCTACTGCGACCCGGCCGACGCTCACGAGGAGCATCTGCGGCTGCTGGAGTGGGAGAAGGAGATGCTCGCCAAGGTCGAGATCCCGTACCGGGTGATCGACGTGGCGGCGGGCGATCTCGGCGCGAGCGCGGCCCGCAAGTACGACTGCGAGGCGTGGGTGCCGTCGCAGGGGACGTACCGGGAGGTCACGTCGACGTCGAACTGCACGGAGTTCCAGGCGCGGCGGCTGTCGGTCCGGCACAAGGACGCGGACGGCAAGAACCAGCCGGTCGCGACCCTCAACGGGACGCTCGCGACGACGCGGTGGATGGTCGCGATCCTGGAGAACCACCAGCGTGCGGACGGTTCGGTGCGGGTGCCCGAGGCGCTGCGGAAGTTCCTCGGGACGGACGTGCTGGAGCCCGTCGCCCGCTGAACGGCTTCGACGCGCGCGGCCCGGGACGTCCGTCCCGGGCCGTGGTGCATGTGGGACGAACGCGATAAGGGGCCACTCGGCGGACAAGTGGGTTGTGCGGTCGCCTAGGGTGTGATTCAGCTGCACTGGAAGGTGACATGACCAAGCCCGCGCCCCGCGTTATCGCCACCGACCTCGACGGCACGATCGTCCGGTCCGACGGGAGGATCTCGGCCCGCACGGTCGACGCGCTCGCCCGCGTCGAGCGCGCCGGGGCGCTGCTCGTCATGGTCACCGGACGGCCGCCGCGCTGGATGACCGAGATCGCCGCGGCGGTCGGGCATCACGGCGTCGCGATCTGCGCGAACGGGGCCGTCCTGTACGACCTGCACACCGAGACGGTGCTGCGCGCGCACGAGATCGCGACGGACGTGCTGGGCGAGGCGATCGAGCGGCTGCGGGGGGTGTCGCCGGAGCTGCGGTTCGCGGTCGAGTACCCGACGGGCTTCGTGTTCGACTCGCGCTACAGCCTGGGCCGCTGGGACGCCGAGGCGCTCGGCGGCCGGTTCGTCGACGACGCGGAGCTGGTGGCACGTCCGGGCACGAAGCTGCTGGCGTTCCATCCGGACGCCGATCCGGACGTGCTCGCGGAGAAGGCGGTGCAGGCGGTCGGCGACCTGGTGACGGTGACGCACTCGTCGGGCCGGGGGCTGCTGGAGATGAGCGCGCACGGGGTGACGAAGGCGACGGCGCTCGCGGAGTTCTGCGCGGAACGCGGGGTGGACGCGGCCGACGTGGTCGCGTTCGGGGACATGCCGAACGATCTGCCGATGCTGGGCTGGGCGGGGACGTCGTACGGGGTGGCGAACGGGCACCCGCTGGTGCTGGCGGCGGTCACGCACCGGACGGCCCGCAACGACGACGACGGCGTCGCCCAGGTGCTCGAGCGCCTGTTCCCGTAAAGCTGCCCTGCCCTTAGAGAAGTGTGGGCCGCACCCGGGGCGGGTGCGGCCCGAACGTCAAGGCGTCTACAGGTACGGGCCGGTCGCGTGGCGCGTGCCGTGCTGTTTCTGTTCGTCTTCCGTGGGGGGAACCATCCCGGCGGGGAGGGCGCGGCGCATCTGTTCGAGCTGCGCGCGCGCCGCCATCTGCTGGGCGAACAGGGTGGTCTGGATGCCGTGGAAGAGGCCCTCCAGCCAGCCGACGAGCTGGGCCTGTGCGATGCGCAGTTCGGCTTCGCTCGGCACGTGCCCCTCGGTGAACGGGAGCGAGAGCCGCTCCAGTTCCTCGACGAGCTCGGGCGCCAGACCGTCCTCCAGCTCCTTGATGGACGACTTGTGGATCTCGCGGAGCCGCGCGCGGCTCGCCTCGTCCAGCGGTGCGGCCTTCACCTCGTCGAGCAGCTGGCGGATCATCCCGCCGATCCGCATGACCTTTGCGGGCTGCTCGACCATCTCGGCGACCGACTTGTCGGCCTTATCCGTGTCACCGCCCTCCATGGCGATGCCGCCGGGGCCCACCACGAGAACCTGAGGCTCCTGTTCGGACTCGTTCTTCGAAGGCTCGCTCATATCCCCTCATCCTCACACGGTCAGCAGGATCTTGCCGACGTGTCCGCTCTCTTCGAGCAGTTCGTGCGCGCGCGCCGCGTCCGCCATGGGGATCCGCCGGTCGACCACCGGACGGACGTCCCCGGACGCGATCAGCGGCCACACGTTCTCCCGCACGCCCGCGACGATCTCCGCCTTCTCCTCGACGGGACGCGACCGCAGCGACGTCGGGTGCACCATCGCGCGCTTGCGCAGCAGCGTGCCGATGTCCAGCTCGGCCTTCGTCCCGCCCTGCAGGCCGATGATCATAAGGCGGCCGCCGACCGCGAGCGCGGCCACGTTCCGGGCCAGGTACTTGGCACCGATCAGGTCGAGGATCACGTCGTACGGGCCGGCGTCGACGAAGTCCTCGGTGCGGTAGTTCACGGCGACGTCCGCGCCCAGTTCCCGGCACCGCTCCGCCTTCTCCGGGCTGCCCACCGTGCAGACGACCCGGGCGCCGCGCGCCTTCGCGAGCTGGATCGCGAGCGTCCCGATGCCGCTGCCGCCGCCGTGCGCGAGCAGCGTCTCCCCGGCCCGCAGCCGCCCCAGCATGAAGACGTTCGACCACACGGTGCACGCGACCTCCGGCAGGCCCGCGGCGTCCACCAGGTCGACGCCGTCCGGGATCGGCAGGACCTGCCCGGCGGGCACCGCCACCCGCTCCGCGTACCCGCCGCCGGCGAGCAGCGCGCACACCTCGTCGCCGACCCGGGGCCACGCGACGCCTTCGCCGACCTCGACGACCCGTCCCGACACCTCCAGGCCCGGGTAGGGCGGCGCGCCGTCGGGCGGCGGGTAGAAGCCGAGCCGCTGCATGACGTCGGCGCGGTTGACCGCGCTCGCCGCGACCTCGATCAGTACCTCGCCCGGTCCCGCGGCCGGGTCCGGCACGGTCGTCCATTCCAGGACGTCCGGATCGCCGGGCTCGCGGATCACGATCGCACGCATGCGTTCACGTTATCCGCTGGGCCGGTACAGGTCGTCCGCCGGTTCCGTCCGGGTGACGCGCGGTCGAAGAACGGACGAACGGGATCGCCCGCGATACACGCCGTTCGCGGCATTTCGGCCACACCGCGTCAAAGTCGATCTACGGAGTGGATGCGTGGTAATGACACGCGGGTACGCTGTTCCGGGGGTCTATGCCCACCCTGCTCCGGATTGATCGTCAGAGGGTGCCGAGGGGAGAAACGGTGGCAAGGAACGAGCACGACGGGCGCTCCCTCGAGGAGCGGCTGGCCTCTCTGGACGCGATGAACGATGACGCGACGGGGCGGCCGTCGGGCTCGGCGCCCGAGTCCCCCGGACAGCGGCCCGACCTCTCCGAGCAGCGGCCGGACGACCCGGCCGAGCCGGCCCCCGGGCAGCTGCCGCAGGGCGGCGCGCCGCCGCCCCCCGAGCCCGTCGGCAACCCGTGGCTCGCGGCGCCCCCGGCCGTCCAGGAGCCGCCCGTCCAGGAGCCCCCGATGCCCGGCGCCCCGCCGCAGGAGACGCAGGCGGACGCCCCCGTGCCGCCGCCGCCCGGCTTCCCCGGCTACGGCGATCCGCAGCAGCCGCAGCAGCCCGCCCAGTACGAGCCCCCGCAGCCCGCGCAGTACGAGCCCGCGCAGTACGAGCCCCCGCAGCCCGCGCAGTACGACGGCGGGCCGATGCCGCAGCCGTTCGAGGGCGGGATGCTCCCGCCGCCGTACCCGGGCGCCACCGGCTACCAGGGGTACGACCCGTCGCAGCTCCCGCCGCTCGACCCGGCCGGGCAGCAGCCGCAGCCCCAGCCCCAGCCGTTCCAGGCGCAGCAGCCCTGGGAGATCGGGCAGTTCCCCGCGCAGGACCCGAACGTCGCCGCGTCCCAGCCGTACCAGCCGGTCGATCCGAACACCGGCCAGCCGTACCAGCCCGGCCCCGTGACACCGCCGCCGTACCCGCAGGTCGACCCGAACACGGGCCAGCCCTACCAGCCCGGCCCGGCGACCCCGCCGCCGTACCCGCAGGTCGATCCGAACACCGGGCAGCCCTACGACCCGAACGCGGCCGCCGCCCAGCCGTACCAGCCGGTCGATCCCGCCACGGGGCAGCCGTACCCCCCGGTGGACCCCGCCACCGGGCAGCCGTACGCGCCGATCGACCCGAACACCGGCCAGCCGATGCAGGGGTACGTCTACCCGGCCGGCTACCCGCAGCAGCCCCAGCAGCCGCACCCCCAGCAGCAGCAGGAGCCCGACCCGGGCGCCGCCGACAGCCTCAGCTCCGAGAACCTGCTCGGCGAGCGCCGCATCGCGCCGTCGTCCGGCTGGCGCCGCGCCGTCTACAAGGCCAGCGGCGGCAACCTCCACCTGGGCGAGTCCCAGGGCGAGCTGCGCCGCAAGGACCTCGTCGCCCGCGCCCGCACCCAGGTCGCGGGCGGGCACCACCGGGTGGCGGTGATGTCGCTGAAGGGCGGCGTCGGCAAGACCACCACGACCACCGGGCTCGGCTCGATGCTGGGGTCGCTGCGCGGCGACACCGTCATCGCGGTGGACGCCAACCCCGACCGCGGCACCCTGTCCGACAAGGTCAGGCTGGAGACGGCCGCGACGGTCCGCGACCTGCTGAACAACCGCGACAACATCCACCGGTACGCGGACGTGCGCGCGTTCACGTCGCAGAACCAGGCCCGGCTGGAGGTCCTCGCGTCCGACCGCGACCCGGCCGTCAGCGAGGCGTTCAGCGCCGAGGACTACGCCGCCGTCGCCGTGATCCTGGAGCAGTTCTACTCGATCTGCATCACCGACTGCGGCACCGGGCTGCTGCACTCCGCGATGGCGGGCGTGCTGAGCCTCGCCGACCAGCTCGTCCTGGTCAGCTCCCCGTCGGTGGACGGCGCCCGGTCCGCGAGCGCGACCCTCGACTGGCTGGAGGCCCACGACCACGGGCACCTCGTCCGCAACGGCGTCGTCGTGCTGTCGATGGTCCGCAACCGCACCCGCAGCCAGGTCGACCTCGACAAGCTCCAGGCGCACTTCGAGAGCCGCTGCCGCGCGGTCGTCCGGATCCCGTACGACGACCACCTGGAAGAGGGAGCCGAGGTCGAGCTGGAGCAGCTCGCGCCGCCGACCCGCGAGGCGTACCTCAACCTCGCGGCCGTCGTCGGCGACGGCTTCGCGTTCCGCCGCCCCGACGGCGACGCCGGCAAGGGCTGACGGACGGCGCACGCACGGCGCGTCCGCGTCCGCGCGGGGCGCGCGACGTGTACGAAAGGCGCATGGACGAACGAGGCGTGGAGACCGGAGCCGTGCAGGCCGGCGACGTGGACGCGGACGCCGACGGCGTGTACGTCGGGAAGGCCGCGGTGGACGCGGCGGCGGACCGGGGCTGGCTGCTGGGCCACTTCAAGCCGCCGGGGGACGCGCGGCACAGCGACGACGTCGAGATCAAGTGGGGCGTGCACCCGAAGGGGGAGCACCGCGCGGCGTGGACGGACGGGGAGAAGCGCACCGCGCTGCTGGTGCTGATCAGCGGCCGGTTCCGGCTGGAGTTCCCCGGACGGGACGTCGTCCTGTGCGAGCAGGGCGACTACGTGGTGTGGGGGCGCGGCGTCGATCACTCGTGGTGCGCGGAGGAGGAGTCGGTCGTGCTGACCGTGCGCTGGCCGTCCATCCCCGGGTACCGCGTCCCGGACGGCCCGGAGAGCGCGGACGGCGGCGATCGTGCGGCGGGCGCCTGAACCCGTAATGCGGTCGAAGCCACCTGCGTGCGGGCGCTATCGTGGGCACCGACCTGCAAGGGTCGCCGGGAGAGTTCGCATAGTGGACTAGTGCAGGCGCCTTGAAAGCGCCCAGGGCTGGGGACAGTCCTCGTGGGTTCGAATCCCACACTCTCCGCCACCACACGCGGGCGAATTGTCCATGTACGCCCGTCAGTGATCCGTTACGCTCGTCCGCATGTCGCAGACACCGAACGATCCCGCGGGCACGACACACCAGTTCCAGAACTTCGCCGGCCAGGCGCCGCAGCAGCCGGCGAAGGCGCCGGGCATGAACAAGGGCCTCGTCCTCGGCATCGCCGCGGTCGTGGTCGTCATCGCGATCGCCGTGATCGCGTTCCTGATGATGTAGTCCCCGGCCTTCGGGTAGCGGCGCCCGCCGGTCAGCGGCCGTTGGACGAGAAGTGTTGATAATCCTTCGCGCCCGTCCAGGTTCCGCCCCAGCCCCAGCCGATCGACGCGAACGCGTCGACGACGTCGTCGCCGGCGTGGATCATGCCGGGCTCGTCGAGGTCGCGGTTCCCGTACTTGACGCAGTCGGGGTGCGCGATCGAGCCGTCGGCGCTGACGTACGGGTTCTGGCACGGGTTGATGTCCACGGCGAGGCCGTAGGCGTGCTGGGACCAGGAGCCCGAGCCGGTCGCCTGGCGGCAGTTGAAGGCCGAGGTGTTGTTGGCCTCGATCGAGTCGAAGTCGCTGCCGTCGTACTTGTCGACGGGCTCCATGCGGTCGATCGGGTACCGCATCTCGTACAGCTTCCGGAAGACGGAGACGAGGTCGTCGGCGGCGCTCTCGTTCACCACGAGCCGGCCGCCGGTGTGCGGACGGTCGTCGAACCCCCAGTACGTCATCTCGATCATCCGGAGGTCGCCGGGCGGCACCGGACAGCCCTCGCGCCACGAGTCCGGCAGGTCGCGGGCGGTCACCTCCTTGACCTCCGAGCGGAATTCCATGTTCGTGGGCGCCGCCGTCGGCGAGTCCGCCGTTCCCGTCGCGGTCGGCGGGGACGCCGGGGCGGTGCCCTCGGAGTCCCCGTCGCCGCCGCCGCACGCGGCCGCGACCCCCAGCGTGAGCACCGCGGCGGCGGTCGCCGCACCCTTCGCAAGCCTGCTACCTGGCATGACTCCAGAATGACACGCGCCATGCCCTGCGCGTCACACCGGGATTCGCTACGGTTCCGAAGGGGGCGCGCCCGCCGGAGAACGGGGCCGGGCAGGACGGGCGCCGCACCTTATTCCAGGGCCGGGCGGGGCACCCGGCGACCTCGGGCCAGGGAGCCGGTATGGCGGATCCGGAGGAGCGGGAGCGCGACGGCGCGTCGCTCGAGGACGAGATCTTCGCGGTGGCGCAGCAGGTGGAGGTCGAGCGGACGCCGGGGCCGCGGATCCGGACGGACCGCGCGGAGGCGTTCGTCGAGCGGGTCCGCGCGTTCGTCGGGCGGGACGTGTCCGCGCTCGCCGGGGGCTGCTGCGCGTTCGCCTTCGTCGACCTGGTGATGATGTACGCGCCGCTGATGTCGTCGGACCGTCCGAACGTCCTGCCGCAGTTCGTGGCCCTGCTGGTGTTCGCGTTCGGGCTGGGCGGGCTGCTGGTGTGGCGGGTCGGCGGACGGTGGCGGACGTTCGGCTACGGGATGATGTTCGGCTGGGTGTTCCTCAGCCTGATCTCGGTCGGCCTGCTCACCGGCCTGACCGCCCCGCTCTGACCCGGCCGCTCTGACCCGGCCGCTCCGCCCCGGGCCCCGAGGGGCTAGGGACGTCCGGGCCCGGCCTCCAGCCGCTTGAGGACGGCGGTGAAGACGCGGCCCACGGCCTCGAGGTCCGCGGGCTCGATGATGTCGATGAGGTACTCGCGGACGGTCTCGACATGGTCGCGCGCGGCCCGTTCGAGCGCGGCGATGCCCGCTTCGGTGAGGTTCGCGAAGACGCCGCGCTTGTCGCTCGGGCAGTTGTCGCGCTCGACGAGGCCCTTGGACTCCAGCCGGGCGCAGGTGTGGGAGAGGCGGCTGCGCGACTGGCTGGCGTTCTCGGCGAGTTCGGCCATGCGGAGCCGCCGGTCGGGCGCCTCGGAGAGCCGGACGAGGATCTCGTACTCCGACAGCGACAGGCCGTGCTTGGCCTTGAGGTCGCGTTCCATGATCTCGCTCAGCCGGACGCTGCCGTCCACGTAGGCACGCCAGTCGCGCTGCTGTGCGGCGTCGAGCCAGCGCGGTTCGCTCATACGCACCAGTATAGAACACAGATTGAACGTTCAATTAATGCGCTCGGCACGCCGCGCGTCGCCGCGGCGTCCCCGCCGACGGTACAGAAGGTACCCCGAGACGGAAATAGTTGAACCATCAACTAGGTTGTGCGGGACGAGCGTCCGGTGCCGACCGGCGCCGACCGAGGGGAGACACCATGCCCGCCGTGACCGCGAACCCGCTGACCCTGCCGCGCCTGCCCCTGCTCCCGGAGGGCGACACCGACTGGCGCCGCGTCGCCAAGGTCGTCACCGCGAAGAAGCACCTGGAGGGCGAGGGCTTCCAGGTCAGGCGTCCGTTCCCCGGCATCGACCTGTCGCTCGCCGACCCGTTCCTGCTGCTGGACCACATGGGCGCCGTCGAGTACGGGCCCGGCGAGGCGAAGGGGACGCCCTGGCACCCGCACCGCGGCTTCGAGACCGTCACCTACATCATCGACGGAGCGTTCCAGCACCAGGACACGACGGGCGGCGGCGGCCTCATCACCGACGGCGCCACGCAGTGGATGACCGCCGCGTCCGGCATCCAGCACATCGAGCAGCCGCCGCCCGAGCTCGTCGCCCAGGGCGGGCTGTTCCACGGCGTGCAACTCTGGGTGAACCTGCCCCGGGCGCAGAAGTGGGTCGCGCCGCGCTACCAGGACATCGAGGCGCGCGACGTGAAGCTGCTCGCCGCGGACGACGGGTCGTCGCTCGTCCGCGTCATCGCCGGATCGCTCGCCGGGCACGACGGGCCGGGCGTCACCTACACGCCGATCAACTACCTGCACGCGACCGTCGCGCCGGGCGCCCGGCTGACGCTGCCGTGGCCGCGCGACTTCAACGCGATGGTGTACGTGCTGTCCGGGCGCGGGACGGTCGGCGTGGAGGAGGTCGCGCTGGACGAGGGGCGGCTCGCCGTGTTCGGCGGCTCGCACCGCAAGGGGACCGGCGACGGCCTGGTCGTCCGGGCCGCCGACACGCAGCCGCAGGCGAGCGCGCACGGCTGGGAGATCCTCGTGCTGGGCGGCCTGCCGATCCGCGAGCCCGTCGCGCGGTACGGGCCGTTCGTGATGAACACCCGTGACGAGATCGTCCAGGCGTTCGAGGACTTCCAGGCCGGACGCATGGGGACGGTCCCGGCCGAAAAGGTCCCGCACCGGTCGGAGGCCGACGAGTCCCTCGCCTGAATCCGCCGCGAACCCGCCCGGTTCGTGTGACGGCGGCGGGCGCGTGCGCTACTGTGTTCGAACGAGTCGAACAGAGGTTCGACGGCTTCGTATCCAGCCCGCGAACGCGCCCGCCCGGGGAGGCGACATGGCGACGACGGCGATCCGCGACGGGACGGCGGCGGCGACGATGGCGGCCGGGGCCGCGTGCCATCGGCGGCCCGCGACACGCCGCAGCGGTTTCTACGCAAATCTACGGCCGCAGCTATACCGCCTCATAGAGTCCGAGAGCGTGGACCCCGTGCGCAATCCCTACGCCCCCGGCGCCGGGCAGCGTCCCCCCGAGCTGGCCGGCCGCGACCGCGAGTTGAGGCAGTTCGAGGTCGTGCTCGAACGGGTGGCCCGCGGCCGTCCCGAACGCAGCATGATCGTCACCGGTCTGCGCGGCGTCGGCAAGACCGTGCTGCTCAACGCGTTCCGCTCGATGGCGATCCAGCGGCTGTGGGGCACCGGCAAGATCGAGGCCCGGCCCGACCAGTCGATCCGCCGCCCGGTCGCGTCGGCGCTGCACCGCGCCGTCCGGGAGCTCGCGCCCCGGCACCGCGCGCCCGACCGCATCGACGGCTTCCTCGGCGTGCTCAAGGCGTTCGCGCAGGCCGGCGAGGAGCCGTCCGGCAAGGCGAAGGCGCGGGTGCACCGCTGGCAGCCCGGCATCGACGTGCCCGCCGCGCGCGGCCGCGCCGACTCCGGCGACCTCGAGATCGACCTCACCGAGCTGTTCGTCGACGCCGCGTCCGTCGCGACCGACGTCGGCGTCGGCATCGCGCTGTTCGTCGACGAGATGCAGGACGTCCCGGCCGACGACGTGTCCGCGCTGTGCGCCGCCTGCCACGAGCTGTCGCAGGTCGGCGGCCCGCTGATCGTGGTGGGCGCCGGGCTGCCGCACCTCCCGGCCGTCCTGTCGGCGAGCAAGTCCTACAGCGAGCGGCTGTTCCGGTACGCCCGCATCGACCGGCTCGACCGCGAGTCCGCCGACCACGCGCTGCTCGCGCCCGCCGAGCGCGAGGAGGTCACCTTCACCCAGGACGCCCTGGACGCCCTGTACGGCGCGGCCGACGGCTACCCGTACTTCGTGCAGGCGTACGCGAAGGTCGTGTGGGACGTCGCGCCCGGCACCCCGATCACCGCCGACGACATCAAGGTCGCCGCGCCCGAGGCCGAGAGCGAACTCGCCGTCGGCTTCTTCGGCAGCCGCTACGAGCGGGCCACCCCCGCCGAGCGCGACTACATGCGCGCGATGGCGATGCTCGGCGACGACCCCGTCCCGACCGCCGCGGTCGCCGAGGAGCTGGGCCGCAAGCCGTCCAGCCTGTCGCCCGCCCGCGACGGCCTCATCAAGAAGGGCCTGATCTACAGCGCCGAGCGCGGCATGATCGCGTTCACGGTGCCGCACTTCGGCAAGTTCCTCCGCTCCCAGCCCGGCTGACCCGCCGCCGCCCCGGCTCCTCTCTCTGACGGCCTCTGACGTTCTCTAGCGCTTTCTAGCTTTCGCCGCATGGATCGCTAGAGAGCCGCATCAACCTTCGTGAGAATTATTCGCTTCTCTAGCCTCGATCCTAGAGAAGCCTAGATTTTCCTGCGCATCGATCTATAGACGTATCTACGGGCCGACGTAGAAAGCCCTAGAGAACCATCGCGAGGTCGATCGCGATCGTTCTCTAGGGCTTTATCGGACTGTCCCGATACAGGGCTAGAGAGCCGCGGACAGCCGCGGTTCGGCCTGCACGCGGGCGGGGCGCACCACGCGGTCGCGTTCCGCCGTCGACACCGCGAACACGAGCCGCACGTCCCGTCCGTCCAGGCGGGCCGGGAACGCCAGGAACCGCCAGCAGCCCTCGCGCCAGACGTCCAGCGGCACGGCGCTCGTCACCGCGTCCTCGTGCACCGCCCACTCGGGGCTGCCGTGCAGCGTCGCGTACGTCTCCGCCAGCGGGCTCCGCCGCCGCTCGCACGGCGTCACCGGGCGCGCCCCCGGCAGGCGCCGCCGCCCGAGCACGGCCGTCAGCTCGGGGGACAGCGCCGCGAACAGCGCCAGCTCCACCGCGAACACCGCGGCGACCGGCACGTGCCCGCCGCGCAGGGCGTCCAGCCCGGTGTGCGGCGCCCCCAGCGCGGCCACCGCCACCGCCGTGAGCAGCACCGCCCGCGCCACGCCGCGCCGCCCCACCCGCTTCCCGCTGAGCCCGCCGAAGCACCCGCACCCGGCGTCCGGCCGCCGCACCCGCAGCTCGCCGACCACCCACGTCGCCGCCGCGAACGCCGCCGTCGCCGCCAGCCGCACCGACAGGTGCGACGACAGCAGCAGCCCCAGCCCGAGGACGCCCTCGCCCAGCCCGAGGCACACGCTCGTCCGGCGGCCGTGCCGCAGCGCCGTCACCCGCGCGACGCCCGCCGGGACCGGCACCCCGTGCACGTGGTCGGGCGCCGCCGGCACCGGCTCCCGGAACACCAGCTTCGCCGCGCCCGCCGCCAGCAGCACCACCGCCAGCAGCAGGACCTGCGCGTCCTGCGCCGCCGTCACCATCGCGCCGCCCTCCCGCCGAGCACCGGACGCACCGTCGCGTTGAAGCAGCCCGCGTCCAGCTCGCCGCCGAGCCCGACGAACGCCGCCGGCGTCAGCTCGGCGATCCGGCCGCGCGGCGACGCCCCGCACTCGGTGCACCGGTCGCAGAACCGCGCCGCGACGCACCCGCACTCGACCACCGGCACGGACCGCTCCCGCCCGCCGCACTCGTTCCGCACCACGACCTCGCTGCCCAGCGACAGGAACGGCATCGCGACGCACGGCGCCGGCGCGTCCGCGCACCCCCCGGCGTGCCCCTCCGGATCGACCGCCGGATACGCCGCCCCGGCCGGCGCGGCGACCCCGCCGAACCAGGTCACGGTCCCGCGCAGCGTTCCCGGGACGGGCGCCGCGGGCTCGGGCGCGGCGAGATCGTCCACCCGGTACCCCGGCTGCGACGTGCCCGGCCGCACCGCCAGCGGCCCGTCCGGCGACGCCACGCAGATCGCGTCGAACAGGTAGCCCGGCTGCATCCGCGGATGCCTGACCTGCACCGCCCCGAGGGCGTGCGGGGGGATCACCACACGGGCGCGCCCGCGATGGGGGCCCATGTCCACCTCCACGGTGTCCCGCCCGCACGCCGTGATCGTGCCGGCGACGCGCTCGATGTCGACCCAGACCCGGTCGGCCCGGAACCCGCCGGCGCCCGGCGCGCCGCCGCCCACCCGCACGATCGCCCGCCGCCCCGGCCGCAGCGCCCCCGCGCTGCCGCGGCCGCCGCGCCAGACCCGCACGTCCCCGTCCACCGCGAACCGGACGGACGTCCCCGCGACGTCGAGCACGAGCGTGCCCGCCGCCGCGTCCACGATCGTCCCGGCCCGCACGCCCCACGTCGGCGCACCCGGCTTCCCGCCCGTGCCCGCGCCCGCCTCCGCCCCGGGCCCGCTCGCCTGCACGGCGTGCGGTTTCCTCCGGCCCCCGGCCCGTTTCGCGCGGCCGATCGGCCCCGTCCGTCCGGCCGCACCCGGGGCGGCCTGCGCGTTCTCCGCGCCGGTCGTCGGCTGGGCGCCGGCGCGCGGGGCCGGACCGGCCGGGGTGGCCCGGCCGGTTCCGCCCGCCGGGTCGGTTCCGCCTGCCGGCTTCGCCTGGCCTGCGAGGTCGGCCCCGCTCCCCGCATCGGTCTCGTCGGCCGGTGCGGCCTCGCTTGCGGGAGCGCTCCCGGTCGCCGGCTTCGGCTCGTCCGCTCGGTCGATCCGACTCGCCACGTGCGCCTGCCCCGCCGGCGTCCGTCCGTCCGGCGGGCTCGTTGCGGCGGGGGAGGGCGTGTCGGTGCTCGGGCCCGCGTGCTCGGCTTCGGTGTCGGCGGGCGGTCGGGTGTGGATCTGGACGGGGGCGAGGCGGCGGGCTGGGCCGTGGAACGACGCGAACGGGCCGGGGATCGACGGCTCCGCGGGCGGGACGTCCGGGGCGGGGACGTCCGGGTCCGGGGCGGCCGGGCGGGCGGGGCCGCCGAGGAGGGCCCTGCGGTGGCGGCGGGTCGCTGCGCGGCGGTGGCGTGGCGGCATGCGTCGGCGCTCCGTCGTCGGTGGGGGCACGGCTCTCGGAACCGGGCCGGCGGGGACGCTGTTGTTAGGACAGCGAGTCAAGGTTCACGTGTGCCGACAAGCCTGTCGACGGATTTGTCGCGATAAGTCGCGAGGTGGGGGACGTCTGATCTACCTGGGTTGAAGATTATGCACTGGTTGACCCGAATATATGCTTTTTGTAGGCCCGGAATTACGATCTTCGTGCGATCGTCAACTGTACCGGGAGTGCGCGCGGTCCAAGATCCGGAAAGGCGGCCGGGCGGCTCCACAACCCCTGGTCCGGTGGTGAGTTGAGCAGGACGCGGCATGAGGAGTTCCGCGACTACGTGGCGGAACGCGGGCCCGCCCTGCTCCGCGCCGCCATGCGGCTGACCAGTGATCGCGCCGAGGCCGAGGACCTCCTCCAGGCCGCCCTCGCCAAGACGTACCTCGCGTGGGACCGCATCCAGGATCGCGCGGCGATCGACGGATATGTCCGGCGCGCCATGGTCAATACGCAGATCTCGTGGTGGCGCCGTCGCAAACTCGACATTTACCCCACCGATGAACTTCCGGACCGGCCCGTCGACGATCACACGCGCCGCAGCGAAATGCGGGACGCGCTCGGCCGCGCGCTCCGCCGGCTGCCCGAGCGGCAACGGCTCGCCGTGATGCTCCGCTATTACGAGGACATGTCCGAAGCGGAGATCGCGGAGGTGCTCGGCGTCAGCGTCGGGACGGTCAAGAGCACCGTCTCGCGGGCCGTGGCGCGGCTCCGCGACGACGACGCCCTCGGCGACGACTTCCCCGGCATCCCGCCGCAGCGGCCGGACCGGCCCGGCGGTGCGTGAACGGCATTCTGACGTCGAGTCAGGGCCTCCGTGATCACGCAGGGGCGTGATCGGTAACCCTCAGGTCATTGTTAATGGTGATTTCGGGGATCATGTGGCCTTCCGGGGGTCGACGGGTGTATGCAAGGTGGGCCGATTGTCCGGACGACCCCCTTGGGGACGGACTCCCATGCCGGTGCCGGGAGCTTGAATGCCGAGGTTGTCCCCGTCCGCTGACGCGTCCGACCGAAAGCTCGTCAAAGGACTGAACGAGGGCGACGAGTCGGCCCTCGCCGCGGTCTACGACGAGTACGGCGAGCGCATTTACGACTACGCATTGTCGATGCTGGGGGACGGGAAGGCCGCGGCGCGGATCGTCCACGACACCTTCATCGACGCCGCCCGCCGCGCCCCCCGGATGCGCGACCACCACCACCTCGGGTCCTGGCTGTACGGCGCGGCGCGCCGCCGCTGCATCCGCCGCGGACGCGTCAAGGACCTGTACTGGGAACGGGACGGCGAATTCGCGGAGGCGCCCTTTCTGGACCGTGCCGAAATGCCGGACGCCGCCGAGCTGCCGCCGTCCGACGAACTGCACGATCTCCTGCGCGCGTCCCTCGCCCACCTCGACCCGGTCGACCAGGAGATCGTCCTGCTCGCGTTCCGGCACGGCCTGCCGCCCGCCCGGCTCGGCGCGGCGCTGGGGTTGACGGCCCGCCGCGCGGCCGCCCGGACGCGGTGCTGCCGGGCCGCGTTCGAGGCCGCGCTCGCCGGCGAACTGCGCCGCGCCGCGCGCGCCTGCGCGTCCCGCCCGTCCCGTCCGGTCGCCGCCGAGCCCGTGCCCGAGCAGGCGCCCGCGAGCGTCGCCGTGCTCGCCGCGGCGGCCCCGGAACCGGACGTCCCCGAGGAACCGGACGTCCCGGTGGCGGTGCCGTCGCGTCCCGAGCCCCGCCCGGCGCGGCCGTGGCAGGCGCTCCGGCGGCGCGGGGAGCCGGCGGGCGCCGAGCACGACCCGGCGGCCGACGCGCACGCCGCCGACTGCCCCGACTGCCGCCGCCGCGCCCGGGTGCGCGCCACCGTGCTGCTCGCCGCCGCGCCCGCCCCGGTGCTGCCCGCGGCGCTGCGGCACCGCGTCATGCACACCGCGACCGACCCGGAGCTCGCCGCGCACCGCGCGGACATCGCCGCGCGCGGCGGCGCCCTCACCCCCGACGGCCTGCCGATCCAGCCGGACGTCCCGTCGCCGTTCACCCGCCGCTGGCTGTTCACCGTCGGCGGGATGGCGGGGGCGCTCGCGGCCGCGCTCGTCGCGGTGGTCGCGATGGGCCCCGGCATCGGCGGCGGGACGCTGTCGTGGCCGCCGTTCGGCACCGAGCCGCAGCCGTCGATCACCAGCCCGTCCCCGTCCCCCGGCGCGGGCGACGGCGACCGGGCGTCCGGGTCGGCGGGCGGACCCGGCGCGGGCGGGCCGGGCGGCGTGCAGCCGCCGCCCATGAACCCGCAGACGCAGCCGGACGCCTCGTCGTCCGCGCCGTCGCCGTCGCCGAGCACGCCCGCGTCGCCGAGCGCCCCGGCGTCGCCGACCCCGGATCCGCCGCAGGAGCGCGGCGTCCTCGTCGTCAACCCGAACAAGGTGCAGCTGAACGGCGAGAAGACCGCGAGCGTCAGCCTCGCCGCCGAGGACGGCCCGGTGCAGTGGACGGCGATGTCGTCGACCAGCCAGCTCGAGCTGTCGCAGACGCAGGGCGGCATGCCCGAGGACGGCACCATGCACCTGACCGTCACGCTGCGCACCACGCTGATCGGCCTGCCCGGCAACGGCAAGCTGACCTTCACCGACTCCGAGGGCTTCCCGCACGTCGTCGAGGTCGAGTGGGGCCTGACGCTGCTCTAGCCGCGCCGCTCACAGGTCGGTGCCGCCGGTGGCGTCGATGACCTGGGCGGTCACCCAGCGCGAGTCGTCGGACGCCAGGAACGCGGCGACGTCGGCGACGTCGTCGGGCCGGCCGACCCGCCGCAGGGCGGCACGGGCGGTGAACTCCGCCTCGGCGTCGGCGTTGCCGCGCAGCCAGTTCGCGTTCATGTCGGTGTCGATCACCCCGGGGGCGACGGTGTTCGCGGTGATGCCGCGGGGGCCCAGCAGCGCGGCGAGCTGGTGCGTGAAGACGTCCAGGGCGCCCTTCGTGGCCGCGTAGCCGATGATCGACGGCATCGCCACGCGGGTCACGCCGCTGCCGACGTTGATGATCCGCCCGCCGTCGCGCAGCCGGGGCAGCGCCTGCTGGACGATGAAGAACGGTGCGCGCACGTTGACCGCGTAGACCCGGTCGAACGCCTCCTCGGTCATCGTCTCCAGGCCCTCGTAGAGCCCTTCGGCGGCGTTGTTGACGACGACGTCGACGCCGCCGCCGGGGACGTGCCGCTCGATCTCCTCGTCGAAGGCGGCCCACAGCCGGTGGGCGTCGCCGTGCGTGCCGAGTTCGGACCGGATCGCGAACGCGCGCCCGCCGTCCTTCCGGATCCGCTCGACCACCTCGTCCGCCGCGGCCGTGTCCCGGGCGTAGGTGAGCGCGACGACCGCGCCGTCCCGGGCGAACCGCTCCGCGATCGCCCGCCCGATGCCGCGCCCGCCGCCGGTGACCAGCGCGACCTTGCCGTCCAGTGCCTTGCCCATGAGCCCGCTCCTTTGTTGATCGATCGCTCAAGAAAGGACCGTAACACATTTGTTGAGCGGTCGTTCTACAATGGGGGCATGACAGAGCGACGGACGGCCCGCGGACGGCCGCGCGGCTTCGACCGAGACGAGGCGCTGCGGCGCGCGATGACCCTGTTCTGGGAACGCGGCTACGAGGCCACCTCGGTCAGCGACCTCACCGCCGCGATGGGCATCCGCCCGGCCAGCCTGTACGCGGCGTTCGGCGACAAGAAGTCCCTGTTCAAGGAGGTCGTCGACGTCTACGGGCGGTCCCCGGCCGGGACGTTCATGACGGCGGCGCTCCGCGAGGAGCCCACCGCCCGCGCGGCGTTCGCCCGGCTGCTGCGGGACGCCGCCGTCCACCAGTGCGACACCGCGCACCCGCCCGGCTGCCTGGTCATCAGCGCCGCCACCAACGTGACCGCCGAGGACGAGGAGATCGCCGCATTCCTCCGCGGGATGCGCGAGGCCAACAAGGCGACGTTCCGCGACCGCCTCCACGCCGCCCGCGACGCGGGCGAGCTGCCCCCGGACGCCGACCCCGACGGCCTCGCGGACTACTTCGCGGCGGTCGTCCAGGGCATGTCGCAGCAGGCCCGCGACGGCGCGACCGAAGCCGACCTGTCCCGCATCGCCGCCCACGCCATGGCCGTCTGGCCCGCCTAGGGACGGTCGCGGAGCTCAGGGGAACCCGGGGGGAGCGGGGCGGCAAGTACGGGTGTCCGATCGCAGCGACGAGAGGTCCCCTATGAGCATGGACGGTGATGATGCGTCCCATATCGGGCGTTCCCGGGACGAGCCCGAGGCGTTCGCCGAGATCTTCCGGCGGCACGCGCCCGGCCTGAAGCGCTACGTGACCCGGCGGCTCGGCGCCGACACCGCCGAGGACGTCGTCGCCGAGACGTTCCTCGCCGCGTTCCGCCAGCGGCACCGCTACGACCTCGGCCGGCCCGACGCGCGCCCCTGGCTGTTCGGGATCGCGACGAACCTGATGGGACGCCACGTCCGCACCGAGGTGCGGCAGTTGCGGGTGCTGCGCCGCACCGGCGCGGACCCGGTCGCCGAGCCGTTCACCGACCGCAGCGACGAGCGCGTCAGCGCGCAGGCCGACGGCCCGCGGATCGCCGCCGCGCTCGCCGCGATGCCGCAGGGGCACCGCGACGCCCTGCTGCTGTTCGCGTGGGGCGGCCTGTCGTACGTCCAGGTCGCCGAGGCCCTGGGCGTCCGGCTCGGGACGGTCCGGTCCCGCATCAACCGGGCGCGGCGCAGGCTGCGCGCCGAACTCGGCGAACCCGATGGATCAGCCCGTCCCGCGATCGTGCACGAGGAGCCCGTCCATGACTGAGATCGATCGACTCCGGGAGTTCCGTTCCGAGGTTCCCGAATCGCCCGGACTGGACGCCGAGGAGGCGCGGCTCCGGGCGGCCGTCGCCGGGGCGGCGGACCCGGCCGCCGGGGGAGCCCGCCGCCGGTTCCGGTTTCGCGGACGGATGGCCCTCGCCGGGGCGCTCGCCGCCGGTGCGGCGGTCGCCGTCGCAACCGTGGCCGTGGCGGTGGACGACCCCGCGCCCGGCGCGCCGGGCCCGATCGTCCGGACGATGCCGGTGGCGCACGTCCGGGTCCTGCAGCAGGCGGCGGACCGGGCGGGCGAGGCGCCCGAACTGCACCCGAAGCCCGGTCAGTACCTCGTGATCGAGTCGCGGATGATGAACACCGCAGAGGTGAACGGCGCCGACGGGCAGGTCAAGTACCTGTACCAGGTGGAGCGGACCATGTGGCGGCCCTACGAGGGCGACTCGACCCGGGCCGTCCTGCGGACCACGGTCCTGCCGCCGAAGCAGTGGCCCGGCCGGCCGATTCCGGAGGAGGCGCGCCGGGGCGTCGGGGAGACCAGCACCGAGAAGGCCGCCGACTTCGACGGCCGGGCCGAGTGGCTGCGCACCGACTACGCCTACCTCAGCAAGCTCCCCACCACGGCGGAGGGCATGTACGCGCACCTCTACACCGGGCTCGGGACGGGCCCGGAGGCCGACGCGCAGGCGTGGCAGAACCTCGGCGGGATGCTCACCGAGGCGTACCTGCCCGCCGCGCAGCGGGCCGCCCTGTTCCGCGCCGCCGCCGCGATCCCCGGCGTCACGACGGTCGGGCGGGCCGTGGACGCCGCCGGCCGGACGGGCGTCGCGGTCGCGCTGGACGTGCCGGGCACCGGCATCCGCACCGAGTACGTCTTCGACCCCGACACCTACGACTACCTGGGCGAACGCGGGGTCGTCACCGACGCGTCGCGCGCGCAGGCGCCGGTCGGCAGCGTCCTGACCGCCACCGCCCAGCTCGGCGTGCGGGTCGCCGACGCGCCGCCCCCGGTGCGATGACCGCGCGGTCAGCTCTGGGTGGGCTGGTTTCGGACGGTCTCCAGCCGGTCGCCGAGCGCCTCCTGGACGCGCGCCTCCATCGCCCGCGCGATGAACGGGTCCACGACCATCTTCACCAGCGGGCGCATCCGCCGCACGACCGCCGCGACCTCGGCGACGTCCTCGCCGACCGGCCCGGGCCGGTCGAGCCGGTCGAACACGTGCTCCTCGACGAGCCCGACGAACCGGCCCGCGATGACCTCGCAGTCGTCCCGGATCTGCGCGGCGATGTCGAGGACGGCGTCCAGCGGGATCCCGGCGGCGACGAGCTCGGCGCCGACGTGCAGGAGCCGCGGGCTCGGCACGCGGTAGGCGTCGCCCTCGGGTTCGATGAGGCCGAGCTCGATCGTCCGCTGCCGGAACCGGGCGACCTCGTCGTCGTCGAGGCCGGCGCCGAAGAGCTCGACGAGTTCGGCGTCGGTGGCGGTGCCGGGCAGCTCGTCCGACCACGGGTCGGTGAGCACCTTCTCCAGCCCGAGGACCTCGCCGACGTCCTTGCCGGTCTGCCAGGCGGCCAGCAGCTCCTTGATGATCGCGAGGGTGTACCCGCGGGCGAGCAGCTTGCCGATCAGCCGGAGCCGGGCGAGATGGGTGTCGTCGTAGAGGCCGACCCGGCCCTGCAGGCGCGGCGGCGGCAGCAGGCCCCGGTCCTGGTAGGCCCGGATGTTGCGGACGGTGCTCCCGCCGATCCGCGCCAGCTCGTCGATTCGGTACTCGGCCATCCCCACCCGCCGGTGTCGTCCGCCTTGACCGGCGTGATCTTACTCCGCCAGTATCTGTGACATCGAACGATGACAAGGTGGCGCCGATGGCGGAACCCCGCGTGCCGGAACCCCGCGTGCCGGACGACCGGGTGCCGGACGACATCGAGGAGACGCTCCTCGGCGGTCCGCTGCACCTCACCCGCCGCGAGGTCGAGGACGCCGCGGGGCTGTCCGGCGACCTCGCGGTGCGGATCTGGCAGGCGCTCGGCTTCCCCACCCCGAAGGACGACGAGGTCGCGTTCACCGACGGGGACGTGGCGGCGCTCCGCGAGATCCGCGACCTCCTCGACGGCGACCTCGTCGACGAGGAGATGGTGCTGCAGCTCGTCCGGGCCGTCGGGCAGACGATGGGGCGGCTCGCGAGCTGGCTCGGGGACGTGTGGCTGCTGCGGCTGAGCGCGCTCCTGCCGCCGGACGAACCGGTCACGACCGACCTCGTCGTCACGGCGCTCGGGTCGACCGAGGAGCTGCGTCCCGCGTTCGAGCGGCTGCTGCTGCACGGCTGGCGGCGGCAGCTCGCCGCCGCCGGGCTGCGCGCCGCCGCGGGGACCGCCGCCGCCCGCACCGACCCCGCGGCGGGCCTCGCGCACCTCGCGGTCGGGTTCGCCGACGTCGTGTCGTTCACCCGGCTGAGCCGGAGGCTGAACGCCGACGAGCTGGCGGCGTTCGTCGAACGGTTCGAGTCGGCGGCGACCGAGGTCGTCGCGGAGGCGGGTGGCCGGGTCGTGAAGACGCTCGGCGACGAGGTCCTGTTCGTCGTCGCCGAGCCGGCCGCGGCCGCCGAGGCGGGGCTGCGGCTGGCCGAGCGGTTCGCGGCCGAACCGGGCTTCCCGGACGTCCGGGTCGGGATGGCGTACGGGGAGGTCGTCCAGCGGCTCGGCGACGTGTTCGGCACGCCCGTCAACCTCGCCGCGCGCCTCACCGCGACCGCCTACCCGGGCGCGGTGCTCGTCGACGGGGGGCTGGCCGAGGCGCTCGACGCGTCCCGGTTCGACGTGTCGGCGCTGCGCCCCCGGCCGCTGCAGGGCCTCGGGCGCGTCCGTCCCCGCCTGCTGCGCCGGCCCCGGACGGGCTGAACCGGGCCGGAGGCCCCGGCCCGGTCCGGTCCGCGTTCCCGCGTCAGCCGCGCCTGCGCATCATCGCGACGCCCATGGCCGCGAGGCCCAGGCACACCGCGAGGGCGCCGGTGACGACGTTCGTCCAGATCGTGCGCGTCGTCGCCTGGTCCCCGCTGATCACCCACGGGGCGACGATCGTCCAGACGCCGAGCACCGGAACCACCCAGGCCATGCCGTGCGTCCGCGCGAAGTTGGCGGCGAAGCCCGCGGCGAGCAGCGCCAGCGCGATCCCGGTGATGAGGTTGTTGACCGCCAGGTTCGTGAAGCCCGCGAACCCGACGATCCACGGCGACGCGGCCAGGAACAGGCCGGTCAGGACGATCAGTCCGTCCGTCCCCTGAGCGGCGGGCGTGGCGGACGCGGCCTCGTACCGGGCGCGCATCTCGACGATGTCGGGATGGTGCTCGATGCCGCTCGTCGACCGAGTGGTCATTGTCCCTCTCCTTTCCGCTCGCAAGGGTCGCGGACTCCCTGTTTCCGTCCCGCCGACCTTCACTCCCCCATAAAAGGGAAGATTCGCCCATTTCTTGACATAGAACCTCCGTCCGGACGGACGCGCGCGTCAGCCGGCCGCCGCCGCGACCAGCGGGCGCAGGGTCGTGTACGCCCAGGCGGCGAGGGTCGTCGGGGTCGTGGTGACCACGTCGCGCGGCTGCTCGGGCGCGAGGCCGCGGGTGCCCGCGGCCATCCCGACGATCCCCTCGACGGCCGTCGGGTGCAGGCCCGCCGCCCCGAGCGCCGCGCGGACGTCGTCGTCCCGGACGGCCGCGAGCCGCACGCGGCGGCCGAGCACCCCGGACAGCACCTCGGCGACCTGCGCGAACGAGAGGTCCTCGGGCCCGTGGACGGCCTGCACCGTGCGGCCCCGCCAGGCGTCGTTGAGCAGCCGCGCGGCGGCGACGTCGCCGATGTCGCGCGGGTCGACCCACGGCATCGGCTCGTCCGGGTCGAACGCCGTCGTGAGCTCGCCGCGCGCGAGGCCGTCCAGGTCCTGCAGGAGGTTGGTGAAGAAGTAGGCGCAGCGCAGGTGCAGGACGTCGGCGCCGGTGGCGTCGAGCGCCTCCTCGATCCGGGCGAGGCCGTCGATGTGGCCCGCGCCGTGCCGCAGTTCCGCGCCGACGCTGCTCAGCAGCACCACCCGCGCGACGTCGCCCGCGCGGACGGCGTCCACCAGCCCGGACGCCGTACGCGCGGACGTCTCGATCGGGTCGGGCGACGTGTGCGGGGTCGGGTCGACCCAGAACACCGTGCGGGCCCCGGCGGCCGCCTTCCGGACGAACGCGGCGTCCGTCAGGTCGCCCCGCCGGACGTCGACGCGCTCGCGGGTCGCGCCGTCCAGGCGTCCCGGGTCGCGGACGAGGACCCGCGGCCGGACGCCCGCCTGCAGCAGCAGCCGGACGACGCGCGACCCGACCCGCCCGGTCGGGGTGGTGACGGCGATCTCCTTGGCGTCGGTGGTCATCGAGGTTCCCCCTTCGGTTCGGCTCGCGCCCACCGTACGGACGAAGGAGGTCGGGATCTGGCCTCTTTCAGGGACGGAACGCGCGCAGGGTTGCTTCCACGAGGGCGTCCGCGTACTCCGGGGTCAGCGGCCCGGACCGGTACAGCCAGCGCTGCGAGAGAGGGGCGTAGAGCATCTCGAGGACCAGGTCGAGGTCGGCGTCCGCCGCGAGCTGGCCGGCCTCCTGCCCGCTGCGCAGCCGCGCCTTCTTCGCCTCGTCCACCGGCCCGGCGAGCTTCTCGCGGTACTGCGCGGCCAGCTCGGGATCGTTGATGATCTCGGTGCCGAGCGCGCGGATCGGCGCCGCGAACTCCGGGTCGGCGAACTCGGCGGCGGTCGCGCGCAGGACGAGCTTGAGGTCGGCCTCCAGGTCGCCGGTGTCCGGCAGCGCCATCCCGCCCTCGGCCTCCTCGCTGAGCGCGAGGAACGAGTCGAAGATCACCGCGCCCTTGGACGGCCACCAGCGGTAGATCGTCTGCTTGCCGACGCCCGCGCGCGCGGCGATCGCCTCGATCGACGTCTTCGCGTACCCGACCTCGGAGATCAGGGCGCGGGTGGCGTCCAGGATCGCCCGCCGCGACTTCTCGCTGCGGCGGCTCCGGTTCGGCTTCGTGTCGCTGGTCATGGGCGCAGGCTAGCACGAGACGAGACGAGACGGTCCGTCTTGACGTCCGCCGGGCCCTGTGCGCATACTGGGCGCACCACCGAGACGAACCGTCTCGTCTAACCAGGAGGCTCTCATGACGACCGCCCGAGCATGGTTCATCACCGGCGCGACCCGCGGCCTCGGCCGCGCGTTCACCGAGGCCGCCCTCGCCGCCGGCGACCGCGTCGCGGCCGCCGCCCGGGACGTCGCGCCCCTCGCCGACCTCGCCGCGCGGCACCCGGACCGCCTGGTGCCCATCGCCCTGGACGTCGCCGACCGCGCGGCCGTGTTCCGTGCGGTCGACGAGGCGAAGGCGGCCCTCGGGCGCCTCGACGTCGTCGTCAACAACGCCGGCGGGATCCTGTACGGGATGGTGGAGGAGGCCACGGAGGAGCAGGTCCGGGCCCACCTCGACGTCAACTTCTTCGGCGCCGTCTGGGTGTCGCAGGCCGTCGTCCCGCACCTGCGCGCCCAGGGATCCGGCCGCATCCTCCAGGTCACCTCGATGGGGACGAGCGGCGGCATGGCGTCCGTCGGCTTCTACGGCGCCGGCAAGGCCGCCCTCGACTCGCTCGCCGAGGCCCTCGCGATGGAGGTCGAACGCTTCGGCGTCCACGTCACGGCCGTCCAGATGGGCGGCTACGACACCGGGCTGTTCACGAAGGGCATGACGATGACCGAGCCCGATCCGGCGTACGCGTCCCTGCGCGCGGAACTCGAAGAGATGTGGGGCGACGACGCAGGGCCCGACCCGAGCACCGCCGCCCCCGTGATCATGCGGCTCGCCGAACTCCCCGACCCGCCGCGCCGGCTGATCGTCGGCGGCCGGTCGTTCGACCAGGTCCAGGAGCTCGACCGGGCCCGCACCGAGCTGTACCGGGAGTGGGAGGAGCTCAGCCGGCTGGCCCCCGGCTGACGTACTGCCGGCACTCCCCGGTGAACACGGCGGCCAGCTCGTCCCGGACGATCGACGCGGTCAGCCCGGCGGAGACGTCCGGGGCGCGGTAGACCTGCATGGCCAGCCCCTCGGTGACCGCCGTCAGGCGCACCGCCGCGGGCCACGGGTCCAGCCCCGGATCGACCTCCCCGTTGCGGACGGCCCGCGCCGCGTCCTCCCGCAGCGCCCGGGCCGTCTCGGCTACATGGGCGGAGAACCGGCGACACGCCGTCCGCCGCCGGGCCGCGGGCACCGCGACCGCGATCCTCCGCACCGTCCGCGCCGTCCGCCCGCACCGGACGGACGAGCGCGCCTAAGATGATCGGCTAATCGGAGAATCCAGGACGGGCGAGGCAAATGACCGATCAGCCGCCGGCGGAACTCGACTTCGACAAGCCCACCATCGCCCGCGCCTACGACGCGCTGCTCGGCGGCAAGGACAACTTCGCCGCCGACCGGGCCCTCGCCGACCACGCGATCCAGCACATCCCCGGACTCCGCGAGTCGGCCGTGGAGAATCGCAAGGTCCTCGCCCGCGGCGTCCGGTACCTCGCGGGCGAAGCCGGCATGGACCAGTTCCTCGACCTCGGCAGCGGCCTCCCCACCATGGAGAACACCCACCAGGTCGCCCAGCGCGAGAACCCGGACGCCCGCGTCGCCTACGTCGACATCGACCCCCTCGTGGCCGTCCACGGCCGCGCGCTCCTCGCCGAGAACGGCGGCACCCGCGTCACCGTCGGCGACGTCCGCGACCCCGCCGCCGTCCTCGCCGACCCCGCGGTGGCCGACCTCCTCGACTTCTCCCGCCCCGCGGTCGTCATGCTCGTCGGGATGCTGCACTACCTGTCGCCCGACGTCGCCGACGACGTCGTCGCCGCCTACCGCGACGTCCTCGCCCCCGGCAGCCACCTGTTCATCACGTCCCTCGTCGACACCGGCCTCCCGCAGCAGCAGGAACTCGCCCGCATCACCCGCGAGAACCTCGAGGAGGGCTGGGCCCGCACCCCCGCCGAGATCGAACACCACTTCGGCGACTTCGAACTCGTCGAACCCGGCGTCACCTACACCGCCCTCTGGCGCCCCGACACGCCCGTCGACCCCGACGACCTCGCCCCCGGCGAACAACTCGGCATGGCGGGCATCGCCCGCAAACCCTGACCCGTCACCACACGACGGGCACCGACGCCGGCCCCGCGTCGGCGTACCCGCGCACCCACACCACCTCCCCCTCCACCCGCAGACCCGGCAACCGCCGCGCCAGCGCCCGCAGCACCGCCGTCACCTCGATCCGCGCCAGCGACCTCCACCCGCTCCCGCGCCCAGCGCGGGAACGGCTCCGCGATCACCCCCGCCAGCCGCCGCAGCACACCCCGTCCGGCACCGGCCCCGCCGGCCGCCCCTCCGCCATCAGGAGCAGCGCCCCCGCCGCGATCGCGTTCCGCGCCGTCTGATGCCCCGCCGCCACGATCGTCGACGCCACGCCCACCAGCTCACCGTCCGACAGCCGCCCGTCCCGCGCGTCGCGCACCCCGATCAGAGTGCTCATCACCCGCGTCGCCACCGGTCCCGCGAGCCCCGCCACCAGGTCCCCGGGCGCCCCCGCGTCCGCGAACGCCGCGACCCGCTCGTCCGCGATCCCCTCGATGTGCGCCCGCAGCCCCCCGATCGCCGCGGGGTGAACGCCCGCGCCACGAGCCGCCGCAGCCGCGCGTGCGCCGCACCGTCCTGGAACAGGGCCTCGCCCCCCGGCGTCATCCCGAACCGCGCGTCAGTCAGCACGGACACGACGGCCTCGTACGACGTGACCAGCCACGCGCGCCCCTCGGGAGCCGAGACCTCGGTCACGGACTCGAACCCCGCGTCGGCGGCGGCGGCCGCAACGGATCCGGCCGGTCCAACGGCAGCTTCACCATCTCGAGCACCTCCCTCATCCGACGTCCAGTAGAAACGCTGACGTCACGACAAGGTCAACAACCGCACCCACGGGGATGGAGACGCCAAGACCGGGTAAAGCGCGGCTATGCGGATCGGTGTTCTCGACGTGGGGTCCAACTCCGCGCATCTCAAAGTGGTGGACCTTGACCCGGGCGACGCTCCGCGGACGGTCGCGACGGTCAAGCATCCGACACGGCTGGCCGAGTCGATCGACCGCGACGGGGTCCTACGCCCCGAGGCGATCGGACGGCTGCTGCGGGCCGTCGCGAGCTCGGTCCGCGCGGCCACCGCCCACGATGTCGACGAACTCATCGCGTTCGCGACCTCGGCGGTGCGGGACGCCGCCAACCGCGACCAGATCGTCGCACGCGTCGCCGCGGCGACCGGCCTGCACCTCGGCTCCCTCTCCGGCCCCGACGAGGCCCGCCTCGTGTTCGCCGCGGCCCGCGCCTGGTACGGATGGTCCGCCGGCCCCCTCCTGGTGGCCGACATCGGGGGCGGATCCCTCGAAATCGCCCACGGCGACGGCGACACCCCCGAGGTGGCGCTCTCCCTCCCCCTCGGCGCGGGCCGCCTGACCCGCGAGCACCTCCCGGGCGACCCCCCGTCCCGCAAACACGTGCGCCGCCTGCGCCGCCACGTCCGCGAGCAACTCCTCGAAGCCACCGCCGACCTCCACCCCGCGAACGCCCTCGCCGTCGGCACGTCCAGGACCTTCACCCAGCTGGCACGCCTCACCGGAGCCCCCCGCCGCAACGCGGGCCCGTACGTCAAACGCGAACTGAAACGCAAACGCCTACGGGCCCAGATCCCCGTCCTGGCCGCCGCCAGCACCGCCGAACGCGCCGCACTGCCGGGAGTGTCGCGGCCCCGGGCCCGTCAGATCCTCGCCGGCGCGATCACCGCCGAGGCCACGATGACCGTCCTCGACCTCCCGCGCATCCGGATCTGCCCGTGGGCCGTCCGCGAAGGCATCGTCCTCCACCGCCTGCAGGCCCTGCGCGGCGCCCCCGGCACCGACCTCGCGCCCCTCACCTGGACGAACCCCCGCGCACGCCCCCTCCGCGCGGTGCCCGCACTCTGAGGACGTCCGGCTACTCGAAGTCGTCCGGGCTGAGGTCCTCGAGCCGTCCGCCGCGCAGCCCCTCGGGCGCGGGAGCCGGCTCGTCCATCGACGTCCCCTCCACCGGACGGTCCGCCGCCTCGTCGCGCTCGTCCCCCACCGTCTCCGGCCGCTGCTCAGTCATCTCTCCTCCTAGCACCGCCAGCCCCCCACTACCCCCCAACCCCCCACCCATCGCCCAACAAGCCGCAAAACCCCCACCCAACGCAAAGAGGCCCCTCCCGTCACCGGAAGGGGCCTCTCACCTGCTGCGCACCCGTAGGGATTCGAACCCCAAACCTTCTGATCCGTAGTCAGATGCTCTATCCATTGAGCTACGGGTGCCTGCCGCTGATTACTGTACCGGGTTCCCGGGGTGCTCCGCGAATCGGTTCGGCGGGACGCCGGACGTGACGCGGGTCACGGAACCGTTCGTGGCGGTGAGGCGCCGAACCTGTAATCGAGACGGAAGTGACCTGCGAGGTCTACCCTCGTCCGAAGCTCAAACCCCCCTAGAAGGAGTAAACATGCGCATGTCTGCCACCAAGCTGGTCGGCGTCCTCGCCGTCGGTGGCGCCCTGTTCGCCTCCACCGCCTGCGGCCCCCTGGCCGATGTCGCCGGCGGCGGCGCCAAGGACGAGGCGTGCAAGAACATCGAGACGGAGCTGCGCGGCATCGCGTCCAGCAGCCCGTCCTTCACCGGCGGCGGCACGGAGCAGACCGCCAACGAGTGGATGGACGCCGCGTCCACGATCCGCAGCGAGGGCGAGAACGCGGGCGGCGACGTCCAGACCGCCGCCTCCGCCTTCGCCACGGACCTGGAGACGGTCGCCAAGAGCCTCAAGGAGCTGTCCTCGGGCAACCTCTCGGGCGGCGCGCCGAACATCAGCCAGATGCAGCAGCACGGCCAGGAGCTCGGGGAGGCCTGCGGCTACTCGGGCTTCCGCCTGGGCGGCTGACGGTGACGACCTCCGCTCCCGCGGCCCCGGGAGCGGATCGTCCCCGCGCGCGGAGGTTCCGGGCTATGCTTTCAGTGACCCGGGCTCAGGCTTTGCCGGTCGGCACGCCGAACCGGTAGCCTGTCCTGTGCCCGAGGGCCACTGGAGGATTCGCCTAGTCCGGTCTATGGCGCCGCACTGCTAATGCGGTTTGGGTTCACGCCCATCCGGGGTTCAAATCCCCGATCCTCCGCCACCTGACCAGGGGCTTCGCCGAAAGCAAGATCATCGGCGAAGCCCCTGTCGCGTTCCAGATGTCCGTTTTAGGGGCACTGGATGGCACGTGGATAGCACGAGATGTCGCAGCGGTGCCGTCGTGCCCACGCCGGAGCCCCGAAGCGGATCTTGAGAACGACTACCCTGCGTGTTCGGTGCGCCTCTTGCGTCGCTCCGCGAACGAGATCACGTTCGGTGCGGCGACGGGCGCCGGCTCGTCCGCCTCATCTCCTGGTCTCCGAGGAACGACGGCCGCGACTGCTTCAGCGGCGGCTCTCGACACCTCCGGCAGGACGGACGTGTAAGTGTCGGCGGTGAACGAATGGCGCGAGTGTCCCAACGTCTCGCTGATCACCTTCATATCGACCTTGCCAAGGAGCGCCAGCGTTGCGGCGCCGTGTCGCAGGTCGTGGAAGCGGATCGGGGGCAGCGGGACTCCCTTGATAGCCCCTCGCACCGCGCTTTCGCTGACACGGTGCCGCCGGGCAATCCGGTCGGGCGTCCAGCCCTCCTCCGTATGCCTCCGGCGAACCCGCCCGTATTTCTGTACCAGGTCGTCGAACCGTGTTGAGATCCACTGCGGGCGGAGCGGACTGCCGTCTTCCCGGGTGAACACTCGGCCTGAGTCGACCCAGAGGTCGGCCCCGGCGGTGCGCCGTTCCTGTTCCTGCCGTTCCCGCCACGCGAGCAGTACCGAGATGGTCGTCGCGTCCAGCGCGACCGTCCGTTCCCCCGCTTCGGATTTGGTGTCGTCGTACTCGTCGTCCTCGTCCGGCAGTGTCTCCCTGATCGTGATGGTCCCCGCCCCCGTGAGATCGGTGTCCTGCCAGGCCAGGCCCGCGACTTCGGCTCGCCGAAGACCGCGGAAGGCCACCAGGTGGTAGAGGGCGTACAGGCGCTCGTCGGACGCGAAATCGAGGAACGCGCCTGTCTGCGCGGGCGTCCAGACCATCACCGGTCCCGGTGCTTTGCCGGTCTCCTGCCAGCGTTCGACGCGCTCCGTGGTCCAGACGTACGGCTTGACGCGCCTGCCCTTGATCCGCGGCAGCTCCACGTGCTCGATCGGGTTGTGCCCGAGTCGCTTCGACTTCACCGCAGAGTTCAGTGCCGAAGACAACACTGCGTGGATCTTCCTCACCCTCGCGGGCGAGATCGGCTGCTTCTGCTTGCGGGCCGCCGCTTCACCGGGGAAGGTCTTCCGTGGCGAGAGCGCTCGGACTTCCAGCAACCGCTGAAGCAGGTCGCTCGGCTTCTCTGAGTCGGGGAGCGGCCTGTTGATCTGGAGGATGGCGTCGTAAAGGTCGCGCGCGTGCTTGTCGCGCAGCTCTACCAGCTTGAGATGCCCGAGTCCGGGCACGAGGTAGAGGCGGACGATCTCCTCGTAGTCCGCGTAGGTCGACCTGGCCAGACGTTGCTTTCCAGGCAGCCAGATCTTCTCCAGGTAAGTCCCCACCTTCAGGGTCCGGTCGATCGGTTGGCCGAGTCGTTCGGTCGTGGCCAGCGCTTCTACCAGAGCGGCTTGAGCGGCTTTCTGGGTCGTGTAGGGGCCGATGTAGGGCTGTCTTCGGCGGCCGTCCGCTCCTGGAGGAGCGTCATAACGAGCCCACCAATATCCGTGATTCCGCTTGGCAAGCTGGGGACATGCCCCCAGCGCGAACTTCTTGCCCGTCTCCGGGTTGCGGCAGCCGCAGCGCTTGAATGTCGTACCTCGCAAGACTCCTCCTTCGAAAGGGCCCAAACGCCTCGCCAGGAGCCGAGAACCGCGCCAGTGGACGGTTGGTCTAATCCTCGGGGCGCTTTCTCAACACCTGGGACACTGCTTGGACACTCACACCGAGTTCGTCGGCGATCTGTGTGAGCGTGAGGCCGTCGGCGCGGGCTTCGCGGAACGCCTCTCGGCGGACGGCCGCAAGCCCTCCGATGACCTCACGGGCAAGCGTGGCGAGACGCTCTGTAGCGCCTGCGCGGGGGACCGGCCCAAGACCCTCAAGCTCGTCGAGGCCATCGGCCAGTAGCTTTACCAGCCGCGCCAGACGCTCCCGCGGGTGTTCTGGGGCCTGGTCATCATCTTCCACACTGTCATCACCCACTCACACAAAGTTAAGACCGTCGCAAAGATCGTTTCAAGCCCAGGCTTGACCCCTGGCGCCTCAGCGTCAGGGGCCAGTCACTGGGAGCGCCAGGAGTCGGCCAAGTACTCCGGGGCCAGGAGGCGGGGGACGGTGCATCCCTTCAGTGGCCCTGACCGAATCGCTCTGCCCCGAGAACGGAGAGCAGGTCAGCCGTCGGGACGCGGTAGCAGCCCCCGATGCGGATGACCCGGCATGGGAACTCGTTGCGGCGAACGAGTTCGTAGGCGAACCCACGGGAGAGGCCGAGAGCCCTCGCCGCAGTGGTGACGCTGACGACCGTTGGGAGCGATGCGAGGTCATCGAGCTTCATGGGAGTCATGAGGAGAGCTCCTTGCTGGTGATGAGCACGTAAGGCATCTGGTTTTCAGTGACGGGGACGGAGCTGCGATGGTTGTCGGCCACCGCCGTAGGTGAGGGCGTGAAGCAAGCCGCAGAGTGGCGAGGGCCTGTGCCTGGGACGGTGCATGTGCGCCTCCGGTCAGAGAGAGTTGACAGTGGGGCGGGTGGCGCCGATGTATTGGCGTTCGCGGGTGGGGTTGCCGGTCCAGGTGGCGATGCGGACGACGTCGCCGGTCTGGGGGGCGTGGATCATGCGGCCGCCTCCGATGTGGATGCCGACGTGGTGGATGGTGGCGGGGTTGCCGGGGTTGGTGGCGAAGAAGACGAGGTCGCCGGGTTGGAGGGCGTGGCGAGGGATGTGGGTTCCGGCGTGGTATTGGTCGGCGGCGACGCGGGGTAGGCGGATGCCGGCTTGGGCCCAGGCGTGTTGGGCGAGGCCGGAGCAGTCGAAGCCTTTGATGTCGGAGCCGTGGGCGGTGCCGTAGGTGGGGCCGGAGGGGCCGCCGCCTCCCCAGGAGTAGGGGGTGCCGAGCCATCGCAGGGCAGCACGAACTGCGGTGGAGCCGCGTCCGGTGCCGGTGGGTGTGGTGTCGGCGTAGCGGTCGGCTTGGTCGAGGACTTTGCGGACGTACCAGTTGGCGTGGTTGTAGTGCCAGATCGCGCGACGCAGGTGTCGTCCGCCTTTGCTGGCGTGGTTGTGGCAGAGGTAGTTGGCGGCGCCGTGGATGGCGTCGGCGGGGTTGTAACGGTCTTTACGCCCGTCGTGGTCGCCGTCGGCGCCGTGGGCGTTCCAGGTGGCGGCGAGGAATTGCATGGGGCCGCCGGCTCCGGCGTGGTTCTCGCCGGTGTGGACGCCGGGGAGGGTGGAGCGGCCGTGGTCGGTTTCGACTTTGCCGATGGCGGCCAGCACGTTCCAGCCCAGGCCGGGGCAGGTTTGCGCGGCGTCCATGTACCACCGCAGGTAGGCCGGTGGGATGTCGCTGCGAGCCAGTGCGGTGGGCGCGCCGGCCAGGGACGAGTTGCCGTTGGCGTGCTGTTCGGTGAGGAGCAGGACGAGCGCGAGCGGCAGGGAGATCGCGGCGACGGCGGCGGCGACGGCCTTCATGAGGCCGCCGGAGTATCGGTCGCGGGCGGTTCAGTCGGCTGAATCTGCGCCGGAGCGGGCGCGTTGCCGGGCGCCCTTGTCGTTGTCATCGGCGGTGCCCCCGGGTTGGTGGTGGGGCTGCCGCAGCACCTCGCGGACCGCTTCCCAGGAGTAGCGGAAGTCCTTGCCGGTCTTGAGCGCGGGGATCTGCCCGGCGTGGGCCATCCGGCGGACGGTCTGGGGCGACAGACCGAGCTTTGCGGCGAGTTCGGCGGTGGTGAGTACGTCGGGATCGCGGCCGGGCTTCTCGGTCATCGCGCAGGCTCCTGGCTTGGGGTCACGGTCGCCTCTCAGTGTGGCGGGTCGATGCTGCAGAAGCACGTTTGTCGAGTGCAGACATTCTTTGACGTTGTTTGCGCTCCATCACTCTGCCACGTACTGTAACCATCCATCAACTCAAAGCAACAAGTCGGGGGTGTGCAACCTTGAGGCTTCGATATGCCGGGACGGGCCCTCTACGGGCGGTCGGGGTCCTAGATGTGGTGGTGGTCGGCGCGCACGGTGGCGCCGGGACCTCAACGCTGGCGACTCTGCTGCCTGCAGCGTGGGACATGGGCGCCATCCGGACAACGCCAGAGGAGGACCGGTGTCCGGTGCAGGCGAAGGGACGCCCGGTGGTGCTGGCCGCCCGCAACACCGCGACCGCCGCGAAGGACGCGACAGCGGCGGTCGCCATGTTGTGCCGGTGGGAGCAGGGTGTGGCGGCGCTGGCGATCGTCAGCGACGGCGGCCCGGAACCGCGGGACGCGACGGCCCGGTTCGCGCTGCTGGAGTGGCAGGTCGGCGGCGTGGTGCGGGTCCCGCATGTGCGGGCGCTGCGGTTGGTCGATGACCCGGCCGCGGTCGTACTGCCGGGCAAGGCACGGCAGGCGTTGAACGAGCTGCGGGGCTTGGTCGCGGGTGGGCGGGGGTGGCGCCGGTGACGACGCCGACCGATCCGCCGCCGGCGCTGGAGGTGCCCGATCCGCCTCCGGCGCCGCCGCCGGGGCTGGACGCGAAGATCCAGGAGCTCTTGGCCTGGGGCAAGTGGGGCGTGATGATCTGCGGGCTGGCCGGGTTGTTCATCTGCGGTGGGCAGATGGCGATCGGGCGTAAGAATCGGTCGTCGTTCGCCGCCGACGGCGCGACCGGTGTCCCGTGGGTCCTCGGCGGTCTCAGCCTCGTCGCCGCGGCGGCGCCGATCGTCACGGTGTTCTTCACATGAGGCCGCCGATGTCGAAACGTGGCCTGATGGCCGTGGCAGGCGCGGTCGTCGGCGGTGCGCTGGTGCTCGGCGCCGTCCAGTTCACGGACGAGTCAGCTACGCCTGTCGCGCAGCGTGTTGCCCTCCCGGAGCCGCAGGCCGTCCTGGTGAGCGCGCCGCCCGTCTCGTTCACCGGAGTCGCGTGGCGCGACTACCACGGCGTGCTGTTGCCCTACGCCGCCGACGGTCCGCGGGAGTCCGGCGACGGGCCGGCGTTCGGGTTCGCGTGGTCACCGCGTGGTGCGCTGCTGGCGGTCGTCCACATCGTGGTGCGGGCGCACGCGCTGTGGGGGCCGCGGGTGTTCGAGCCGACGATCCGCAACCAGGTGATCGGACCGGACACCGCTGCACTGCTCGAAGCGACGCAACGGTCCTACGAGCGGCATCGCGGCAACCGTCCTTACGGGGAGGCGCTGGGGCGGGCGTACATGGTGTTGGAAGGGTTCCGCTGGCTGGGCTATTCGCCGCAGTCGGCGACTCTGGACCTGGTGACGGCCGGTCCCGGGGACAGTGACGTCACCGTCCGCGCTGCGATCCGGGTGCAGGTGCGGTGGGAGAACGGCGACTGGCGTGTGGTGGCCCCGCCGGGCGGGAGCTGGGGCGGGTCTGCCGTGTCGATTGCCTCCGCTGACGGGTACGTCCGGTTCCCGCGCGGGGGTGGTGGGTGATGGCGCCGCTGGATCCGTGTTCGCCTGTGCTCGAGCCGGATTGCGTGCGGCCGGTGGACGACGACGATGGCTCCCCGTTCGCCCCGCCGATGGCCGACCTTCCGGGCGCGATCGGCGGCGACATGTTGCAGGCCACCGCCGATGGGTTCGAGTCGGCGGTGGGGTGGTTGATCTCCAACACCGCCTCCTGGTGGGTCGAGACCCCCTCACCGAACCTGAAGAAGGAAGCGGCGATCGGTTTCCTGCAGGCGCTCATCCAGCCGCTGACCGTCTTCGTCGCACTGGCGGCACTACTGGTCGTCGCGGGAAAGATGGCCTTGACGCGCAAGGCCGCGCCGCTGATCGGCGCCGGGCAGGGCGTGGTCGTCCTGGTCACGGTGACGGTGATCGGCACGCTGCTGCCCAACCAGCTGCTGCAGCTGGGGGACCTGTGGACGGACTGGGCGCTGACGGCCTCGTCGCAGGGCGACTTCGCCGCGCGGATGGCCAAGATCGTGGCGTTCCCGTCGGGGACACCGGCGGCGCTGGTGATCGTGCTGTGCCTGGTCGCCATGTTCATCGGCATCATCCAGGCTCTCCTGCTGCTGTTCCGCGGTGC
>NZ_JBFAUZ010000033.1:0-108210 GCF_040679555.1 Spirillospora sp. NPDC052242
CGCCCCCCCCGGCCCCGGCCTGGACACCCGCCCCGGCCTGGGTTTTTTCAGCCCCCCCCCCGGCCCGCGCCCGGCCCGTCGGGCCGGACGCGGGGCGTCGGCGCTACGGGGCGGACGCGAGGCGTCGGCGCTACGGGGCGGACGCGAGGCGTCGGCGCTACGGGGCGGACGCCGGTGCGGGGGTGGTGATCTCGAAGGTCAGGCCGTCGGACGTCGCGGCGACGTCGACGTGCCGGCCGGGGGCGAGGTCGCCCGACAGCAGCAGGTCGGAGAGCCGGTCGTCCACCTCGCGCTGGATGGTGCGGCGCAGCGGGCGGGCGCCGAACTCCGGCTGGTAGCCGCGCTCGGCGAGCCAGTCGACCGCCTCGGTGCCGAACGAGACGGTGACGTCCTGCGCGCGGAGCCGGCGGCGCGTCTCGTCCAGGAGCAGGTCGGTGATCTGCCGGAGCTGGACGGCCTCGAGGCGGTGGAACACGATGATCTCGTCGATCCGGTTGAGGAACTCGGGGCGGAACGCCTCACGCAGGCGGCGCATGATGCGGTCGCTGAGCGCGGAGCCGCGCCCGTCGCCGCCGACCGTGCCGAACCCGATCTCGACCTGGCCGGTGATCAGCTCGGAACCCAGGTTGCTCGTCATGATGACGACGGTGTTGCGGAAGTCGACGGTGCGGCCCTGCGCGTCGGTGAGGCGGCCGTCGTCCAGGAGCTGGAGCAGGACGTTGAAGACGTCCTGGTGGGCCTTCTCGATCTCGTCGAGGAGGATCACCGAGTACGGCTGGCGGCGGACCGCCTCCGTGAGCTGCCCGGCCTCCTCGTAGCCGACGTATCCGGGCGGGGCGCCCATCAGGCGGCTGACGGTGTGCTTCTCCTGGAACTCGCTCATGTCGAAGCGGACCATCCGGTCGCGGCTGCCGAACAGGGCCTCCGCGAGCGCCTTCGCCAGCTCGGTCTTGCCGACGCCGGTGGGCCCGAGGAACAGGAACCCGCCGATCGGACGGTCGGGGTCGCTCATCCCCGCGCGGGACCGGCGGACGGCGCGCGCGACCGCGGCGACCGCGTCCTCCTGCCCGATGACGTGCTCGTGCAGGTGCTCCTCGAGGCTGGAGAGCCGGTCGCGCTCGTCCTGGGTGAGCTGGGTGACGGGCACGCCGGAGATGCGGGAGACCACCTCGGCGATGTCCTCGGCGGTGACCTCCGGGACGGTCTCGTGGCCGTTGTTGTCGGTGCGCACGGCGGCGATGTCGCTCTCCAGGTTCGCGATCTCGTCGCGGAGCTGCGAGGCCTTCTCGTAGTCCTCGTCGAAGACGGCCTGGTCCTTCTCGCGGCGCCGCCGCTCGAGCCGGTCCTCCAGCTCGCGGCGGCCGCCGTCCATGGTGTGGGAGCGCAGCCGGACCCGCGCGCCCGCCTGGTCGATCATGTCGATCGCCTTGTCGGGCAGGAACCGGTCGGTGAGGTAGCGGCTGGACAGGTCGACCGCGGCGACCAGCGCCTCGTCGGTGAAGCGGACCTGGTGGTGCGCCTCGTAGCGGTCGCTCAGGCCGCGCAGGATCTCGATGCTGTCGTCGGGGGACGGCTCCGCGATCATGATCGGCTGGAAGCGGCGCTCGAGGGCCGCGTCCTTCTCGATGTTGCGGCGGTACTCGTCGACGGTGGTGGCGCCGACGACGTGCAGCTCGCCGCGGGCGAGCGCCGGCTTGAGCAGGTTGGCGGCGTCCATCGCGCCCTCCGCGCCGCCCGCGCCCACGACCGTGTGGATCTCGTCGATGAAGATCACGAGCTCGTCGGAGTGCTCGCGGATCTCGTCCATCACCTTCTTCAGGCGTTCCTCGAAGTCGCCGCGGTAGCGGGTGCCGGCGACGACGCCGCCGAGGTCGAGCTGGACGAGCCGCTTGCCGCGCAGGGTGTCGGGCACGTCGTCGTCCACGATGCGCTGCGCGAGGCCCTCCGCGATGGCGGTCTTGCCGACGCCCGGGTCGCCGATCAGCACCGGGTTGTTCTTGGTGCGCCGCGACAGCACCTCGACGGTCTGCTCGATCTCGTCCGACCGGCCGATCACCGGGTCGATGCGGCCCTCCCGGGCGTACTCGGTGAGGTCGCGGCCGTACTCGTCGAGCGTCGGGGTGCCGGTCGGCTGCTGGCCGCCGCCCCCGCCGGGGGGCTGCTGCCCGTGCCCGCCGCCCGCCGCGGCGTTCTGCAGCGCGTCGGGCGTCACGTGCTCGGCGTCCAGGATGCGGCCGGCGTGCGAGTCGCGGTCCAGGGCGAGCGCGAACAGCAGGTGCTCCGGCCCGATGTAGGACGAGCCGAGCGCGCGCGAGACCTGGTGGGAGTCCAGCAGCGCGCGCTTGGCGGACGGCGTCAGCTGCGGGGGGACGTCGCGGGGATCGCCGCGGCGGGCGCTCCCCTCGATCTCGTTCTTGATCTTGTCCGGGTCGGCGCCGGCGCGCACCAGCCAGTGCCGGGTGCCCTGCTGCCGGGTGGCCGCCCACAGCAGGTGGTCGGTGTCCAGGTCGAGGCTGCCCCACTGCGCGGCCTGCGCCGCGGCGTCGCGCACGAGCTCGCGCGCGGGTTCGCTCATCAGCCGGGCGATGCTGACCCGCTCCGTGGGACGGCGGTGCGCCCGCGCTCCGAAGAACCGGGCGAGCATCTCCTCGAACGGGTCCATCCCCCCGGCTCCGTACCAGCCCGCGGTCATCGTCGAAAACCTCCCCCTCGCCCGGCCCGTCCGGGTTCCCGGGCCGGTCGTCGCGATCCTTGAGGACCTGCCCGTCGGGATGTGCGAGAAACACGGGTCGCGGTTACGGAACGTGTGCGCAGGAAGACCGGTAGATGTGGGGCGGCGGGGAAGGCCGGGCATGATCCGGCGAGGCGCGATGTTGGAGCGAGCATGACGAAGATCGACATGGGCCGGTACGGCATCTGGCGGCCGTGGTCGCAGCTCACGCCGGAGCTGGCACGCGAGGTGGAGGCGCTCGGGTACGGCGCGGTCTGGATCGGCGGTTCGCCCACCGACCTGGACGTCGCGGACCGGCTGCTCGCGGCGACGGAGCGGATCACGGTCGCGACCGGCATCGTGAACATGTGGGCGACGCCCGCCGAGGAGGCCGCGGCGTCCTACCGGCGGCTGCGGGACGCGCACGGCGAGCGGTTCGTGCTGGGCGTCGGGATCGGGCACCGGGAGGCCACGCAGGAGTACCGGGCGCCCTATGAGATGATCGTCGACTACCTGGACCGGCTGGACGCCGCGGACGTCCCCGAGGACGGCCGGGTGCTGGCGGCGCTCGGGCCGAAGGTGCTGCGGCTGTCCGCCGAGCGGGCGGCGGGCGCGCACCCGTACCTGGTGACGCCCGAGCACACCCGCCGGGCGCGCACCGAGCTCGGCGACGGGCGGCTGCTCGCGCCCGAGCAGAAGGTCGTCCTGGACGCCGACCCGGAGCGGGCCCGCGCGATCGGCAGGGCCAAGGTCGCGAACCCGTACCTGAAGCTGCGGAACTACACCGCGAACCTGGAGCGGCTCGGCTGGACGGAGGAGGACATCGCCGACGACGGCAGCGACGCCCTCATCGACGCGCTGGCGCCGCACGGCGAACCGGCGGCGGTCGCGGCGGCGCTGGAGGCCCACCACGACGCGGGCGCCGATCACGTGGCCGTCCAGCTGCTGACCGAGAACGACCAGGACCCGGTTCCGGGGCTGCGGACGCTCGCCGCGGAACTCGGGCTCTGACGCCTTTCCGATTTCCGGACGGCCGGACGGGCGGACGGAATTGCGGGACGCGCCCGGCGATCGGACGACGATGCCGGGCGGGTCCCGCTTTTGCTTTGTTCGAACGGGCGCGGGAAGCAGGGCAAGCGCCGTTGCTCACTACAACCTCGGCCTTCCCGAATGCAACTCGGCACCATCGAACGTGATCATGCCGTCGCGTTCCGTGAACAATGCGGGTCGCGCCTGTCCTCAACCGGCTTCCCCTCTGGCCTTCCTCAAATGAACGCAAGTATGCTCCGTGGCCTTTGGTGACGGCCGTTTTGAATGCGCGGAGAGTGAAGCAGTGTCGAACCCACGGGACGCCGGCGGGCCGCCCCCGCGGCGGCGCACGCGCCCCATCCGGCGCCGGATCGCGCTGCTGCTGGCGATCCCGCTCAGTTCCCTGCTCGTCATGTGGAGCGTCCCCGCCACCATCACGCTGACCAACGCCCTGCAGCGGTTCGACTTCTCGACCGTCTACACCAACGTCGGCGTCCCGGCGACGTCGGCGGTCGAGGCGGTCCAGCAGGAGCGCGCCGCGGCCGTCCGGGCCCTGGTGACCGGCGACCCCACCGACGAGAAGCGCTTCCGGGAACTCGCGAACCGGACGGACGCGGCGGTGGCGGCGTTCCGCACGTCCGCCCTGTCGCCGGAGACGCGGGACGCGATGGACGCGCCGGTGGAGCGGCGCGTCGAGTGGAACGCCGGCGCGTTCGACGGCCTCGGCTCGCTGCGCTCGCAGGTGGAGATCGGCGGCACCACCCCGCTGGCGGCGATCAACGGCTACAGCGCGGTGATCGACACGGTCGTCCGGACGCTGACGACCCTGGTCAGCGTGGACGACGTCGTCGTCTACCGGAACACCAGCGCCGTCCTGCACAACTACTGGGCCCGCGAGTTCATGCTCCGCGAGGACGCGCTGCTGACGGCGCTCGGGGCCGGGCCGATGGACACCGTCAGCCGCGCCGCGTTCGCGTCCTGGGCGGGCAGCCGCGAACAGTTCTTCGCGCTGGGCCGCGCCGGCGCGGACGGCGAGATCGGCACGATCATGGAAGGGCTGGCGGACACCGGGGAGTACGCCGCGTACACGACGCTCGAGAACGGCGTCGTCAACAACGGCATCGCGCCGTCGCGCCGGGAGTGGCGCGCCGGCCTCGAGGCGCTCGACCCGGTCTGGCTGCGCGCGGCCGTCCGGGCCAACGACTCATTGTCGCGCGAGTACGTCGAGCCCGCCGGCGACCGGATCATGCTCGGCTTCTACGCGGCGGGCGGCCTGGGCCTGCTCGCGGTCATCGCGTCGGTGACGCTGTCGCTGCTGTTCGCGCGGCGGCTCACCGACGAGCTGCGCCGCCTGCAGGAGACGGCGCAGCGGCTCGCGCACGAGCGGCTGCCGGCGGTCGTGGCGCGGCTGCGCAAGGGCGAGACCGTGGACGTCGACGCCGCCGCGCCCCCGCCCGCGACCGGCGGGACGACCGAGATCGCGCTGGTCGGCGAGGCGTTCGACGCGGTGCAGCGCACCGCGATCGGCGAGGCGATCGCGGAGGCCGAGCTGCGCGCCGGCATCAACCGCGTGTTCATCAACCTGTCGTGGCGGAGCCAGTCGCTGCTGCACCGGCAGCTGCGGCTGCTCGACCAGATGGAGCGCCGCGCGTCCAGCCCGGAGGAGCTGGAGGACCTGTTCCGGCTCGACCACCTCACCACCCGCATGCGGCGGCACGCGGAGGGCCTGGTCATCCTGTCCGGCTCCCCCACCGTGCGGGCCTGGGACCACCCGGTCCCGGCAGAGGACGTCGTCCGCGCCGCGATCGCCGAGGTGGAGGACTACACGCGGGTCGTGGTGACGGGCGCCTCGTCGGCCGCCGTGATCGGCGGCGTGGTCGCCGACGTCATCCACCTGCTGGCCGAGCTGATCGAGAACGCCGCGGCGTTCTCCCCGCCCGCCACCGAGGTGACCGTCAAGGTCGACACCGTCGCCAACGGGCTGGCCGTCGAGGTCGTGGACCGCGGGATCGGCCTGAGCGCCGAGGAGCGCGACGAGCTGAACCGGCGGCTGGCCAGCGACGTCGAGTTCGACCTCGCCGACACCGACCGGCTCGGGCTGTTCGTCGTCGCGAAGCTGGCCGCCCGGCACGGCGTCAAGGTGTCGCTGCAGCCGTCGGCGTACGGCGGCACGACCGCGATCGTCCTGGTCCCGCACGCGCTGGTCACGGTGGACGACGACCTGGAGCCCGCGGCGGCCGCCGACCGGCCCGTCGTGTCCGCGACGGCGGGCCCGGTCCGCCCGGCCGGGCGCCCCTCGGTCACCCGGCTGGAGTCGCTGCCGCGCCTCGGGCGGCCCGGCTCCGGGCGGGCCCGCCCGGAGCTGACGGGCCCGCCCGCGCCCACCTACACGCCGCTGTACACGCCGCCCGCCGAACCCCCCGCCGAACCGGCCGGACCGCCGGACGCGCGTCCGTCCGGCGCACCGGCCGTGGCGTTCGACGCGCCCCCGCCCTCCTACCGGCCCTCGCCCCCGCCCCTCGCGGCGCCGACCCTCGAGCCGACCGCCGACCCGGTCGCCGAGCCCGCCGCGGGGACGCACGCGGAACCGTCCGTCCCGGTGGATCCCGGTGCGGACGGCGAACCGGGCGAGGTCGAGTCGAGCGAGGTGACCGGCCGGCTCCCCAAGCGGGTGCGGCAGCGCAACCTCGCGCCGCAGCTGCGCCGGCGGCCCGCGCCGCCGGACGGCGGACCGGCGGACGACGATTTCCCGGAGCCGAGCCCGGAGCTCAGCCGCGACCTGATGTCCTCGCTACAGTCGGGATGGCTGCGCGGCAGGGACGAGGGCGACGAACCGGACGATCTCGAACCACGCGATGAATGGGGGCGATCATGAAGCAGCAGGGGCACGCGACCGGTGAGCTCGACTGGCTGCTCGACGACCTGGTCGAACGGGTCGGCGAGGTGCACCAGGCGGTGCTGCTGTCCCGCGACGGCCTGGTCATGGGCGCCTCGGGCGGCGTCACGCGCAAGGACGCCGAGTTCCTGGCGGCGCTGTCGTCGGGCTTCCACAGCCTGGCCAACGGCGCCCGGGAGCACTTCCAGGCCAAGCACGTGCGGCAGACCGTCGTCGAGCTGGACGGCATGCTGTTCTTCATCATGCCGGCGGGCGACGGCAGCTGCCTGGCCGTGCTGAGCGACGCGGGCGGCAACGCTGGCCTCGTCGCCTACGAGACCACCATGCTGATCAAGCGGGTGCGGCGCCAGCTGGGCACGGCGCCGCGCTCGTCCGGCCCGGAGGACCCGGCGATGCGGGCCGGCGCCTCCGGCTGAGGCGGGCGGCCGTGGAGACGCCGAGAGAACGCTGGATCGGCCGGGACGCGGGCCCGGTCGTGCGGCCGTACGCGATGACCCGCGGACGGACCCGCACCCGCGGGCTCGTCCTCGACCTGGTCACGGTCCTGGTCGCGACCGGCCGCCCCCCGGGCGAGCGGGTCTGGCTGTCGCGCGAGCAGCGCGCGCTGCTGGAGCTGTGCCGGCGGCCCTCCACCCCCGCCGACCTGGCCTCGGAGACCGACCTGCCGTTCCGGGTGGTGCAGATCCTGCTGGAGGACCTGCACCACTACGGCCTCATCGAAGAGGTGCAGCAGGCCCGGCAGGCCGACCGACCCGACCCCCGGCTACTGATGAGAGTGCTCGATGAACTTCGCCGCCTCTGACGCCGTCCCCACCGCCGCGCGGGACGACGACGTCCCGCTGCACACGCTGAAGATCCTGGTGGCGGGCGGGTTCGGCGTCGGGAAGACCACGCTGGTGAGCGCGGTCAGCGAGGTGCGCCCGCTGCGCACCGAGGAGACGCTCACCGACGCCTCCACCGGCGTGGACGACCTGCGCGGCGTGGAGGGCAAGACCACCACGACCGTCGCGATGGACTTCGGCCGCATCACCCTCTCCGGCGGCGTGCGGCTGTACCTGTTCGGCACGCCCGGCCAGGAGCGGTTCTGGTTCATGTGGGACCGGATCGCCTACGGCGCGGTGGGCGCGGTCGTCCTGGTCGACACCCGGCGGCTGACGACGAGCTTCGCCTCGATCGACTTCTTCGAGCAGCGCGAGATCCCGTTCGTGGTCGCCGCGAACGTGTTCGACGGCGCCCGCCGCTACTCGGTCGAGGAGATCCGCGACGCCCTCGACGTCGACCCGCACGTGCCCGTGGTGCTGTGCGACGTCCGCCGTCCGGACGTCGCCAAGAGCATCCTGGTGACCCTGGTCGAACACTCGCTCCACCAGGCCGGGTACTGACCGGCGGCCTCCGCTCCGCTCCGGCCGCCGGGGCCGACGTGCCCGCTCGGAGTTGGGCACCGGCCGGGTACAGGCGCAGTGCCCTTTCCTTCCGGCCGGGCACAGACGCGCCGCCGGGGCGTTCCGGACGGGGCGCGGTGTCGTGGTCGGGCGGGGTCAGGCTTGGATTCGGGCGACGATGAGGGCGGCGAGCGCGGCGTAGGCGGCGGAGTCGTCCAGGCCGGTCTGGGCCTTGATGTCGCCGCGGTGGATCGACTCCATGACCTGGCCGGCGACGGCGCCGACGAAGGCCGCGTCGGCGTCCGGGGACGCCTCGCGCACCAGGCGGCGCACGCGGCGGACGGCGAAGCCGGTGTTCTCCTTGTAGATCTCGCGGGCCGGGGGGAACGCGTCGAGGTCGGCGAAGAAGGCGGGGGACGCGGGCGCGAGCTCGGCGGAGATGGCCCGCAGGTAGGCGCCGACGCGCTCGCGCGGGCCCTGCCGGGCGGGGACGGCGTCCAGGGCGGCCTCGACGCGCTCGGTGGCGCGGCGGAAGAACGCGCGGACGACCGTGACGATGATCTGCTCGCGGCTGGCGGCGACCGTGTAGAGGGTGCTCTTGGAGCAGCGCAGCTCGGCGGCCAGGTCGGCGACGCCGAGGCCGGCGAAGCCGCGGGCGAGGAAGAGGTCGGTGAGGCGGTCGACGAGGTCGGCGCGGCGGCGTTCCGCGCGGGTCCGGGGGGTGCCGTCCACCGAGGTCATGGCGGGAACAGTACCAAAATGGGTTCACCGGTACCCGTTTTGGTACCGTCGGGGTGACGAGAGGAGCCGCCCATGCCCGCCACCCGCCACCTGCCGACCGAGGAGTCGGCGGACCTGATCGCGCTGACCAGGGAGATCGCGGCCAAGGAGCTGGCGCCGCGGGTCGCGGACGCCGAGCGCACCGGGGAGTTCCCGCGCGACGTGTTCGCGACGCTGGGGCGGGCGGGGCTGCTGACGCTCCCCTACCCCGAGGAGTTCGGTGGCGGCGCCCAGCCGTACGAGGTCTACCTGCAGGTCCTGGAGGAGATCGGCGCGGTGTGGGCGAGCGTGGGCGTCGGGGTGAGCGTGCACGCGCTGTCGTGCTTCCCGCTGTTCTCGTTCGGGACGGACGAGCAGCGCGCGCGGTGGCTGCCGGACATGCTGTCGGGCGAGCGGCTCGGCGCGTACTGCCTGTCGGAGGCGCACGCGGGGTCGGACCCGGCGGCGATGCGCGCGAAGGCCGTCCGGGACGGCGACTCCTACGTGCTGACCGGCGCGAAGGCGTGGACGACGCACGGCGGGAAGGCCGACTTCTACACGGTGATGGCGCGGACGTCCGACGACGGGGCGCGCGGCATCTCGTGCTTCCACGTGCCGGCGAGGACGCCCGGGCTGGAGTTCGACGCGCCCGAGGACAAGATGGGCCTGATGGGCTCGACGACCGCGACGGTGCGGCTGGAGGGCGTCCGGGTCCCGGCGGACCACCTGATCGGGCGCGAGGGGCAGGGGCTGTCGATCGCGCTGGCGGGACTGGACGCGGGACGGCTGGGCATCGCGGCGGTCGCGACGGGGCTCGCGCAGGGGGCGCTCGACACGGCGGTCGCGTACGCGAAGGAGCGGGAGGCGTTCGGCAAGGCGATCATCGAGCACCAGGGGCTCGCGTTCGTCTTGGCCGACATGGCGGCGGCGGTCGAGTCGGCGCGGGCCACGTACCTGGCGGCGGCGCGGCTGAAGGACGCGGGACGGCCGTACGGGCGGGAGGCGTCGGTGGCGAAGCTGGTCGCGACCGACAACGCCATGAAGGTGACGACGGACGCCGTGCAGGTGCTCGGCGGCGCGGGCTACACGCGCGACTTCCCGGTCGAGCGCAACATGCGCGAGGCCAAGGTCATGCAGATCTTCGAGGGGACGAACCAGATCCAGCGGCTCGTGATCTCCCGGCACCTGGCGCGCTGAGCCCCGCCGGAGGGGTGCACGCCGCCGGACCGGCGGCGTGCCGTCGGGTCCTGCGCGGTCACTTCCGCAGGGCGGCGAGCCCCTCCTGCATGTCCTCGACGTTCATGGCCGGGTGGATCTCGATCTCCGCGCCGAGTTTCTGGAAGAACGTCTCCGTGATGGCGGGCAGCTGGGAGCTGTCCTGCATGTCGAAGACGAGCGTGCAGGTGCGCCCGCCCTCGTAGGGGTGGAAGTAGGCCGCCTCGGGCTTGAGCTGCTCAAGGATCGACTGCATGAGCTGCGCCATCGTGCCGTTCTCGAGCAGCTCGTTGGTGATGTGGGTGTCCAGGCGTGCCCTCAACATCATTCTCATCGCGTTCCCCCAGGCCGCCGGGGGCGGCGCGCCCCCGCGCTCGCTGGAACCCCCGCGACGTCGCCGTCAGCGTCTCCCCGGGCGCCCCGGATAAACCGCCCGGCCGGCCCACCGCCCGGCATCATCCACGGGACGGATGGACTGCATACGGGGAATCGATTTCCCTGATCAGTGGGCGGTGACCCAAGGTTGGACCACCGACCGAAGGGAGCCGTCGTGGAGAACGTCCTCATCGTCGGCGCGGGGACCGCGGGTCCCGCGCTGGCGACCCTGCTGGCCCGCGCGGGCGTCGCCGTCGACGTCGCCGAGCTCGGCGCGCGGCCGACGGCGCTCGGGTCCGGGATCACGCTGCAGGGCAACGCGCTGCGGGTGCTGCGCGACCTCGGCGTCTGGGAGCGGGTCGCGGCGGCCGGGTTCGCGTTCGACGTGCTGGGCCTGCGGGCACCGGACGGGACGCTCCTGGCGGAGATCCCGGACGCCCGCACCGGCGGCCCCGACCTGCCCGCGACCATCGGGATGTACCGGCCGGACCTGAACCGGATCCTGGCGGACGCGACGCGCGACGCGGGCGCCCGCATCCGGTTCGGGTCGACCGTGGACGCCCTCGACGACCGCGGCGACCACGTCGTGGCGCACCTGTCGGACGGGACGGCCGCGCGGTACGACCTCGTGGTCGGCGCGGACGGCGTCCGGTCGGCGGTGCGGCGGCTCATCGGGATCGACACCGAGCCGGTGCCGACGGGCATGGGCATCTGGCGCGTCCACACGCGGCGCCCGGAGCACGTCGAGCGGACCGACCTCATCTACGGCGGGGCGTGCTTCATCGCCGGGTACTGCCCGACCGGCCCCGACACGATGTACGCGTACCTGGTCGAGCGGGCGCGCCCGCGCGAGTCGATCGCGGACGCCGACAAGCCGGCGCACATGCGGGCGCTCGCCGAGGCGTACGGCGGGGTGTGGGAGGAGATCCGCGACGACATCACCGACCCGGACCGCATCAACTACACGTGGTTCGAGTCGCTGCTGGTCGAGCGCCCGTGGAGCCGGGGGCGGGTCGTCCTGATCGGGGACGCCGCGCACGCCTGCCCGCCCACCCTCGCGCAGGGCGCCGCGCAGTGCCTGGAGGACGCCGCCGTCCTCGCCGAACTGCTGCTCGCCGCCGGCGGCCCCGGCCCGGACGTCTTCGAGGCGTTCATGGACCGCCGGTACGAGCGCGCGAAGGCCGTCGTGGAGGCGTCCGTCCAGCTCGGCGAGTGGCAGCTGAACCCGTCCCCGGACGCCGACGTGCCCGGCCTGATGGGCCGGATCGCCGCCCTCGTCACCGAACGTCCCTGATCTCGCAAGGAGGCATGATGCCCGACCGTCTCATCACCCATCTGCGACACGTCGACCTCGCGGTGCCCGACTACGAGCGGCAGCGCGAGTTCTACGCCGGCGTCTGGGGCCTCACCGAGGTCGCGAACGACTCCGGCATCTCGTTCCTGGCGGCCGAGGGGTCGCCCGAGCAGTACATCGTCCGGCTGCGCGAGGACGCCGAGAAGCGGCTCGACCTCGTCGCGTTCGGCGCCGCGTCGCCCGCCGAGGTGGACGCGCTCGCCGAGCGGCTGCGGGCCGCGGGCGTCCGGCTGATCACCGAGCCGGACACCCTGCGGACGCCCGGCGGCGGCTACGGCTTCCGGTTCTTCGACGTCGACGGCCGAACGATCGAGGTGTCGGCCGACGTCGCCGTCCGCGCGCACCGGAGGCTGGAGGAGCGCGAGGCCGTCCCGGTGCGTCTGTCGCACGTCGTGCTGAACTCCCCCGACATCGACGCGACCCGCCGCTGGTACGAGACGCACCTCGGCTTCGCGCTCAGCGACACGCTGTCGTCGCCGCACATGGGCGAGGTCATGCACTTCATGCGCTGCAACCCGCAGCACCACAGCATGGCGATCGCGAAGGGGCCGCACGCGTCGGTCCACCACGTCTCGTTCGAGATGCGCGGGCTCGACGAGTACATGTACGGGACCGGACGGCTGCTGCGCGCGGGCGTCCGCATGATCTGGGGGCCCGGCCGGCACCTGGCGGGCGACAACACGTTCTCGTACTTCCTCGACCCGCACGGCAACACCGTCGAGTACACCACCGAGCTGGAGACGCTCGACGAGGACGCCTGGCACCCGCACGTGTACGACTTCTCGCGGCCCGAGGTCACCGACCAGTGGGGCACCGCCAACCCGATGAACGAGCTGGTGGCGAAGGAGTCGTTCAACGATCCGGACCGGGGCGTGTTCGTCGCCCCGCCGGTCTGATCCCGGGAGCCCGCATGCGCCTCGCCACCTTCGAGCACGCCGGCCGCGTCCGCTGCGGCATCGTCGAATCCGGGACGATCCGGCCGTTCCCGGACGGGACTCGCCTGATCGACCTCCTGGACGTCCTCGGCCCGTCCGGTCCCGGTGCGTCGCCGGAGCCGGACGGCCCGCCCGTGGACGTCGCGGACGTGCGGCTGCTGCCGCCCGTCGAACCGCCGTCCGTCCGCGACTTCGTCGCCTTCGAGGAGCACGTCGAGGGCGTGCGCCGCGCGGTCGACGGCGCGGCGGGCGTCCCGGACGCCTGGTACGACGCGCCGACGTTCTACTTCACGAACCCGCACGCGATGATCGGCGCCCGCGACGACCTGCCGGTCCCGCCGGGCTGCGCGGAGCTGGACTTCGAGCTGGAGGTCGCCGCGGTGGTCGGCCGGGCGGGCGGCGACCTGTCGCCGGACGCGGCCCGGGACCACATCGCCGGGTACACGATCTTCAACGACTGGTCGGCGCGCGACCTGCAGTCCCGGGAGATGCGGGTCGGCCTCGGCCCCTGCAAGGGCAAGGATTTCGCGACGACGCTCGGCCCGTGGCTCGTCACCGCCGACGAGCTGGAGCCGTTCCGGGACGCGGACGGGTTCCTGCGGCTCGCGCTGACCGCCGAGGTCAACGGCGAGGTCGTCGGCCGCGACCTGCTGTCGAACATGGGCTGGCCGTTCGAGGACCTCGTCGCCTACGCGTCGCGCGGCACCCGGGTGCGCCCCGGCGACGTCCTCGGCTCGGGCACCTGCGGCAACGGCGGCTGCCTCGCCGAGCTGTGGGGCGTGCGCGGCGGGCGGGACGACCCGCCGCCGCTGCGCCCCGGCGACGTGGTCACCCTCACCGTCGAGGGCATCGGCGCGGTGTCGAACCGCGTCGTCGAGGGCCGCCCCGCGCCGCCCGTCCCGCCCGCCCGCAGGCGCCCCCGAACCCGCCCCTGACCCCGCTGAGACCCACCCCACGGCGCCGCCGGCCCCAGGCCGGCGGCGCCGCCGCGTCGAGCGCGGGTGTGAGCGGGGCCACTTTGTTTCTCATTGGGTGAGAAGGGCGTGGGCCGCGCCGGTGCGGGCGGACGATCCTCGTGGTCCCGGGCTTCGGGACGTGAGGAGGACCATCGTGACCGTGGCGGACACCTCCGTCGAGCTGCGGGTCGTCGCGAAGACGGCCGCGGCCGACGGCGTCGTGGCGCTGACGCTGGCGCGCGCGGACGGCGGGCGGCTGCCCGACTGGGCGCCGGGCGCGCACATCGACCTCGTCCTGCCGAACGGGGTGACCCGGCAGTACTCGCTGTGCGGCGACCGGTGGGACGCGCACGCGTACCGGATCGGGGTGCTGCGGGAGCCGGACGGGCGGGGCGGTTCGGCGTTCGTGCACGACGAGCTGGCGGTGGGCGACCGGGTCGCGATCGGCGGGCCGCGCAACAACTTCCGGCTCGTCCCCGCGGACCGGTACCTGTTCGTCGCGGGCGGCATCGGCATCACGCCGCTGCTGCCGATGGCGCGGACGGCGGAGCTGCTCGGGATCCGGTGGCGGCTGCTGTACGGGGGTCGGACGCGGGCGTCGATGGCGTTCGTCGACGAGCTGGAGCGGTTCGGCGACCGGGTCGAGGTGGTGCCGCAGGACGAGCGGGGCCCGCTCGACCTCGACGGACGGCTGGGCGGCTGCGATCCCGCGACGAAGGTGTACTGCTGCGGGCCCGCCGGGCTGCTGGCGGCGGTCGAGGAACGGTGGACGGGCCCGCGCGGGTCGCTGCGGACGGAGCGGTTCGCCGCCCGGGACGGCGGGCCGGCGCGGGACGAGCCGTTCGAGGTGCGGCTGGAGCGGTCGGGGGTGACGGTGACCGTGCCGCCGGGGCGGTCGGTGCTGGACGCGATCGGCGGTGCGGCCGCCGGGGTGCTGTCGTCGTGCCGGCAGGGGCTGTGCGGGACGTGCGGGACGACCGTGCTCGACGGCGAGCCCGACCACCGGGACTCGATCCTCGACGACGACGAGCGGGCGGCGGGCGACTGCATGTTCCCGTGCGTGTCGCGGTCGCGCACCGAGCGTCTCGTCCTGGACCTGTGAAGAGAGGAACGCCCGAATGAGCAACGCCCGAACGAGCATCTCCCGAACGAGCATCGCCGAGATCGACGCCGACCCGTTCTCGCACGAGGTCCTGGAGGACCCGGGTCCCTTCCACGAGACGCTGCGAGAGGCGGGGCCCGTCACGTACCTGACGAAGTACGACGTGTACGCCATGGCCCGGTACGAGGAGGTTCACGCGGCGCTGGTGGACTGGCAGGGGTTCCAGTCGGCGGCCGGGGTCGGGCTGAGCAACTTCCGGCACGAGAAGCCGTGGCGGCCGCCGAGTCTGCTGCTGGAGGCGGATCCGCCGGGACACGACGCGCCCCGCGCCGTCCTGTCGAAGGTGGTCGGGCCGCGCGCGCTGGGGCGGCTGCGGGAGCGGTGGCTGGCGGACGCGGAAACCCTGGTCGACGAGGTGCTGGCGGAGCGGGAGTTCGACGCGGTGCCGGCGCTCGCGGAGGCGTTCCCGCTGCGGGTGTTCCCGGACGCGGTCGGGCTCGGGAAGGAGGGGCGCGAGAACCTCCTGCCGTACGGCGACCACCTGTTCAACTCGTTCGGGCCGTCGAACGACCTGGTGCGCAAGGGGCTGCCGCGGGTCGGGGAGATCGCCGCGTGGGTGAACGCGCAGTGCGCCCGGGACCGGCTGGCGCCCGGCGGGTTCGGCGCCGCGATCTGGGCGGCTGCGGACCGCGGCGACATCACCCGCGAGCAGGCGCCGCTGATCGTCCGGTCGCTGCTGTCGGCGGGCGTCGACACGACCGTGCACGGGCTCGCGGCGGTGCTGTACGCGTTCGCCGTGCACCCGGACGAGTGGGCGCGGGTCCGGCGGGACCCGCGGCTCGCGCGGACGGCGTTCGACGAGGCCGTCCGGTGGCAGTCGCCGGTGCAGACGTTCTTCCGGACGGCGGTCGGCGACCGGGAGATCGGCGGGACGGTCGTCCCGGACGGCCGCAAGATCCTGATGTTTCTCGGCGCCGCGAACCGGGACCCGCGCCGGTGGGACGATCCGGACGCGTTCGACCTGCGGCGCGACCCGTCCGGGCACGTCGGCTTCGGGATGGGGATCCACCAGTGCGTCGGGCAGCACGTCGCCCGGCTGGAGTCGGAGGCGCTGCTGACGGCGCTGGCGCGGCGGGTCGAGCGGTTCGAGCTCGCCGGGACGCCGCGGCGGCACCACAACAACACGCTGCGGGCGTGGGAGTCGCTTCCGGTGCGGGTGCACGTGTAGCGCGCCGCGTCCCGGGAAGGGTGCAGGCACTCCGCCCGCCGCGCGCGCCGTGCGGCGGGCGGCGCCATGCAGCAAGCCGCCATGGACCGAGCCGCCATGGGGCAAGCGCCGTGCACCACCGGGATGGAGGTCGTCGGATGGGCCGCTCCGGATCCGACGGGACGCTCGTCGGCCGCAACCTGCTCGCGGGACCGGAACCCGACGTGGCGGGCGACGCCGGTCACCGGGACCCGCCTCCCCGGACGGGTTTCTTCACCGACACGTCGGTGTGCATCGGCTGCAAGGCGTGCGAGGTGGCCTGCAAGGAGTGGAACGCGGTGCCCGAGGACGGCCTGGAGTTCACGGGCATGTCCTACGACAACACGCAGGGGCTCGGCGCCGACACCTGGCGGCACGTCGCGTTCATCGAGCAGGACCGGCCGGTGTCGTCGCGGCCCGAGGCCGAGGGCGTCCCGTCCGCCGAGGGCGACGGCGGGATGCGCTGGCTGATGGCGTCGGACGTCTGCAAGCACTGCACGCACGCGGCGTGCCTGGACGTCTGCCCGACCGGTTCGCTGTTCCGCACCGAGTTCGGCACGGTGGTGGTGCAGGAGGACATCTGCAACGGGTGCGGCTACTGCATCCCCGCGTGCCCCTACGGCGTCATCGACCAGCGCAAGGGCGACGGGCGGGCGTGGAAGTGCACGCTGTGCTACGACCGGCTCGGGGCGGGGATGGAACCCGCGTGCGCGAAGGCGTGCCCCACCGACTCCATCCAGTACGGCCCGCTGGACGAGCTGCGGGAGCGGGCCGCGATGCGCGTCGAGCGGCTGCACGGCATGGGCGTGGAGGACGCGCGCCTGTACGGGCACGATCCGGAGGACGGGGTCGGCGGCGACGGCGCGTTCTTCCTGCTGCTGGACGAACCGGAGGTGTACGGGCTGCCGCCCGACCCGGTCGTCACCACGCGGGATCTGCCGTCGATGTGGCGGCACGCGGGCGCGGCGGCGGCCGCGCTGGCCGGCGGGCTCGCCGCGGTGTTCGCCGTCCACGGGCCGCGGGGAGGCGCGCGATGAGCACGTCGGACGTGGGCCGCGAGGGGATCGGCGGGGCGCGGCCCGGCCGGGAGGCGATGATCGGGCAGGGCGGGCACCGCCCGGACGGACGGCGCGGCCGGGGCGGCCGCCGGGGCCGCCGCGGCGAGCGGGCGATGGTGCCGGACGCCGAATTCCGCTCGTACTACGGCAAGCCGATCCTGAACCCGCCGGTCTGGAAGGCCGCCGACATCGCGGGGTACTTCTTCCTCGGCGGGCTCGCCGGGGCCGGGTCGGTGCTGGCCGCGGGGGCGCACTGGACCGGACGTCCGGCGGCGGCGCGGGCGCTGAAGGCGTCCTCGCTCGCGGCGATCTCGGGTTCGACCGCCGCGCTGATCCACGACCTGGGCCGCCCCGGGCGGTTCTACAACATGCTGCGGGTGATGAAGCCGACGTCGCCGATGAGCATGGGCTCGTGGCTGCTGGCGGCGTACGGCCCGCTGGCGGGCGCGGCGGCCGTCCTGGACGTCACGGGGCTGTTCCCGCGGCTCGGGCACGCCGCCACGGCCGGTGCGGCGGCCTTCGGGCCGGGCGTCGCCGCCTACACGGCCGTGCTGGCCGCCGACACGGCCGTCCCGGCCTGGCACGAGGGGTTCCGGGAGCTGCCGTTCGTGTTCGTGGGGTCGGCGGCGATCGCGGCGTCCGGCATGGCGCTGGTCGCGGCGCCGCCCCGTGAGACGGCTCCGATGCGGACGGCCGCGGTGTGCGGGGCGGCGCTCGAGCTGGGCGCGACGAAGCTGATGGAGCGGCGGCTCGGCATGATCGCCGAGAACTACCGGGAGGGCACGGGCGGGCGGCTGATGCGCGCGGCGCAGGCGCTCACGGTGGCGGGCGCGGCGGGCGGCGCGCTGCTCGGCGGCCGGAACCGGACGGCGGCGGCGCTCGCCGGCGCGGCCCTGCTGGCGGGCTCGGCCTGCACCCGGTTCGGCGTGTTCCACGCGGGCATGCGGTCGGCGGAGGACCCGAAGTACACGGTGGTGCCGCAGCGGGAGCGGATCCGGGAGCGCGCGGCCGAGCCCGCGTGACCGTCCGCCGCACGGGCCCGCCCCGGATGATCACCGTGCGGGGGGCGTCGTACGCTGAAGCCGTCGGGGCCGCGGGAGCGGCGCGGGGCCGGTAGGTACACGGTCTGCGGGGTAGATGAAGCACATGCGGGACGCACCGGGACGTTTCGACCTCACGATGCTGCACGCCGCGTACGGCGCGTTCCGCCGCGACGCCGACTGGCTGGCGGCGGAGGGCGGGACCGACCCGGCGGCGGCGGACGTGTGGGCGCTGTTCGCGCTGCACTGGCGGGCGCAGCAGGCCGCCGAGCGGCGGGCGCTGTGGTCGGTGATGCGGCACGTGCCCGGCGGGCCGCCCGGACGGGCCGCCGCGCTCGACGCGATGGACGCCCTGGCGCTCCGCGTCGTCCCGCTGATCGACGCGGTGGACGCGGCGGTGGAGCACCACGACGCGCGGGTGCTCGCCGCGTACGCGCGGGAGCTCCGGAAGGCGGTGCACGCCCTCCTGGACCACAAGGAGGCGGAGGTCCTGCCGCTGATCCACGACAGCCTCACGGCGTTCGAGTGGGGCACCTTCGACGTCGAGTTCCGGCACGAGATCGGCGTCCGCGGGCTCCGGCTCTTCCTGCCCTGGCTGCTGGACGGCGCGCCCGAGCCGACGTGCCGCGCGGTGCTGGGCCTCCAGCCGGTCCCGATTCGGCTGGTCTGCCGCCGCAGCTGGCTGCCGCGCTACCGGCGCCGCAGGCACCGCACCGCCCCGGCGTTCTGACCGTTCTGTCGGTGGCGGGCTCTAGGCTCCCGCACGGGAGCGCGCCCGGTGTGCAGGCCGCGGTTCGCGAAAGGGGAGAAGCGGGGTCTCCGCCTCGGACGGGGCGAAGGCCCGCGACTCGCCGGTGCACCAGCCCGCCGCCGACGGTTCTCGGGCGCGCTCCCCCGCTCGCCGGGCCCGGCAGGTCCGGCAGGCCCGGAAGGAGGCGACCATCGACGGCCCGTTCGAGGAGCTGTTCGTCACGACGCTCGCCCGCGTGGGCTACGAGGACGTGATCTCCGCGTGGCCGAGGGGCGACGCCGAGCGCTTCACCGGGCTCGTCCGGGAGGCGGCGCGCGCCGACCCCGCGTGGACGGCCGCGTTCCTCGGCTGGCTCCGCACCGCGACCCCGATGCGGTACCCCGCGCTGGTCGGCGCGGCGGCGTTCGTCCGGGAACGGCCGCCGCACGGGCCCGCGAGCACGCCGCGGCGGGTCGTCGCGTCCGTGCTGCGGCACCCGCACGATCCGGGGCTCATGCTCGGTCACTGGCTGCGGGCCCACAGGAAGCCGCTGCCCAAGCCGCTGAAGCGGGGCGTCGCCGACGCCGTCACGCGCCTCTACGACGAGCGCGCCCTCGCCCTCCACGACACCGGCGGCCGCCACCTGTCGATCCCGCCGTTCCTGCGGCCCACGCTGACCGTGCGCGGCGGGCTCCGGGCGGCCCGGCCGCCGCGGTTCGGCGAGGTGATCTCGCTCGTCCATCCGCGGCCCCGGGACGCGGAGCAGGCCGAGGTGTTCCGGCTGGCGCTGCGCCGCCGCGTCCCCGCCGCCCCGGCCCGGTCGTGGCGGCAAAAGGCGGGCGCGCAGGGCCGCCGCCTCCGCCGGGACGACTGGGAGCGGCTGATCCCGCGCATGCCGCTGCCCGACCTGCTGGACGGCCTGCGCCGGTTCGACGCCGCGGGGATCTCGTTCGACACCGCGATGGAGATCGCCGAACGGCTCGCCGATCCGGCCGAGGTGCGCGCGTCCGGGCTGCTGCCGCTGCGGTTCGCCGCCGCCCGGGACGGTGTCGCGGATCAGCGCTGGGGGCCGATCCTGGAGGACGCCGCCGGGGTGAACCTGCCCGTTCTCCCCCTGATCCCCGGCCGCACCCTGGTCGTGGCGGGGAACGTGACGGCCGCGGGCGCGGTGTTCGCCCTCGCCCTCGCCCTCCGCTGCGCGTCCGCCGACGTGGTGACCGGGGAGGGCGAGCCGCTCCCGGTCGTCCCGGGCGAGTCGCCGCTGCACGGCCGCCTGCGCTGGCCCGCCGCGGGCCTCGGCGACGCCCGGCGGTCGGACCCGGCGGCGGTCGCCCGCGCCCTCGGCGGACACGACCGCGTCGTGGCCGTCGAGTTCCACGGGACGGACGAGCTCGGCGCGGGCGTCCCGGTCTACGCGTGGACGGCCGAGCACTGGCCGGACCACGTGCGGCCTCCCGCACCCGGCCGGGTCGATCTCCACGGCCTGTCCGACGCCGCGCTCGGCGTCGTCCCGCTGATCGAGGACGCCCGGCGGGGGCGCTGGCCGTTCTAAGTGCGGAACAGGTGGCCGATGATCGGCCCCGCGGCGGCGACCGGGTCGTCGCCCAGGTCCGCGGGCAGCGCGCCGCTCAGCCACAGGTCGGCGAAGCCGTGCACGATCGACCACGCGGCGAGCGCCGCGGTGCCGTCGGCGTCCCGGCCGCCGTCGGGGGCGACGCCGCGCACGCCCCAGGTGAGGACGGCGTCCGCGCGGACGCGCGCGGCGGCGAGTTCGGGGTCGTCCGGCCGGTAGAGCTGGGGGCGGAACATGACCGCGAAGTGCGCGGGGTGGTCGACGGCGAAGCGCACGTAGGCCAGGCCGATGTCGTGCAGGTCGTCGCCCGCCGCCTCGAGGGCGTCGGCGAACCGCGTGTAGCCCTCGGCGGCCACGGCGGTCAGCACGCCCGTCTTGTCGCCGAAGTGGTGGGCGGGCGCGGCGTGCGACACGCCCGCGCGGCGGGCCAGCTCGCGCAGGCTCCAGCCGGCCGGGCCCGACTCGGCGATGGCGTCGGCGGCCGCGTCCAGGACGGCGCGCCGCAGGTTCCCGTGGTGGTAGCTCGGCTGCTCGATGGTGTCCTCCCTCGGTCACCCCGATCCTATCTTGCCATTGACAAGTTGGCGGTTCGCGAGGCAATCTAGTCATCGACTAGATGCACTGCCGTCGAGGAGGGAACATGCCGACACTGCCCTGGATCCCCCGGGAGGCCGCGGCCCCGGACGCCGAAGTGGTGGTGATGGCCTCCCGCTTCGAGGTCCGCTCGCTCCGGCACGTCCCGGGCTTCTTCCTGGCCTCGCTGCGGCTGCTGCGGCAGGCGCGCACGGCGCCGGGGGCGCACGGGTTCACGCTCAAGGCCGAACCGGCGAAGCGGACGTTCTGGACGCTGTCCGCGTGGCGCGACGACGAGGCCCTGCGCGCCTACGCGGCCGCCGAACCGCACCGGTCCACCATGCGCCGCCAGCGCGCGGTGATGCGCGACTCGACCTTCGTGTTCTGGAACGTCCGGGGCTCGGAGCTGCCGCTCGACTGGACCGACGCCCAACACCGCCTCACCGCAAAGGCCCAGGAGCCCGCGGCACGGACATGACGCACCGGGCGGCGGCCCCGGCGCCCCCGCCGCCCGCCTCACGGACGCGGATGCTCGGGCGTGTGCCCGGCGGAAACCGCCGTCAGTCGGCGGGGCGGGATGGGCCGGGGTAGTTCGGGGCGTCGAGTTCGTCTTCCGGGTCCTGGGCGGCGTACTCGTGCAGGCCCGGCAGGTCGAGGACGGTGATGCGGCGGCGTCCGGTGCGGATCAGCCCGGCGCGACGCAGCACGGTGAGCGCGCGGGCGACCGTCTCGCGGGACGCGTCCGTCCAGCTGCCCAGCTCGGCCTGGGACAGCGGCGGGCCGATCTCGATCGCGCCGTCGCGGGCGGGCGGGACGTGCTGCGCGGACCGTTCGGCGAGCTGCGCGAGCAGCAGCGCGAGCCGGCGGGCGCCGCGGGCGGCGGCGTGCGCCTGCAGGCGGCGGTCGTGGTCGTCGAGCCGGTTGACGAACGTGCCGGTGACCAGCCGCCACACGTCCGGGTGGGACTCCAGGAAGCCGGTGAAGCGGGACGCCGGGACGACCAGCGCCCGGATCGGCGACAGCGCCGTCACCGTCGCCGAGCGGGTCCGGCCGCCCAGCGCGGCGCTCTCGGCGATGAGGTCGCCCGGCCCGCGCACGGCGAGCACGACGTCGTGGCCGTCCGCGGTCGTCGCGGTGACCTTCGCCCAGCCCCGCTCGATCACGATCACGTGGTCGGACTCGTCGCCCTGGTAGACGAGCGGCGCGCGGGCCCCGAACTGCCGGACGCGCGCGACGGCGCGGAGCGCGGCCTGCTGCGCCGCGTCGAGCGCGGGCCAGAAGCCGGGATGCGGGGAGGACGCGTGCGGGGCCAACGGTCCTCCTTGCGCGGCGGGTGCGGATCCGTCACCCGAACGGTAAACCCGCGGTGCGGGCGAGGCAACGCGGAATCACCGTGCGGGAGGCGGATCACATCCGGGCGGCGCGGGCCGTCAGGGGCCGGGCGGGCCCGCCTCGACCGTCAGGTCGGCGTGGTCGAACGACAGGTGGCCCGCCGCCTTGAGCGCGTTCTCCAGCGGCTCCTCGTACGACCACGCGACGTCGGCGGCGCCGTCCCGCAGCGACCAGTACGTCGCCTCCCCCTTGTAGGGGCACACCGAGCGGGTGCCGCTGCGCACCAGGAGGTCGGTGTTCACGTCCTCGGCCGGGATGTAGAACCGGTTCGCCAGGCCCGTCTCCGACACCAGCTTCGCCCGGGTCGTGTCGGCGAGGACGTCGCCGTCCCGCAGGACGCGGACGCGGCGGGACGTCGCGCGGACGTCCACGCGGTGGAACGGATCGCGCAGATGGCCGCGCACCTCCTCGTCCTCGTCGAACCAGGCGTCCATCCGGCCCCAGTAGAACGCCATGTAGCCGCGCAGCCAGGACGCGTCCTGCAGCGGCTCGGGGTAGGCCCACACGGCGTTCTCGGCGGCCCGGTCGCCCACCCGCAGCGTCCAGTACGCGGCGTCGCCCTTGAACGGGCAGTGGGTGCTGTGCTCGGTCCTCTCCAGCAGGTCCGTGCGGACGTCCTCCTCCGGCACGTACAGGACGGGCAGCAGCCCGGTCTCGTGCACGAGCTTGCCTCGCTCGGTGTCCAGGACGGTCTCGCCCGCGAAGCGCGCGCGGACGCGGCGCGGGAAGTCGTGCATGAACAGCCGGTGCTTCGGCCCGTCGATCGTGTAGTTGACCGTCCCGCCGGGCGAACCCGCGAGCGGCCCGGGGGGCAGGGTGAGCGACATCAGCGACTCCTATCGCGGCTAAACGCCGGTGGGCATCGTCTCCAGCTCGCCGAGGCGCGCCCGCTCCAGGTGGAGCGGCTGCAGCGCGGTCGTGGCGCGGAACCAGCACAGGGCGTCGTAGCGTTCCGCGACGTTCGTCGGGACGTACTGGCGGCCGTCCCGGTCGGGGTCGTAGACGACGCCGATCGCCCGGTGCCCCAGCGTGCGGGTGAGGAAGGACGGCTTGTCGCGTTCGGGCGGCATCACGAACATGCCGCGCTGCAGCTCCGACTCGGCCAGCACCGCCTCCAGCGACCCGGCCCGCGGCGGCGGGACGATCATGTCCTCCATCGCCCCGCCCCAGCTCGGCGCCGCGATGACCTCGCCGGGACCGCCCGCGAACCCGACCACGACCACCCGGTCGCGGCCGTGCCGCTCCCGGGCGAGCTGCCCGAGGTTGACCATCCCCGCCCGCGCCATGTCGGTGGCGCGCGCGTCGCCGACATGGGTGTTGTGCGCCCACACCACGGCCTTGCCGGGGCGTCCTCCGGCGGCGTGGAACTCCATCAGCCGGTCGAGGGTGTCGGCCATGTGGACGTCCCGGACGTTCCACGACTCCGCTCCCCCGCCGATCATGGATCGATAGTAACGCTCGGCCCCGGCGGCGACCTCGGCGTTCTGCCGGGCGTCGAACTCGGCCTCCCGGTCGTGGTCGCGGGCGTGCCCGACGGGACGGCGCAGCCGGGTGAGCAGCGCGAGGATCTCCCGCTCGCACCCCTCGGGGACGAGCGAGGTGTTCCACCCGTAGGACTGCGGGTCCTGGCCGTGCGGCTCGAAGCAGCGGTACGCCTCCAGGGCCGTGCCGAGGTACTCCGGGCGGCGGTCGGCGAGGTAGTCGACGACCGCGCGCAGCGACTCCCACAGGCTGTAGACGTCGAGCCCGTAGAAGCCGGCGCGCCGGTCCGCGGGGAGGTCCGCGTTGCGGTCGCGCAGCCAGCGGCAGAACCGGACGGTCTCCTCGTTGGCCCACATCCACGTCGGCCAGCGCTCGTAGGCGTCCAGTTCGGCGCGCGGGTCGGCGGCGGCGCCGGGCGCGAGCGTCACCGACCGTCCGACGCGGCGGCAGTCCGGCCAGTCGCCCTCCACGGCGACGAACGAGAAGCCCTTGTCGGCGATCAGGTGCCGGGTGATCGCGGATCGCCAGGCGTAGTACTCGTGCGTCCCGTGGCTGGCCTCGCCGAGCAGCACGCACGAGGCGTCCCCGATCCGGTCCAGGAGCGGGCGGAGGTCCTCCTCGTACTCCAGCTGCAGCGCGGCGCCGCGCACGTCGTCGGCATCGCTCATCGGTGATCCCCCTCTTCCCGATGTCGCCTTTGCGTCGTGCTCCCCGCCTTCCCCGCGAGGGACGGTTCAATTCCCAGCCGAACATCCCTTTTGTGGGGGTTTACTCGGGGTGGTGGCGGCCGGTCGCGGCGGCCCGGTACGCGCTGGGCGTGACCCCGTACGCCGCGCGGAACGCGCGGCTGAACCCGGCGGCGTCCGGCATCCCCCAGCGGGCCGCGATCGCGCCGATCCGCTGGGTGCCGAGGAACGGGTCCGCCAGCTCCCGGCGGCACCGCTCCAGGCGGCGGTCCCGGACGTACCGGGCCACGGTGGTGCCGGTCGGCTGGAACAGCCGGTACAGCTGCCGGACGGAGATGTGGTGCGCGCCCGCGATCCGCGCCGGGCACAGGTCCGGCTCGTGCAGCCGCGCCTCGATCCACTCCTGGACGGCGCGCAGCATCGCCGCCCGCTCGGGGGCCCGGTCGGCGCGCTCGTCCCGCACTCCCAGCCACTCCCCCGCCGCCCCGGCGACCAGCTCGACGATCGCCCCGCCGAGATGGTGCGCGAACGGCTCGTCGGTCAGGGCGGCCGCGCCGCCGGAGGCGTCCGGGACGTCCGCGGCGTCCGGGCCGCCGCCGGGGGCGCCGGGGGCGCGGGCGTCCTCGGCCAGCGCCGCGAGCAGCGCCGTCACCGGCCGCCCGGTGCGGGCCCGCGCGGACAGCAGCGTCCCGCCCAGCCCCGCCACCAGCGCGTGCGGCAGCGGCAGGGCGCGGTGCGGGATCACCACGGTGAAGATGTGGTGGGCGCCGAACGTGATCTCCACCGGGCGGGTCAGGTCGTAGAACACCGCGTCCCCGGCGGCGACCGCGACCCGGCGGCCGTTCTGCCGCAGCACGCAGGAGCCGCGCAGCACCAGGCCGATCTTGTAGCACTCGCGGGTGTCGCGGGCGATCTGCCGGTCGCTCCGCCGCACCGCGTGCGCGGGCGCGCGGACGTCGCCGGCCTCGACGTCCCCGTACGTCCGGCCGAGCAGCCGGGCGGGGAAGGCGCCGCGCGGCGCGGCGGGGCGCAGGTGGAAGGGCCCGAAGGCCGAGCTGATCGTGTGCCGCCAGAAATCGGCCTGGTCGGCGGCAGGGCGGTCCGAGGTGCGGACGAGCGTTGCCATGACGCTCCTTCACGGTGCGGGGGCGGTCCCGGACGCCACCCGCAAGGCTTCTACAGCCCGTCAGGCCCGTCAATGAGCGAGTCGAGACGAGGCTCCGCGCCGGATTCGGCACTCGGCGCCAAGACGGCGGCAGGCATCGCCAAGACCGGCCGCTCCCGGGCGGCCTATACATGTCGCTACGAGCCCGCCGCCGTGAACCGGCGGAGGGCTCCGATCCCCCGCCCGAACCGGAAGATCCCGGAGAGGAACACCATGCCCGAGGACGAACCCCAGGAATCCGGCATCACCCGCAAGAAGTTCATCATCGCCGCGGGCCTCGGCGCGCTCGCCGTCCCGGCCGCGGTGTCCGCCGCCGCGCCGGCCGCCGCCCGCACGAAGCAGGGGCCGCTGACTCCCACGCCGATGTGCGACGACGGCGACGACCCGACCCCGCCGCAGATGGAGGGGCCGTACTTCAAGCCCGGCTCGCCCGAGCGCGCGTCGCTCGTCCGGCCCGGCATGCCCGGCACGCCGCTCACCGTCACCGGGTACGTGTACTCGCTGTCGTGCCGCCCGGTGGCGCGCGCGCTGCTCGACTTCTGGCAGGCCGACCACTACGGCCGGTACGACAACCACGGCTACACGCTGCGCGGCCACCAGTACACCGACGCGTCCGGGCGGTTCACGCTGTCGACCATCGTGCCGGGGCTCTACCCGGGACGCACCCGCCACATCCACGTCAAGGTGCAGGCCCCGTACCAGCCGATCCTCACCACGCAGCTGTACTTCCCCGGCGAGCCCCGCAACCGGACGGACACGCTGTTCGACCCGGCGCTGCTGATGGACGTCCAGGGCGGTCCGGCGGGACGCGCCGCCGCGTTCGACTTCGTCCTGCGGGTGCCGTAACGCCCGCTCCCGACCCCCTCCAGGGAAACGTCCCCGCCGTGGCCGCTCGGACACGGCGGGGACGTCTGTTTCGTCGAACGTGACCTGGAAGTGATGGGATTACCCCACGAAGCGCAGACGAAACGGATAGTCTCCCGACGATCACCTTTGGTCGCGTTAGGAAGTCTGGAGCGTACGCCGCATGAGCGCTGCCAACCGCGTACAGGTCATCACACGGTGGGGGGCCATCTCCTTTATGGCGGCAGCGGTCATCACCGCCACCGCCGGTGGTTTCGCCCAGTCCTACGCCGGTCTGTACCACTGGGCTCTGGAGCACGGCCTGACCGGCTGGAAGGCCAGCTCGTTCCCGCTGCTGGTCGACCTGTTCATCATCGTCGGCGAGCTGGGCCTGTTCCTGCTCGCCGTGGACGCGTTCGTCCTGCACCGCAAGAGCGCGATGAGCTGGCTGGACTTCTTCCTGCCGCTGACGATCGCCCTCGCCGGGTGGACCGCGAGCCTCATCTTCAACGTCGGGCACGTCGGCAACCGGACGTTCTCGTACCAGGTGACGGCCGCCGTCCCGCCGATAGTGTCCATGCTGGGCCTGTTCGTCCTGCTGCGAACGCTGCACCGGTACGTCTCGCAGAAGACGGACGAGGCCGAGGCGGAGGCGCCCAAGCAGCCCGAGCCGCAGACCCGCGCCATCGCCGGGCCCGTCACCCTGCAGCACATCACGCTGATGCCGCTGCGCAACACCGGCCCGCTGCCGCAGATCCAGGTCCCCGGGCACACCGGCAAGGCGCTCGGCCCCGCCGCCGCGGCGGCCGCGCCGGAGGCCGCGGCGGACGCCTCCACGGGCGCCGCCGAGGCCCCGCCCGCCCCCGAGGCGCCGAAGGCCCGGCCCGCGGCGCAGGCCGCCGAGCCCGCCCCGGCTCCCGCTCCGGCCCCGGTGCCGGAGCCCGCGCCGGTGCCCGAGGCCGCCCCGGAGCCCGCGCTCGTCAGCGCCGCCGCCGCGCGCAGCGAGATGAACGGGCACAGCACCGTCACCACGGTCGAGGAGCCCGCCGTCCCCACGCTCGACGCCGAGACCCTGCGGGCGCTCGCCCGCGAGATCCTCGAGCGCACCAACGGCGACACCGCCGCGACGGTGGCCGAGATCCGCGCGCAGGGCCACGTCTTCGACGAGACCGAGGTCGTGTGGGTGCGCGAGAAGATCTGGTTCCCCTACGCCGTGTACCGGCTGCTGGCCAAGCACGACGGCGACGGAACGCTCGTCGCCCGGGAGCTGGACGGCCAGGGCGTCGAGTACGACCCGGCGAAGCTGGACGAGCTCGTCCGCTCCTGGCAGTGACCGTCCCGGACGCCGCCCGCACGGAAAACCCGTCGCGGGCGGCGTTCCGCGTTCGTACGGTGTCGCGCATGGCCAAGCGAATCGCGGTGCTGACGGGCGCGGGCATCTCCACCGACTCGGGCATCCCCGACTACCGGGGCCCGTCCGGGCTGTGGACCCGCGACCCCGGACTCGCGGCACTCTTCACGCGCAAGAACTTCCTCAACGACGCCGACGTCCGGCGCCGCTTCTGGCGGGCGCTCGACCTGTACGGCGACGTGCGCCCCAACGCCGCGCACCGCGCGCTGGCCGAACTCGAGCGCACCACGGCCGTCCGCATCCTGACGCAGAACGTCGACGGCCTGCACCAGAAGGCCGGGTCGACGCCGCGCAAGGTCCTCGAACTCCACGGCAACCTCGCGACGACCGAGTGCACGCACTGCCACGCCCGCACCCCGACGGCCGACGTGCTGGCGCGCGGCGAGGACGACCCGGCGTGCGCCGGCTGCGGCGGCGTCCTGCAGCCGTCGGTCGTCCTGTTCGGCCAGTACCTGAACGAGAACGTGCTCTCGCACGCGGCGAACATCGCGCGGGTGTCGGAGGTGTTCGTGGCCGTCGGCTCGTCGCTGGGCGTCGAACCGGCCGCGGGCCTGTGCGCCGTCGCGGTCGAGTCCGGCGCGACGCTGATCATCGTGAACCGCGACCCGACGCCCTACGACGACCTCGCCGACACGATCGTCCGCGAGCCGATCGGCGAGGCGCTGCCCGCGCTCTGCGCCGAGCTCGCGGGATGAGCGACCGCGTGCTGCTGCTGCCGCCCGCGGCGACGGCCACCGCCGCGCGCCTGGGCGAGGCGGCGGCCGCACGCGGCCTCACGGCGCGGACGCTGCACCGGCGGCCCGTCCCGCCCGGCCTCCGGGGACGCGCGCACGTGTACGGCGGCGAGGCGTTCGCGTCGGAGGTCGCGTCCGCCCTGGACGTCGCGCTGCTGGCGCCCGCCCCCGGCTGGCTGCCCGGCCTGCCCGCGGAGTTCACCGGACGCCGCGTCCGCCTCGGCACCCCGGACGAGGCGCGCCGGCTGGACGCGCCGACGTTCGTCAAACCGGCGTCCGGCAAGGCGTTCGCGCCCGGCGTGTACGGGCCGGGCCGCCCGCCGGACGCGCCGCCCGCCGCGGCGCCCGTGCTGCTCTCGGACCCGGTGACGTTCGCGGGCGAGTACCGCCTGCACGTCCTGGACGGCGCGGTGCGCGCCGCGTCCCGCTACGCGGTGCACGGCGTGCTCGACGCCGCGCCCCTCGACGTCCTGCCGGAGCGCGCGGCCGTCGAGGCGTTCGCCGCAGACCTGCTGGCCCACGCCGCTCCGGACCTGCCCAGTGCGGTCGTCGTCGACGTCGGCCTCGTCACGGCGCCGGGCCCGCCCCGCTACGCGGTCGTCGAGGCGAACGAGGCGTGGTTCAGCAACTGCTACGCGGCCCCGCCGGACCGGGTGCTGGACGTCGTCCTGCGCGCCGCCGCGCCCCGCGCGGACCTCGCCGCCCGCGACGGACCGTTCGTCCGCACCTGACCGTCCGCGCCTGACCGCCCGCGCCGCCGGCTCAGCCCTCGGCGAGCTCCATGAGCTGCTCGGCGGCGGTGGTGTCGCCGGCGTCCGCCAACCGGCGGGGGAGCCGGGCGGGCGGTTCGGTGTGGGTTGGCATGCGGTGGGGTGCGTGCTTCTGGGATCCTGCTGGTCGCGCGGACGAGAGGACGAGATGCAGGGGAAACGGCACCGGCTGGAGCTGGACGACGAACGGGTGCGGGAGTTCTGGCGGGAGCGGCGCGTGTGCACGCTGGTGACGCTGCGGCCGGACGGGACGCCGCACGCGGTGCCCGTCGGGGCGACGCTGGACGCGGCGGCGGGAATCGTCCGGGTGATCACCTCGGGCGGGTCGGCGAAGGCCCGGCACGTGCGGGACGCCGGGCCGGCGGGGCTGCCGGTCGCGGTGAGCCAGGTGAACGGGCGCCGCTGGTCGACCGTCGAGGGGCGGGCGGTGCTGCGGACGGACGCGGAGTCGGTCGCGGACGCGGAGCGGCGGTACGCCGACCGGTACAAGCCGCCGCGCTTCAACCCGGAGCGGGTCGTCATCGAGATCACGGTGACGCGGGTGCTCGGCAATGTCTGAGGACGCGGCGAACTCGGGCGGCCCGGTCGACGCGCCGGACGGACGGGCGGCGGCCGGGGATCTCGGCGCGTCCGATCGCGCGGCGGGGGCGCGGGGCGCCGGGGTGCGCGGCGCCGGGGAGGCGCCGGTCACGGTCGAGGACGTCGGCGTCGGCGGCCATCGGGTCACCGTCGTCGGGATCGGGGCGGACGGCTGGGACGGGCTCGCCGGTCCGGCGCGGGACGCGGTGCGGGCGGCCGAGCTCCTGGTCGGCGGGGCGCGGCAGCTCGGGATGCTGCCCGACCTCGCGGCCGAGTGCGTCGCGGTGGCGTGGCCGTCGCCGATGCTGCCCGCCCTGCCCGCGCTGTTCGACGAGCACCGGGGGCGGCGTGTGGTGGTCCTCGCGAGCGGCGACCCGATGTTCTTCGGGGTCGGGACGACGCTGGTGCGGCTGCTCGGCGCGGAGAACGTCCGGGTGCTGCCGCACGTGTCGTCGATGTCGCTGGCGTGCGCGCGGCTCGGCTGGTCGCTGGAGGACACCGACGTCGTCACCGCGGTGGGCCGCCCGCTGTCGGCGCTGGCCCGGGTGCTGGCGCCGGGCCGGCGGGTGCTGGTGCTCAGCGCGGACGCCGGCACGCCCGCGGAGGTCGTCGAACTGCTGGAGGACCGGGGCTTCGGCGCCAGCGAGGTCACGGTGCTGGAGCGGCTGGGCGGGCCGGACGAGCGGGTGGGGCCGCCGCGGGCGGACGTGGCGGCGCTCAACATCGTGGCCGTGCGGTGCCGGGGCGCGGGCGTCCAGGCCGTGCCGGGGCTCCCGGACGACGCGTACGACCACGACGGGCAGCTCACCAAGCGGGAGGTCCGGGCGATCACGCTGGCGCGGCTGGCGCCCGTCCCGGGCGAGCTGCTGTGGGACGTCGGCGCGGGCGCCGGGAGCGTCGCGATCGAGTGGATGCGGGCGCACCGGGCCTGCCGGGCCGTCGCGGTGGAGGCGCGGGCCGCGCGGGCGGAGCGGATCCGGGCGAACGCCGAGCGGCTCGGCGTCCCGGGCCTGGAGGTGGTCGTCGGCGAGGCGCCGCGGGCGCTGGAGGGGCTGGCCGGGCCGGACGCGGTGTTCGTCGGCGGCGGCGTCACCGCGGGCGGGATGATCGACGCGTGCTGGACGGCGGTGCGGCCGGGCGGGCGGCTCGTCGCGAACGCCGTCACGCTGGAGTCGGAGAACGTGCTGGTGGAGGCGCGCAGGAAGCTGGGCGGCGAGCTGACCCGGGTCGAGGTGAGCCGGGCGGGGCCGGTGGGCGGCTTCACGGGATGGAGGGCGAAGATGCCGGTGACGCAGTGGTGCGCGGTGAAGGACCGGTGACGCGGTGACGGTCCACTTCATCGGCGCCGGGCCCGGCGCCGCCGACCTGATGACCGTGCGGGGCCGCGACCTGGTCGCCGCGTCGCCGGTGTGCCTCTACGCGGGCAGCCTCGTCCCGGCGGAGGTGCTGGAGTGGTGCCCGCCGGGGGCGCGGCTCGTCGACACGGCGAACATGGTGCTGGACGACATCGTCGCGGAGCTCGTGGCCGCGCACGGGCGCGGGGAGGACGCGGCGCGGCTGCATTCGGGCGACCCGTCGGTGTTCAGCGCGATGGCCGAGCAGATGCGGCGGCTCGACGCGGCGGGCGTCCCGTACGACGTGACGCCCGGGGTGCCGGCGTTCGCGGCGGCGGCCGCGGCGCTGGGCCGGGAGCTGACGATGCCGGAGGTCGCGCAGACGGTGGTGCTGACCCGCACGTCGGCGCGGGCGACGCCGATGCCGCCGGGCGAGGACCTGGCGACGCTCGGCCGGAGCCGCGCGACGATGGTGCTGCACCTGGCCGTGCAGCGGATCGACGCCGTGGTGGAGGAACTGCTCCCCAACTACGGCGCCGGCTGCCCGGTGGCGGTGGTGGCGCGGGCGTCGCGGGAGGACGAGCTGGTCCTGCGGGGCACCCTCGCCGACATCGCCGGGAAGGTGCGGGAGGCCGGGGTGCGGCGGACGGCGGTGATCATCGTCGGGTCGGTGCTGGGCGCGGAGGACTTCGCCGACAGCCACCTGTACTCGGCGGCCCGCTGCCGCGGCTAGGCGCGGCCGACGATCGTGCCGCCCCGGTCGATGACGACGATGTCGACCTCGACCGGGGCGCCGCGCAGGACGTCCAGTGCGGTGGCCCGCGCGCGCTCCGCGACGAGGTCGCCGAGCGGGATTCCGGCCTCCTGGCACACCTGGAGCGCGTGCAGCGCGGTGTTGCAGCCGCGGACGCGCTCGGCGGTCTCCGGGTCGTCGATCATGGCGGCGAGGACGGCGAAGTCGACCTGCGAGCGCTTGGAGTGCAGGTCGAGGTGCCCGGCGGCGAGCTTGGCGAGCTTGCCGATGCCGCCCGCGATCGTCAGCCGCGGCACGGGGTGGCGGCGCACGTACTTCAGCACGGCCCCGGCGAAGTCGCCCATGTCGAGCAGGGCGTCCTCGGGCAGGCCGTGGAGCTCGGCGACGACCTTCTCGGACGTGCTGCCGGTGGCCCCGGCGACGTGCGTGCGGCCCATCGCGCGGGCGACGTCCACGCCGCGCCGGATGCTGTCGATCCACGCGGAGCAGGAGTACGGGACGACGACGCCGGTGGTGCCGAGGATCGACAGGCCGCCGAGGATGCCGAGGCGCGGGTTCCAGGTGCGGCGCGCGAGCTCCTCGCCGCCGTCCACGGAGATCTCCACGATGACGTCGGCGTCGCCGAGGACCTCGCGCATCATGCGGCGCGGCACCGGGTTGATCGCGGGTTCGCCGACCTCCAGCGGGAGGCCGGGCCGGGTGACGGTGCCGACGCCGGGGCCCGCCCGGAACGTGACGCCGCTGCCGGGCGGCCCCGGACGGACGGTCGAGCGGACGAGCGCGCCGTGCGTGACGTCGGGGTCGTCGCCCGCGTCCTTGACGATCCCGGCGGTGGCGCGGCCGTCGCCGAGCTCCTCGACGGCGAGCGCGAACGCGGGCCGCTGCCCCTTCGGCAGCGTGATCTCGACGGGGTCGGGGAACTCGCCGGTCAGCAGGGCGGCGTGGGCCGCCTTGGTCGCGGCCGTCGCGCAGGCACCGGTCGTCCAGCCGTACCGCAGTCCGCTCATGGCATGGGTCCGCTCATAGCATTCTCTCGTGACGATGACTTCCGTGCGCCGGCGTGTGCTGCTGCTGGGCGGCACCGGGGAGGCGCGGCGCCTGGCCGTGCGGCTCGACGCGGACCCGGCGGTCGAGGTGACCAGCTCGCTGGCGGGCCGGACCGCCGCCCCGCGGGCCCTGCCCGGACGGGTCCGGGTGGGCGGGTTCGGCGGCGCGGACGGGCTCGCGGCGTGGCTGCGGGACGAGCGGGTCGACGCCGTCGTGGACGCCACGCACCCGTTCGCCGCGCGGATGAGCGGGAACGCGGCCCTGGCCTGCGCGGCGGCCGGGGTTCCGCTGCTCGTGCTGCGCCGTCCGGGCTGGACGGCGGGGCCGGGCGACGACTGGCGGCGCGTCCCGTCCCTGGCGGCCGCGGCCGCGGACCTGCCCGGCGAGCGCGTGTTCCTGACGACCGGGCGCACCGGCCTCGCGGCGTTCGCGGGGGACGGCCGCCGCCGGTACCTCGTGCGCTCGGTGGACCCGCCCGAGCCGCCGCTGCCCGCCCGGACGACCGTCGTGCTGGCGCGCGGCCCGTTCACCGTCGAGGACGAGACGGCGCTGATGCGCGAGCACCGCGTCGACGTGCTCGTCACCAAGGACAGCGGCGGCGCGATGACGGCCGCCAAGCTGACCGCCGCGCGCGAGCTGGGCGTCCCGGTGGTGATGGTCGACCGGCCGCCCGTCCCGGACGGCGTCCCGGTGGCGGCGACCGTCGAGGACGCGGCGGCGTGGGTCGGTCATGCGGGACGGCTCACGCCGGGTAGCGGCGGGGCGTGAACACGGCGGCGCCGTCGCCGCGCTCGGCGACCCGGGTCTGCGACGAGCCGACCAGCAGCAGGCAGCGCATGTCGACGCCGGTCCCGTCGAGGTCGCCGAGCCGGATCACCCGGACGCTCTCCTCCGGGCCGCCGACGTCGCGGCCGATGACCACGGGCGTGTCCGGGTCGCGGTGCGCGAGGAGGACGTCGCGGGCCTTCGCGACCTGCCCGGTGCGGGTCCGCGAGGCCGGGTTGTAGATCGCGATCGCGAGGTCGGCGGCGGCGACGGCCGCGAGCCGCTTCTCGATGACGTCCCACGGCTTCAGCCGGTCCGACAGGGACAGCACGCAGTAGTCGTGGCCGAGCGGCGCGCCGATCCGGGACGCGACGGCGTTCGCCGCGGTCAGGCCGGGCAGCACCCGCACCGGGACGTGCTTCCAGCGCTCCTCGGCGGCGACCTCCAGGACCGCGGCGGCCATCGCGAACACCCCGGGGTCGCCGGACGACACGACCGCGACGCGCCGTCCCCGTTCGGCCAGCGCCAGCGCGAACTCGGCCCGCTCGGACTCGACCCGGTTGTCGGACGGGTGCCGCTCCTGCCGCGGGTTGGCGGGCACGCGGGCCAGGTAGGGGGCGTAGCCGACGAGGTCGTCGGCGGCGGCCAGCGCGTCCTGCGCCTCGGGGGTGAGCCAGTCGCGCCCGGCCGGGCCGAGCCCGACGACCGCGACCTCGCCGGGCCCGCCGTCCCCCGGCGTGCGGGGCGCGGGCAGCTCGCGGCGGGTCCGCTCGTGCACGCGGGACGGCAGGATCGCGAGGGAGAAGTACGGGACGGTCTCGGCGTCGACGTCGGCGAGCGGCTGCATCCGCTGCCCGCCGGTCGTCGCGCGCTCGACGTACCAGGCGTCCGCGAGCCGGCCGGCCTCCTCCACGGCGCCCCGGACGCCGCCGAAGGTGCGGCCGAGCTTGAGGACGGCGGCCGAGTCGGTGGCCGCGAGCCGCCGCGCCAGGTCGTCCGGCGGCAGCGTCCCCGGCAGGACGGTCAGGACCTCGTCGCGCTCCACCAGCGGGCGGCCGAGCTCGGCGGACGCGGCGCTGACCGACGTCACGCCCGGCACGGCGGTCGCCGGATAGCGGCCGGCCAGCCGCTTGTGGAGGTGCATGTACGAGCCGTAGAAGAACGGGTCGCCCGCGCAGAGCACGACGACGTCGCGCCCGGCGTCCAGGTGCCCGGCGAGGCGTTCGGCGGACCGCTCGTAGAACTCGTCGAGGATCCGCTGGTAGTCGTCGGTGTCCTCGGTGGTCACCGGGTAGATCAGCGCTTCCTCGATCTGCCCGTCCCGCAGGTGCGGCTCGGCGATCCGGCGGGCGACGCTGCGCCCGTGCCGGGCCGCGTGGTGGACGATCACGTCGGCGGCCTCGATCAGCCGGACGGCCTTCACGGTGATCAGCTCCGGGTCGCCGGGCCCCAGCCCGACCCCGTACAGGTGTCCGGTCATCACTCTTCCTCGCTGGCGATGGCGTTGATCGCGGCGGCCGTCATGGCGCTGCCGCCGCGGCGGCCGTGCACGACCAGGTGGGGCAGGCCGGACGCGGCGAGCGCCTCCTTCGACTCGGCCGCGCCGATGAACCCGACCGGGATCCCCAGGATCGCGGCGGGCCGCCCGGCGCCCGCGTCGATCATCTCCAGCAGCCGGAACAGCGCCGTGGGGGCGTTGCCGATCGCGACGACGGAACCGTCGAGGCGGTCCCGCCACAGCTCCAGCGCGGCGGCGCTGCGGGTGGTGCCGAGGTCGGCGGCGAGGCCGGGGACGCGCGGGTCGCCGAGCGTGCACACCACGTCGTTGTCCGCGGGCAGCCGCCGGCGGGTGACGCCCGAGGCGACCATCTGCGCGTCGCACAGGATCGGCCGTCCGGCCAGCAGCGCGGCGCGGGCGGCCGCGACCGCGCCGGGCGACCAGGCCAGGTCGCGGACCAGGTCGGTCATTCCGCACGCGTGGATCATGCGGACCGCGACCCGGGCGACGTCCGCGGGCAGACCGGCGAGGTCCGCCTCCGCCCTGATGGTCGCGAACGACCGCCGGTAGATCTCCGCGCCGTCGCGGACGTACTCGATCACTCGCTCCTCCGTGTTCGGGCGACGGCGGCCGCCGTCGCCGCCGGGTCCCGGGGCCGCGCGCGGACCTCGTCGCCGAGCCGCACCTCGTAGCCCCCGGGGGTGGCCACCACCGCGACGTGCCGGTCGGGCGGGTGCCCGCACCGGCGCTCGCAGCCGGACCAGTGCACCGGCGGCCCGCCCGCGGTTCCGTGCGGGCGCGCCGCCCGGACGGCCGCGGCGGCGTCCGCGCGGACGTCGGTCAGCGACGTCGCGCAGCCGGGGCGGCCCGCGCAGGCGGTGACCCCGGCCCAGTCCGCCGCCGTGACCAGGCCAGGAAAGTGTGGCATGTCCGTGAGGTCGGGGATCACGACGCCCCGCCACGGAGTGACGATGATCTCTTCGGCGTCCCGGAGCGGCGCGGGGTCGAGGCGCCCGAGCGGGACGAGCGCCGAGTACGCGCGCCGTCCGTCCCGCTGGGGGATCGGGCCGAGCGGCGTCCGGTTCGGGACGGCCGGGACGGGCACGGGTTCGGCCCGGCGGCGGCCGCGTGCGAGGGCCTCGACGAGCGGCGACCGGTCGGGCAGTTCGGATATGCGCCATTCGGTGGTGCGGACGCGGAGGAAGGCGCGGGCGGCTTCGACGGCCAACGCCACGGCCTGTTCCGGGCGCGCGCGCAGGCCGGTGTCGGTTCCGGCGAGGACGAGCGCGAGTTCGTCCGGTGCGAGCGCGTACAGGCCGACGTCGGGGCGCAGGGCGATGACGTCGCCGCGCCCGTCGTCGAGGGCGAAGAGGAACCGGCCGGACAGCGCGGCGAGGGCGGGATCCGCGCAGAGCGCGGCGTCGAGGGCCGGGACCAGCGGGCGGACGTCGAGGCGCCCGGCGCCGTCGCGTCCGGACAGGACGCTCGCGGCGATGTTCCGGACGCGTTCGTGCGTCATCGAGGGCAGCAGCCCGGCCGCCCGCAGCCGGTCGCTCAGCTCGGCCTCGGCCCCCTCGGCGAGCCCCCTGATCTGCACGTTCGCGCGGGAGGTGAGCTCCAGGAAGCCGTCGCCGAGCGCGGCGGCGGCGTCGGCGAGCGCGGCGGTCCGGGCGCGCGTGAGGAGCCCGCCGGGGAGCCGGACCCGCGCGAGACCGCCGTCGGCCGCCGGGTGGACCCGCAGGGCGCCCGGGCAGCGGTCCGGGCCCGATCGCGAAGGTGGGGGCAGAGGTGAGGGCACGGCACGGATCCTACGAAGTCCGGCGCCGCCGGCCGACCCCGGCTAGGCCGGTCCGGGGAGCGGCCGGTACTCGAACCAGTCGAAGTCGGCGTGGTTCCGGCTCGTCCGCCCGTTCGCGGTCGCGTAGAGGCCGATGTAGACGCCGGTGAAGCCGCCCGCCACCTGGCTGCTCAGCATGTCGCCGTCCACGGGCGGGCCGAGCGGGACGAACGGCCCCGGCTCCGCCGCGTACAGCGCCCGGTACCAGCGGCCGTGCGCCTCGAAGCCGAGCCGGACCCGTCCCGCCGGGGGCGCCTCGGCCAGGATCGTCTCCAGCCCCTGCTCCCGCTTGACGAGGCGCAGCCCCCGCTCGGTCGAGACCAGCAGGACGTGGAACTCGCCGTTCTGCACGAGGGCGATGCCCGCCTGCTCCTCGTCGCGCGGCGCGAACTCCAGCGCGGTGAACGCGGCGAAGTCGTGGTGCCGCTGCCCGCGCCCGACGAACGACGGGTTCGCCGTGTCGGCGAGGGTCTCCGGCCGGACGCGCAGCCGCAGGTGCCCGGGACGCTCGGTGAGGCTCCACCACCGCTCCCGGGGCGGGCGGAGCATGCTCCAGTCCGGTGCGAGCCCGGGCGCGTCGAAATGGTCGCAGGCGGGCTCGGCGGGCCAGGGCGCCGGCGGCAGCGACGGCGCGTCCCGGACGGGCTCGACCGGGTCGGCGACCGGCCAGCCGTCCTCCCAGCGGACCCGCGTCAGGAAGGTCTCCCGCCCGAGCGCGCAGCGGTCCGCGTGGTGCGGCCGCATCGCCAGCAGCGTCATCCACCATTCGCCGTCCGGGGTCTGCACGAGGTCGCCGTGCCCGGTCCCGACGATGGGGTTCCCGAGACCGAGGTGCCGGTGCGTCAGCACCGGATTGCGCGGGTTGCCCTCGTAGGGGCCGGTGACGGCGTCGGCGCGCGCGGTCATCACCGCGTGGTCGAGCGCGGTGCCGCCCTCGGCCGTCACCAGGTGGTAGCGCCCGCCGACCTTGTAAATGTGGGAGCCCTCGGTCCAGATGGCGCCCTTGACCGCCCCGTCCCAGATGACGTGCTCCTCGCCGACCAGCGCCGGGACGGACGGGTCGTACTCGCGCAGCCAGATCTCGGTGTGCCCGTCGTAGCGGCCGGTGAGCCGGGTCCCGGTGCACCAGGCCCGGCCGTCGTCGTCGAAGAACAGCGACGGGTCGATGCCCGCGCCGTCCAGCCGGTGCGCGTCCGACCACGGGCCGGCCGGGTCGTCGGCGGTCAGCGCGAAGTGCCCCGACCACTCGGCGCCGTCCACGAGCGTGCAGACCAGGTGGAAGCGCCCGTCGTGGTGGCGCAGGGTCGGCGCGTACAGGCCGCCGGACGCCGGGACGCCGTCCAGCGGGAGCTGGTCCGGACGGTCGAAGGCGTGCCCGATGCACCGCCAGTGGACCAGGTCGCGGCTGTGGAACACCGGCAGTCCGGGGAACCACTCGAACGTGGACGTCACCAGGTAGAAGTCGTCGCCCACCCGGCAGACCGAAGGGTCGGGACGGCAGCCCGGCAGGATCGGGTTCCGGAACCGGTTCACAGCGGTGTCACCTCCGCGGGGACGTCGAGGACGCGGTCGGCGCCGAGGACGCGCACCGGGCCGTCCAGCGTGAACGCGCCGCGCAGCGGGAGGTCCTCGCTGGAGCCGCCGACCATGACCTCGATCGCGCCCGGCTCGACGATGCGGCGCAGGTCGGGGCCGGTGAACGAGGTGCGGTCGGCGTGCACGGTGAACGCCACGCGGGCGGCGTCCCCCGGCCCGAGGCGGACGCGGGCCCACCCGGCGAGCCACCGGGACGGGCGGACGACCGAGGCGACCGGGTCGGCGAGGTAGAGCTGGACGACCTCGGTGCCCGGGCGGTCGCCCACGTTGCGGACGACCGCGTCCACGGTCACCGACCCGTCGGTGAGGGCGCGCTCGTCGACGCGCAGGTCCGCGTAGGCGAACCGCGTCCAGGTGAGGCCGTGCCCGAACGGGAACAGCGGGGCGGGGCTGACGGCGCTCCAGTCGTGCGGGCCGTCCATCGCCGAGCGCAGGTAGGCGACGGGCGGGCCGGACGCGCGGCGCGGGACGCTGATCGGCATCCGCCCGGACGGCTCGACGCGCCCGGTCAGCACCCCGGCGACCGCCCCCGCGCCCTCCTCGCCGGGGAAGAACGCCTGCACGACGGCGGCGGCCCGGTCCGCGAGGTCCTCGATCGCGTACGGGCGGCCCGACAGCAGCACGATCACGGTGGGCGTGCCGGTGCCGAGGACGGCCTCGGCGAGATCGCGCTGCCGCCCGGGCGGCGCGAGGGTCTCGACGTCGCAGCCCTCCCCGGACGTGCCGCGCCCGAACAGGCCCGCGCGGTCGCCGAGCGCCACGACCGCCACGTCCGCGCCGCGGGCCGCCGCGACGGCCGCGTCGATGTCGTCCCCGGTGACCAGGACGTCCGCGGACGGGGCGACGGCGACGCCGGGCAGCTCGCCGCGCAGGGCGTCCGCGAGGGTCGGGACGTCCACGCCGAGCGGCAGGTCGGGCCGGTGGCGGCCGACGTGCGCGGGGAAGGTGTAGCAGCCGAGCATCCCGGCCGCGTCGTCGGCGAGCGGCCCGGTGAGCGCCACGCGGGCGGAAGGCGCGAGCGGCAGCGTCCCGTCGTTGGCGAGCAGGACGACCGACGCCTCCGCCAGCCGCCGCGCCAGCGCCCGATGCCCCGGCGGATCGAGGTCGAGCCCGGCCGCGCCGCCGTCCGCAGGACCGCCGTTCCCAGCGCCGGGGATCCCAGAGGCCACCGGGGCGCGCGTGCCGCCGTCTTCCGGGGCGGCTCCGTTCGAGGTCGCGCCGTCCCCGGACGGGGCGTCCAGGAGGCCGAGCCCGGCCTTGAGGGCGAGGACGCGGGCGGCGGCGCGGTCGAGCAGCTCCGCGGGGACGTCGCCGCGGCGCACCAGCTCGAGCAGCGGCTCGCCGAAGCAGCGGACGGTCGGCAGCTCGACGTCGACGCCGGCGCGGAGCGCGAGCGCGCCGGCCTCGCCGCGGGACCCGGCGACGCGGTGCCGGCTCTCCAGGAAGGAGATCCCGAAATAGTCGGACACGACGGCGCCGGTGAAGCCGAGCTCACCGCGCAGCAGGTCGGTGAGGAGCCGCGCGTCGGCGGCGGCGGGGACGCCGTCCACGTCGGTGTAGGAGTGCATGATCGACCGGGCGCCGCCGTCGCGCAGCGCCATGACGAACGGTTCGAGGATCACGTCGGCGAGTTCGCGGGGGCCGATGGGGACGGGCGCCATGTTGCGGGCGGCGCGGGACGCGGAGTACCCGGCGAAGTGCTTGGGCGTCGCGGCGACCCCGGACCGTTCCAGCCCCCGCACGTAGGCGGTGCCGAGGACGGCGACGAGCTGCGGGTCCTCGCCGATGCACTCCTCGGTGCGTCCCCAGCGGGCGTCGCGGACCACGTCCAGGACGGGCGCGAGCCCCTGGTGGACGCCCGCCGCGCGCATGCTCGCCCCGATCGCCGCGGCCATCTCCCCCACCAGCCCGGGGTCGAAGGTCGCGCCCCACGCGGGCGGGCTGGGGAAGACGGTGGCGCCCCAGGTCATGAAGCCGTTGAGGCACTCCTCGTGCGCGATCGCGGGGATGCCGAAGCGGTTCGCCGCGGCGACGCGGCGCTGCAGGTCGCGCAGCCGGGCGGCGCCCTCGGCGGCGGTGACCGGCGCGGTCCCGAACACGCGGGTGAGCTGGCCGAGGCCGTGCGGGAGGAGGTCGTCGAGCGCGGGCGCCGGCTCGTTCGAGTCGTCCTCCATCGGCGCGACGGGCTCGCCGGGTTCGGCGGGCATCGCCCAGAAGCCGGCGAGCTGGCCCGCCTTCTCCTCCGGGGTCATGCGGGACAGCAGGTCGGCGACCCGGTCGGCGACCGGCAGCGCGGGATCGCGCCACCGTTCGCCGGAGGCCGCGGCGGGGGTCGGGGCTTCGGTCATCGCTGCTCCGTGGGGGCGGGCGGGGCGGTGGAGGCGCGGACGCGCAGCTCGGTGGCCAGTTCCACGCGGGGGGTCAGCGGCGGCCGCCCGTCCAGCAGCTGGAGCAGGGTGCGGGCGGCGACCCGGCCCATCTCCTCCAGCGGCTGCCGGACGGTCGTGAGCGGCGGCGACAGCCACTCGCAGGTCGGCAGGTCGTCGAACCCGACGACGCTCAGGTCCTCGGGGACGCGCAGCCCGGCGAGTCGGGCGGCCTGGTAGGCGCCCATGGCCTGCTGGTCGCTGCCCGCGAAGATCGCGGTGGGGCGGTCCGGCAGATCCAGCAGCTCGCGGGTGCGGGCGAAGCCGCCCTCGTGGTGGAAGTCGCCGTACCGGACGAGGTCGCGGTCGACCTCGATGCCCGCGCGCTCCAGCGCCGTCCGGTAGCCGTCCACCCGGGCCTGCGTGCACAGCATGTCGGCGGGGCCGCCGATCATCCCGATGCGGCGGTGGCCGAGCTCGATGAGGTGCTCGGTGGCGGCGAGGCCGCCCGCCCAGTTGGTGGCGCCGACGCTGGCGATGTCGGTGTCGGGCAGGTTCACCGGGTCGACCAGGACGAGCGCGACGCCGGCGCGCTCGAGCTGCTCGCGCTGCCGGGCGGTCATCCGGGACGTCACCAGGATCACGCCGTCGCTGTGGTGCAGGGCCGGCAGGTTCTGCCAGCTCGGCGGGCGCGCGTCGTCCTCGCGCACCAGCGACACGACCACCCCGGTGCCCTGCTCGGCGCACTCGGCCTCGACGCCGCGCAGGATCTCCACCGCCCACGGGCTGTCGAGCCCGGCCAGCACGAGGTCGATCAGCCCCGACCGGCGGGCGCGGCGGGAGCCGCCGGGGCCCGGGTAGTTGTGGTCGCGCAGCAGGGCCTCGACGCGCTCGCGGGTGGCGGCGGCCACGTCCGTCCGGCCGTTGAGGACCTTCGAGACGGTCGCGGGCGACACCCCGGCCTCGGCCGCGATCAGCGCGAGGGTCGGCCGGGACGGCACGGCCCGCGGGTCCGGCGGGTCGGGCGGGTCTTCGGTGGTGCGCACGGTCACGCTGCTTCTCCTCCCCGAGGAAACGATTGCGAACGTTATCGCAATATTTCGTTCGCTCCTAGCCCCGATCGTCCGTGGATCGTCGCAGCCGTTACGCCTGCGGAGTGACGGAGCACACACGAATCCGCCGCGAAGCCTTGACCGTACGGGGTGCCCTTCTTAGAGTTTCTCGGCACAGACTACCGAAGTTTTTCGAAATGTTTCGAGATCCCCTTTCTCCGCCCTTCAGGCCCGGCCCTGTCCGCCATCGCCCACCCCCTCCAGGAGGCCACCATGGGCATCGCACAGCCGTCCCGCCGTTCCCTGCTGACCGCGCTCTCCGCGGGCGCCGCCATCGCCGTCGCCGCGCCCGCGCTCACCGCCTGCGGCGGCGACGGATCCGGCTCCGGCAAGGTCACGATCGAATGGCTCGACATCGCCACCACCGAGCCGTCCAAGACCATCTACCCGGAGATCGTCAAGGCCTACGAGGCGGCGCACCCGAACGTCGACATCCGGCTGACGAACATGGAGAACGACGCGTTCAAGGCCAAGATGACGGCCGTGACGGCGTCCGGCGACCTGCCCGACATCTTCGTCACCTGGGGCGGCGGCGTCCTCCGGCAGCGGATCGACGCCGGGCTGGTCAAGCCGGTCGACGACTCCGCGTTCCTGGACGGCTTCATGCCGGTCTCGCTGCAGCCCTACCAGTTCGACGGCAAGACCTACGCCGTCCCGTACGACATGGGCATGGTCGGGTTCTGGTACAACAAGGACCACTTCGAGAAGGCCGGGATCGCCGAGCCCCCCGCGACCTGGACGCAGTTCCTCGACGCCGTCCGCAAGCTGAAGACCGCCGGGATCACCCCGATCGCCCTGGCCGGCAAGGACAAGTGGCCCGGGCACTACTACTGGGCCTACCTCGCGCTCCGCCTCGCCGGCGCGGACGGCGTCGCGCAGGCGGCCGAGGCGCAGAACTTCGGCACGCCCCCGTTCGTCCAGGCCGGGCAGAAGCTCAAGGAGCTCGTCGACCTCGACCCGTTCCAGCAGGGCTTCCAGGGCGCCGCGTACGACGCCCCCGGCGGGCAGGCCGCCACCATGGGGGCGGGCAAGGCCGGCATGGAGCTGATGGGCCAGTGGGCGCCCGTCGTGCAGAAGGACGCCTCCGGGCAGGACCTCGGCGACGCGCTCGGCTTCTTCCCGTTCCCCGCCGTCGAGGGCGGCCCCGGCAAGGTCACCGACGTGTTCGGCGGCGGCAACGGCCACGCGCTGAGCAAGGACGCCCCGCCCGAGGCGCTCGACTTCCTCAAGTTCCTGATGAACGAGCAGAACGAGGCGCGGCTCGTGTCGTCCGGCGCGTTCATGCCCGTCGTCAAGGGCGCCGAGAGCGCGATCGAGGACCCGAACCGGAAGATCGTCGCCGAGCGGCTGAACGGCGCGACCGGGTTCCAGCTCTACCTGGACCAGGCGTTCCCGCCCGCCGTCGGGCAGGAGGTCAACGACGGCGTGGCCGGGCTCATGGGCGGGCAGGCCACCCCGCAGGAGGTCGCGCAGGCGATCACCGAGGCGGCCAAGAACGCATGACCCTGTCGTCCACATCGACGTCGCCGAAGCCGACCGCGCCCCCGCGGGGCGGCCCGCCGCCGCGCCGGCGCTCGGCGCGCGGACGGCGGCTGCGCGGCTGGTTCGCCACCACCTGGTTCCTCGTCCCGGCGCTGCTGGTCTTCGTCCTGTTCGTGCTGTTCCCGATCGCGATCGCCCTCTACACGAGCTTCTTCCGGTGGGGCGGGTTCGGGTGGCCCGAGGACTTCGTCGGGCTCGACAACTTCCGCGAGCTGTTCGCCGATCCGGTGTTCCGCGGCGACCTGTGGCGCGGGCTCGTCCTGGTCGTCCTGTCGGTCGGGGTGCAGCTGCCGTTCGCGCTCGGCACGGCCGTCCTGCTCAACCAGCGGATGCGCGGCCGGGCGGTCTACCGGGCGGTCTTCTTCGCGCCCTACATCCTGTCCGAGGTCATCGCGGGCGTGCTGTTCGGGATGATCTTCCTGCCCGGCTCGGGCCTCGCCGACGCCCTGATCGAGGACGTCCCGCTCGTGGGCGGCCTCGCCGGCACGTGGTTCTCCGACCCCGGCACCGCGCTGCCCACGCTGTTCGCCGTCATGACGTGGAAGTACTTCGGCTTCCACATGATGATCTACCTGGCGGGGCTGCAGGGCATCCCCAAGGAGGTCCTGGAGGCGGCGGCGATCGACGGCGCGGGCCCGTGGGAGCGGTTCCGGCACGTCACCCTCCCGCTCCTCGCCCCCACCCTCCGGATCAGCGTGTTCCTGTCCGTCATCGGCGCGATCCAGTTGTTCGACCTCGTGTGGGTCACGACCGGCGGCGGACCCACGCACTCGACCGAGACGATGGCGGTCTCCATGTTCCAGTTCGGTTTCCAGCGCTACCAGATGGGCTACGCGAGCGCGATCAGCGTCGTCATGTTCGCCATCAGCCTCGTGTTCTCCCTGCTCTACCAGCGTTTCGCGCTCCGCCGCGACCTGCAGGGCGCCATGACCTCGACGGGAGGGGCGCGATGAGCGCGATCGACCGGAAGCGCCGCCGGGGGCGGGCGCCGCGCGGCCTGGCGCGGCACGCGCTCGTCTGGATCCTCGGCTCCTTCATCGTCGTCCCGCTGCTGTACGCGGTGCTGTCGGGGTTCAAGTCGACCGGGGACCTGACCGACGACCCGTTCGGCCTGCCCTCGCCCTGGCAGGTGTCGAACTACACCGGCATCCTCGGCTCCGGCGACTTCTGGCGGCAGGTCGGCAACAGCGTCATGATCGCGGCCGCCACCGCGCTGATCACCGTCGCGGTCTCGGCGCTCGCCGCGTTCGCGTTCGCCCGCTACGCGTTCCGCGGCCGCGAGGCGTTCTTCACCCTGTTCGCGGTCGGGCTGATGTTCCCGCCCGCCGTCGCGGTGCTGCCGCTGTTCGTGCTGCTGCGCACCCTCGGCCTGCTCGACAACCCGCTCGGCGTCGTCCTCCCGCAGGCGGCGTTCGCGCTGCCGATGACGATCATCATCCTGCGGGGCTTCTTCCGGACGATCCCCGGCGACCTCGAGGAGGCCGCGATCATCGACGGCTGCGGCCGGTTCGCGTTCTTCTGGCGCATCCTCCTGCCGATGGCCCGCCCCGCCATCGGCACCGTCTCGGTCCTCGCGATCGTCACGAGCTGGAACAACTTCTTCCTCCCGCTGCTCGTGTTCACGAACCCCAGATGGCACACGATCCCCGTCGGCATCCAGCAGTTCCAGGGCCAGTACTCGACGAACTACGCGCTGGTGTTCGCCTACATCGTCCTCGCGATGATCCCCGCGCTCGCCTTCTACGCCGTCGCCGAACGCCAGCTCATCGGCGGCCTCACCGCGGGCGCCACGAAGGGATGAACGCGAAGGGATGAACCCGACGAACATGCACGACATGGCCGTCCGCTGGGTACGGAGCCCTTCGAGGCCCGCAGAGGAGGCGGCGACCGATGATCCAGGTGGTGCTGTTCGACGTCAACGAGACGCTGGGCGACCTGTCCTGCCTGCGCGCGCGCCTGGACGACGTCGGCGCGCCCGGCCACCTCCTCCCCACCTGGTTCGCCGGGACCCTCCGCGACGGCATGGGCCTCACCGCCGCCGGGGCCTACGCCGACTTCACCGAGGTCGCCGAGTGCGGCCTGCGGAGCCTGCTCACCGGCCTGGACGGCTGGGCCGGCGACGCGCGCCGCGCCGCCGCGCACGTCGTCAGCGGCTTCACCGATCTCGAGGTGCACCCCGACGTCCCGGACGCCGTCCACGCCCTGCACGCCGCCGGGCTGCGGCTGGCGACCCTCACCAACGGGTCCGTCGCCGTCACCGAGCGCCTGCTGGACCACGCCGGTCTCGCCGCCCCCTTCGAAGCGCTCCTCGACGTCTCCGCCCCGCGCGCGTGGAAGCCCGCCCGCGCCGCGTACCGGCACGCCGTCGACAGCCTGGGCACCGCGCCCGACCGCATCCTCCTCGTCGCCGTGCACCCGTGGGACGTCGACGGCGCCCGCCGCGCTGGCCTGCGCGCCGCCTGGCTGAACCGCGACGGGCTCCCCTACCCCTCGATGTTCGAACCCCCCGACCACACCCTCACCGACCTCCGCGCCCTCCCGGACGTCCTGGGCGTCCCGGCCCGCTGATCGCGTTCGTCGCCCGATGATTTCCGCCGCCGCCGCTGGTCGATACCTCTGAACAGGCCGTACGAGCCGAGGAGGAATCATGACCGAGCAGAAGGCCGGGGCCCTGCCCCCGGTCGTCGACCGGGAGACCTGGCAGGCCGCCCTCGACGACCTGCGGGCGCGGGAGAAGGCCGCCACCCGCGAACTCGACGCCATCGCCGCGCAGCGCCGCAGGCTGCCGATGGTCGAGCTCCCGGACTACACGCTGATCGGCCCGGACGGCCCGGTCCGGCTCGTCGACGTCTTCGACGGGCGCTCCCAGCTCATCGTCTACCACCACATGTGGTCCGACGGCGCGGAGTGGCAGTGCGGCGGCTGCACGGGGCTGACGTCGCAGTACGTCCGGCTGGACTTCCTGGCCAACTACGACGCCCGGTTCGTCATCGTCACCAACGGGCCGATCGACGAGGCGCTCGCCTACAAGGCCAAGGTCGGCAACAGGATGGACTGGTATTCCTCGTCGGAGAGCCCGTTCGGCGCCGACATGGGCGCGCCGCCCGGCGGGGGCTTCGCGGTGAACGTTTTCCTCCGCGACGGCGACACGGTCTACCGCACCTGGCACACCACCGGCCGCGGCACCGAACAGCTCAGCTACACCTTCGCGTTGATCGACGTCCTGCCGTGGGGCCGCCAGGAGGAATGGCAGGACTCCCCCGACGGCTGGCCGAAGTCGCCCACCTACTCCAAGTGGCTGGACTCCCCCGACGTCGCCCGCCTCTACGGCCCGGACTCCACGGAATCGGGGTCTCGGCGATGAAGCCCTCTCACAGCGGCCATCTGCCGATCAACGGCCTGAGCCTCTACCACGAGGTGTACGGCGGGCTCGGCGACTCCCGAACCGCTCCGCTGCTGCTCATCCCCGGCGCCTTCATGGCCACCGACTCGATGGGTCCGTGGGTGTCGGCCTTCGCGGGCGGCCGCACCGTGATCGTCTTCGATCAGCAGGGGCACGGCCGCACCCCCGACACGTCCCGCGCGATGTCCTACGAGCGGTTCGCCGACGACGCCGCGGCGTTGCTGCGCGCACTGGAGGTCGAGCGCGCGGACGTGATGGGCTACTCGCAGGGCGGCGGGGCGGCGCTGCAGCTCGCGCTCCGTCATCCGGGGCTCGTCGGCAAGCTGGTGCTGCTGTCGGCCACCTACCGCCAGGACGGCTGGTACCCGTCGATGCTGGACGCCCTCCGGGGCCTCAACGCCGAGGCGTTCGCCGGTACGCCCGTCGAGAAGGCGTTCAAGGCGCACACCCCGGACGCCACGGCGTTCGAGTCCTACGTCGAGAAGATGAAGGTTTTGAACGTCAACGACCAGAACATCGGCGACGAGCAGATGCGTTCGATACCCGCGAAGACGATGGTGATCGTCGGCGACGCGGATTCCGTGAGACCGGAGCACGCCCTGGCGATGTTCAGGCTGCGCGGTGGCGGCGATGAGGAAGCCGCGACGTCGGGGACGCTGGAGCGCGTTCCGGCCGCGCGCTTGGTGATCCTGCCCGCCACATCGCATATCGGCATCTCCGGCGAGTCGGCGACGCTGGCGCCGATGGTGAGCGCGTTCCTCGACGACGTGACACCCTCGACGCCGGACCTCTTCTAGGGGTCACAAGCAGCGATGGCCTCATTCGGCGAAGGCGTCGCACAGATTCGATCTTGGTTGTTGGATGGGTCCTGACGGTCGAAGTTGTCCTTGCCGCCCAGCCAGTAGTTCCAGACGGCCTCGTCTCCTGCCCGCTGTGGCACCCGCGGCCCGCCGACATCGGCACGGCCGAGGAGATCGACGAGTTCTGCGGCGTCGCCCGTAAACCGTAGGGCGGCCGGTTGTCACCGGCGGGCTCTACGATCACCGGCCATGGCAGTCAGGAAGCAGGCCGGTCCGCCGCGGCCGATCGCGGCGGGGGACGTGGTGGCCGCGTTCTCCGCCGAACTCGGCGCGTGGACGGCGGCGCAGATCGTGGGGATCGACGCCGAATGGCAGAAGGCGGCGGTGCTCGAACTGGACTGGTCCGGGCCCGAGCCCATGTCGGTCGACGACCTCGGCGACGTGTCGCCGCTGCGGCTCACGCACCATTCGTGGAACGGGAAGCTCGCGTACTGCAACTTCCCGTGGGTGCTTCCGCGCAGCCACAAGGTCGTCGGGCGGATGCCGCTGCTGCACGACGAGCCGTCGCGCAGTTACGGCCTCGGCTGGAGGCTCGGCGACCAGCTCGCCCGGCAGCGGCGGTGGGACGCGGGCGTCCGGGAGGATCCGCCGACGCCGTGGAAACTGGAGTGCACCGGTGCCGAGGTCGACGGGATGGCCGACGCCCGTCCGGACGTCACCCACCTGGACGTCCGGGAGATCGAGGCGCTCGACTGCGGGCGGATCGTCCGGCTCTTCCCGAACCTGACGGAACTCGATCTGCGCGGCGATCTCGGGCTGCTCGAGGCGGCCGGGCGGTTGAACGAGCTGGCGGCGCTGAAGGAACTCTCCATCTTCCACCTGTTCGGGATGACGAAGGAGGATCGGCTGAAGCCGCAGTGCACGCCCGCACTGGAGTCGCTGCACCTGTACAGCGTCCCGGCCGAGTACGCGAACGCGATGCGCTCGACGTGGCGTCCGGAGATCCCCAACGGGACGCACGTCGAGATTCGCGGCGGCCGCAGACCGGAGTGGGTCGCCGAGAACCGGAACAATCCGCTGCGCGACTGGGACGGGCGGGGCAATATCAGCAAGACGAACTTCAAGAAGTCCGTCGCGCAGTACAAGGCGACGCGGCGCGCGGTCATGGCGGTGTTCGCCGACGGCGCGGCGGACGACCGGCCCGCGCGGCTCACCGCGATCGGGCGGGAGTTCGGAACGGCGTTCAACGGCTTCGACCGCCGCTCGGGCTTCATCGAGACCGTCGAGCGCGAGGAGCTGTTCGAGGTGCTGGAGCGGATCGCGAAGGACGCCGAAGCCGCGTTCGGCCTCGAACCCCGGTGGGTGTACGAGAGCCTCGCCGCCGGAACGGAGTCGGTCCGCGACTGGTGACGGTCACGCTCGGGTGGGCCCCGCGAAGCCGTGCCGCAGGACCCGCACGAGCCGCCGCGCGTGTTCGGCGCCGTCGCCCGTGACGGCGGCCCCGCTCGTCAACGCGAGGACGTCGTCCACGGAGAGCCCGGCGTCGACGGCGCCGGAGTCCTGGGCCCGGACGAGAAGCCGCCGGGCGGTCGCCCGCATGGAGTCGTGCCAGCCGCCGAACAGCTCGGTGCGGCGCTCGCCGTCATGCTCGGTTCCGGCGAGCGCCAGGGCCCGTTTCGACGCGACGTGGACGACGAAGGCGTCCAGCCAGGCGAACAGCGCGCCCGCCGGATCCGGGCCGTCGAGCAGCGCGGCGCCCGCGTCGCAGAGCGCCGCGACCTCGTCCGCGTAGACGGCGACGACCAGGTCGCCGCGCGTCGGGAAGTGCCGGTACAAAGTCGCGTTGCCGAGGCCCGCCCGCCGCGCGACGTCGTCCAGCGCCACGTCCGGTCCGTGCTCGTCGAACAGCTCCTTCGCCGCCGCGATCAGCAGCCTTCGGTTCCTCTCGGCGTCCGCCCTGCGTGCTCGCCGTGGTGCGGGGCACCGCGGCCTGCGCCGCCGCGGGGCGCGCGCTGGGCGACGCGAATCCGGTCGGGCACCACGTGACGAACATCGTCCTCACCGAGCGGGCCCCGGGCGAGGTCCGCGCCCTGTCCAAGGGGATCGGCGTCAACACGGACGGCACCAGCGCGAGCGTGACCTACGACGACGTCGTGCGCGTGGGCGGGCACTGGCGGGTCAGCCACCGCAAGGTGTCGGCGCGGCGCACTCCGCCGACCGCCTGATCCGGCGGGCGGTGGGGGCGGCGGCCGTGCGCTGTCCATTTGCACCAATATGCCCCAATTAAGTCACTCTGAAGAAATGCTCAGGGTCCTTCAGCCTGGCCTCAGCTAAGCCCGTCATGGTGAATCCATCGAAGGGCCGCCGCATCGAGTCCAGGGAGGAATCTGATGGATTTTCACATGGACGCCCATCACATGTGGAGCACCGTCGCGGAAGAGACGACCGGCCTTCCGCACCCTGAAGCCGCTCAACTCCGAATGCGGCCCGCGGCAGGCCCGAATGCGCGTAAGCGCTGCACGGCCGGGCGCGGACGCAATGTCCAGACGGTCACCGAGATATGGCGATTCCACTGCCTGTGCTGCCTGCGCGTGTGGGAGGACGTGTACGAGGCGCGGCACTGCGGCACCGCGGTCGCCTGGCGGTTGAGCGGGGTGCCCGCTCAGCCGCCGTGGGCCGATCCGTTCTGCCCGGAGTGCCACAGCCTGCGGGTGAAGGTGCTCCCGGCGGGCTTGATGGTGGACCACGGCGCCGCCTGATCCGCGGGCACGAAACACGCCGATCGTCACGGGCCGACGGCACGGTGACGGACGGATCGGGCGCACGGGTCAGGCACACGGATCGGGCGCACGGGTCAGTCGTCGGCCTCACCGGCGATGTTCGAGACGAGCCGGCCGGAGGCGGCGTCCACCTTCAGCTTGTGCTCGGTTCCGTTGTCGGCGGTGATGTCGATCTCCCACGCGTGCGCGGTGCGGTGGTACTCGAAGTCCACCGAGGTCATGGTGCCGGGCACTTCCTTCAGCGCCAGCCGCCCGGCCTGCGCCGCGGTGATCTTCGCCGAGCGCAGCGCCGTGGCCTGGACCGTCAGGGTCGAGGCGACGCCCCCGGGCTTGCCGTCGTTGCAGTCGTCGCCGTCCTCACCAGGCTCCGGCCGGTCGATCTGGTCGGCCAGCACGCGGCCGTCGCCCGTGTCGAGGTGCAGTTCCCGCCGGGTGCCGTCGGCGGCCAGCACGTCGGCCTCCCACACCAGCCTCCCGCCGTCGTAGTCCACCTCCAGGCCCTCGATGTGGCCGCCGGGGACCGTCCGCAGAGCGGTGCCGACGGCCTGCAGAGCGGTTACGCGGGCGGCGAACCGCTGATCGCCGTCGTCGCGGTCGGCGGCCGCCACCGACGTGGTCACGGCTCCGATCAGCGCGCCCAGCACGACCGCGGCCGCGAGCGGCAGCCCCTGCCTCGACAACGTCTTACCGGCGGCGAATTTCATTAAATCCTCCGGATCTGTCCGTATTCTCCGCGAGTCAAACAAAGGAGGAAATGCATCTCGCTCACATGGTAAGCAGCCGGTCGAGCCACATCCGATGAACATCAATCGGCAAGTCGCTTTTGACCGCCGCTTACGAAACGTTGACGTCGATTTTAGATATCTCTGGCAGGCTTAGGATATGCGCCTACTGATCATCGAGGACGAGAAGCGGCTGGCCAGGTCGCTGGCGCAGGGGCTGGCCGCCGAGGGCTTCGCGGTCGACACGGCGCACGACGGCGTCACGGGCCTGAACCGGGCGCTGGAGAACGACTACGACCTGCTCCTGCTCGACATCATGCTGCCCGGCATGAACGGCTACCGCGTCTGCTCGGCCCTGCGCGCGGCGGGCGACGACGTCCCGATCCTGATGCTCACCGCCAAGGACGGTGAATACGATCATGCCGAAGGGCTCGACACCGGCGCCGACGACTACCTCACCAAGCCGTTCTCCTACGTGGTGCTGCTCGCGCACATCCGGGCCCTGCTGCGGCGCCGCACCCGGGGCGCCGCGCCCCTCATCGAGCTCGGCGACCTCACCATCGACCCCGCCGCCAGGCGCGTCCTGCGCGCCGGCGTGCAGGTGCACCTGACCGCCAAGGAGTTCGCCCTGCTGGAGCACCTGGCGACCCATGCCGGCCTGGTGGTGTCGAAGGCGCAGATCCTCGAACACGTCTGGGACGGCGCCTTCCAGGGCGACCCCAACATCGTCGAGGTCTACGTGAGTTCGCTGCGCCGCAAACTGGACGCCCCCTTCGGCCGCAGGTCGATCACCACGGTGCGCGGCGCCGGGTACCGGCTGGCCGCCAACGGGGGCGCCGTCCGAGCCGGCGGGAACGGTTAGATGCCGCGCCCCTTCGGCTCGGTGCGGGCCCGGACCACCGTGGGCGCGACCGCCGTCGTCGCCGTGGCGCTGGCCGCCGTGGGGCTGATCGTGATGTCCCTGCTGCGGGCGAACCTCGCCGGGCACGCCGACCTGCGGGCCGAGATGACCGCCCGGGAGACCGCCGCCGAGCTCGCCCTCGGTACCCCCTGCGACCAGCTGAACCTCGACGACACCGAAGAGCGCCCCGTCCAGATCGTGGACTCGCACGGCCGCGTGCGGGCGGTGAGCGAAGACCTGCAGGCCGTCAGCGGCACGGGCGGTCCCACGACGGCCGTTCCGGCGACGGGCGCGCCGAGGCCCGCCGCCGTCCTGGCCGGGGAGGACGGCGACGACCTGGCCGAGGAGGACCCCGACCCGGGCGGGGTCTCCGAGGAGGTCCGGCACGCCACGGGCCGCGCCACCGTGGACGGCCGCACCGCCGACTACCGGTTCGCGGTGCTGGAGGCGACCACCCCCGCCGGCGAGACCGTCACCGTCTACGCGGGCGCCTCCCTCGCCGCCGCGAGCGACGCGGTCGCCACGGTGGGCCGCGCGATGCTCGTCGGCCTGCCGCTCCTGCTCTGCGTCGCGGCGGGCGTGACCTGGCTGGTCACCCGGCGCGCGCTGCGCCCGGTGGCGGCCATCCGCGGCGAGCTGGTGGAGATCACGGCCTCGGGCGACCTGACGCGCCGGGTCCCGGTGCCCGGGTCCCGGGACGAGGTGGCCGAACTGGCGTGCACGACGAACCAGACCCTGGCCGCCCTCGAACGCTCCGTGGCGAGGCAGCGCGGGTTCGTCGCCGACGCCGCGCACGAGCTGCGCACCCCGATCGCCTCGCTGCGCACCCAGCTGGAGGTGGCCGCGGCGCACCCCCGGCTGCTGGACGTGACCGAACTGACCGATGACGTCGTCCGGCTCCAGCACCTGGCCGCCGACCTGCTGCTCCTCGCCCGGCTCGACGCCGGGGAGCGTCCCGCCGCGCCGGAGCCGGTGGACCTGGCGGATCTGGTGCGCGACGAGCTGCGGCGCCGCCCCGCGGGCCCGCGCGCTCTCGCCATCGAGGCCGACGTCGCGGACGTGCCCGGGGTCCGCGGGAGCCGCGTCCGGCTGGCCCGCGTGCTGGCCAACCTGCTCGACAACGCCGAACGGCACGCGGCCACCGGGATTCGCGTGCGGCTCCGCGCCGAGGGCGGCGCGACGGTGCTGCGCGTCGCCGACGACGGCGCCGGGGTGCCGCCGGACGACCGTGAACGGATCTTCGAGCGGTTCGTCCGGCTGGACGAGGCCCGCAGCCGCGACGACGGGGGCGCCGGCCTCGGCCTGGCCATCACCCACGACCTGGTCCGGGCGCACGGCGGGGAGATCACCGTCGGTGTCGCGCCCGAGGGCGGCGCGCTGTTCGAGGTCCGGCTCCCCGCCGCCCCCGGAGGCTGACCGCCCGACGTCCGGACCCGTCCCGCCGCCGGTCACGGCCGGGGGCGGCCTCCGCGGGGGTGCCTGGGCGGCGCGCTCGGCGGCGGCGTGCCACCAGCGGGGCGGGGACGGGCCGACGATCCCGGACGCGGGCTGGTCGGGGTGGAGCCCGAGCCGCCGCAGCGCGTCCGGATCGACGCGGACGGTGAACCAGCCGCGCCAGCGGCCGGTCGCGGGGTCGGGTCCGCAGGCGAGGTCCACGCGGACCTCATCGGCGCGGAACGGCGTCCAGTCGATGCCGCGCTCGCGCAGTCAAGCGCGCGTCGCCGCCATGGGCGACGGGGCTCCGGGCAGGTTCTCGTACGTCACGATGGTGATCCACGCGCTTTCGTCCGCCATGGGGCCATCATGCCGTCCCGAGTCCGGGCCGCGTTAGGGTGTGAGCGGCGACAAGCGGAGGAAGCCGGTGCGAATCCGGCGCTGTCCCGCAACTGTCACCGGGGAGCGGACCCCAGTACGGCCACTGCGCGAGCGGGAAGGCCGGGGCGAGCGCCGATCCGGGAGCCAGGAGACTCCGTGTCGCCGCCGCTTCCCTGCGATTCGGGGCGAGGACCCCGGGTGAGGACTCGATCCGCGTGATCCTTCTGCTGTCCACCTCGGACACCGACCTGCTCAGCGCGCGCGCCAGTGGCGCCGACTTCCGTCTGGCGAACCCCGCGCGGGTGGGCGTCGAAGACCTTCCCAGGCTCGTCGAGGGCGCCGACCTCGTCGTGGTGCGGCTGCTCGGCGGGCGCCGGGCCTGGGAGGAGGGCCTGGACGCCCTGCTGGCGGGCCCCCGGCCGGTGGTGGTGATCAGCGGGGAGCAGGTTCCGGACGCCGAGCTGATGGGGCTGTCGACGGTTCCGGCGGGGGTCGCGGCCGAGGCGCACGCCTACCTCGCGCACGGGGGTCCCGGGAATCTGGGCGAGCTGTTCCGGTTCCTGTCGGACACCGTGCTGCTGACGGGGTTCGGGTTCGCGCCGCCCGCGGCGACGCCCACGTGGGGCGTCCTCGAGCGGGACGCGGCGGACGGCGGCGGGCCCGTCGTGGGGGTGCTGTACTACCGGGCGCACCACCTGGCCGGGAACACCGCGTTCGTGGACGCGCTGTGCCGCGCGATCGAGGCGAAGGGCGGCCGGGCGCTGCCGGTGTTCTGCGCCTCGCTGCGGACGGCCGAGGCCGGCCTGCTGGAGATGCTGGGGCGCGTGGACGCGCTGGTCGTGACGGTCCTGGCGGCGGGCGGGACGAAGCCGGCGCTCGCGGGGGCCGGCGGGGACGACGAGGCGTGGGACGTCGGGGCGCTCGCGGAACTGGACGTCCCGATCCTGCAGGGGCTGTGCCTGACGAGCGAGCGGGCCGCGTGGGAGGAGAACGACGACGGGCTGTCGCCGCTGGACACGGCGACGCAGGTGGCGGTGCCGGAGTTCGACGGGCGGCTGATCACGGTGCCGTTCTCGTTCAAGGAGACGGACGAGGACGGGCTCAGCGTCTACGTGGCCGACGAGGAGCGGGCCGCGCGGGTCGCGGGGATCGCGGTGCGGCACGCGGCGCTGCGGCACGTGCCCGCCGGGGAGAAGCGGGTCGCGCTGATGCTGTCGGCGTACCCGACGAAGCACGCGCGGATCGGCAACGCGGTCGGGCTGGACACGCCGGCGAGCGTGGTGCGGCTGCTCGGGGCGCTGCGCGAGCGCGGGTACGACGTCGGGGACGCACTGCCGGACGAGGGCGACGCGCTGATGCACGCGCTGATCGAGGCCGGCGGGCAGGACGCCGACTGGCTGACCGAGGAGCAGCTCGAGCGGAACCCGGTGCGGGTCCCGCGGGCCGAGTACGAGTCCTGGTACCGGACGCTGCCGGACGGGCTGCGCGCGGGCATCGAGCGGCACTGGGGGCCGCCGCCGGGCGAGCTGTTCGTGGACGGCGACGACATCGTCCTCGCGGCGCTGCGGTCGGGGAACGTGGTGGTGATGGTGCAGCCGCCGCGCGGATTCGGGGAGAACCCGGTCGCGATCTACCACGATCCGGACCTGCCGCCGAGCCACCACTACCTCGCCGCGTACCGGTGGCTGGAGGGCGAGTTCGGCGCGCACGCGGTGGTGCACGTCGGCAAGCACGGGAACCTGGAGTGGCTGCCGGGCAAGGCCGCGGGGATGTCCGCGGAGTGCGGGCCGGACGCGGCGCTGGGCGACCTGCCGCTGATCTACCCGTTCCTGGTGAACGATCCCGGGGAGGGGACGCAGGCGAAGCGGCGGGCGCACGCGACGCTCGTCGATCACCTGATCCCGCCGATGGCGCGGGCGGAGAGCTACGGCGACATCGCGCGGCTGGAGCAGCTCCTCGACGAGCACGCGAACGTCGCCGCGATGGACCCGGCGAAGCTCCCGGCGATCCGGGCGCAGATCTGGACGCTGATCCAGGCCGCCCGGCTCGACCACGACCTCGGGCTGGACGACCGTCCGCACGACGCGGAGTTCGACGACTTCCTGCTGCACGTGGACGGGTGGTTGTGCGAGGTCAAGGACGTGCAGATCCGGGACGGGCTGCACGTGCTCGGGGTCGCGCCGGACGGGGGCGCCCGGGTCGACCTGGTGCTGGCTATGCTGCGGGCCCGGCAGCTGTGGGGCGGCTCGCAGGCGCTCCCCGGCCTGCGCGAGGCGCTCGGCCTGGACGAGGGTTCGTCGGACCGCGCGCAGGTCGACGCGTTCGAGGGGCGGGCGCGCGCGCTGGTCGAGGCCATGGAGGAGCGGGGCTGGGACCCGGCGGCCGCCGGGGAGGTCGCCGACGGGAAGGTCGCGGAGATCCTGCGGTTCGCGGCCGAGGAGATCGTGCCCCGGCTGGCGCGGACGTCCGACGAGATCGGCATGGTGCTGCACGCGCTGGAGGGCGGCTACGTCCCGGCGGGGCCGAGCGGCTCGCCGCTGCGCGGCCTGATCAACGTGCTGCCGACCGGCCGCAACTTCTACTCGGTCGACCCGAAGGCCGTCCCGTCCCGGCTGGCGTACGAGACGGGCCGCGCGATGGCGGACTCGCTGCTCGAGCGGTACCGGGACGAGACGGGCGAGTGGCCGCGCTCGGTCGGGCTGTCGGTGTGGGGCACGAGCGCGATGCGCACGTCGGGCGACGACATCGCGGAGGTCCTCGCGCTGCTCGGCGTCCGTCCGGTGTGGGACGAGGCGTCGCGGCGGGTCACCGGTCTGGAGGCCGTGCCGCTGGCCGAACTGGGGCGCCCGCGCGTCGACGTGACCGTCCGGATCAGCGGCTTCTTCCGCGACGCGTTCCCGCACGCGGTCGCGATGCTGGACGACGCGGTGCTGCTGGTGGCCGGACTGGACGAACGCGACGACGACAACTTCGTGCGCGCGCACGTCCGGGCGGACACGGCGGCGCACGGCGACGAGCGGCGCGCGACGATGCGGGTGTTCGGGTCGCGGCCGGGCGCCTACGGCGCGGGCATCCTGCCGCTGATCGACAGCCGGAACTGGCGCGACGACTCCGACCTCGCCGAGGTGTACGCGGTGTGGGGCGGCTACGCGTACGGGCGCGGCCTGGACGGCGTCCCGGCGCGCGGCGACATGGAGAGCGCGTACCGGCGGATCAGCGTCGCCGCGAAGAACACCGACACGCGCGAGCACGACATCGCCGACTCCGACGACTACTTCCAGTACCACGGCGGGATGATCGCCACGGTGCGGGCGCTGACCGGGCGGGCGCCGAAGGCGTACATCGGCGACAGCACCCGCCCGGACGCCGTCCGGACGCGGACGCTCGACGAGGAGACGTCCCGCGTGTTCCGCGCGCGGGTGGTGAACCCGCGGTGGCTGGCGGCGATGCGCCGGCACGGGTACAAGGGCGCGTTCGAGCTGGCCGCGACGGTCGACTACCTGTTCGGCTACGACGCCACGGCGGGGGTCGTCGCCGACTGGATGTACGAGAAGCTGGCGCAGACGTACGCGCTGGACGAGGAGAACCGCGCGTTCTTCGAGAAGTCGAACCCGTGGGCCCTGCACGGCATCGCCGAACGCCTGCTGGAGGCGGCGGACCGGGGCATGTGGGAGCACCCGGAGCAGGCCACCCTCGATGCGCTGAAGCGCCTCTACCTGGAGGTCGAGGGCGACCTGGAAGACGGCTGATCCGGGAGGAGCGCGGCGCTACCCGGCGCGGTCGGCCGAGCCGAGAAGGGTCTCGAACGGGACGGGGTTCGCGTACGGGTCCTCCGCGGCGGGCGCCGGGCGGCCGGCGACGAGGGCGGCGAGTTCCGCGCCCGCGCGGCGGATCCGGTCGCCGAGGCGGTCGTCGCCGCTCCCCCAGTCCGCGGACGCCGCGTACACGGCCGTCGGGACGACGTTCGCCCGCAGGTACGCCAGCAGCGGGCGGACGGCGAAGTCGAGGGCTAGCGAGTGCCGCTCGGTGCCGCCGGTCGCGCCGATCAGCGCGGGCGTCCCGTCCAGGGCGTCGCGGTCGAGGACGTCGAAGAACGTCTTGAACAGGCCGCCGTAGGACGCGTTGAACACCGGGGTGACGGCGACGAGGCCGTCCGCGCCGGTCACGGTCTCGACGGCGGCGCGGAACCCGCCGGTCGGGAAGCCGGTGAGGGTCGCGTCGACCATCGCGTGGGCGTGGTCGCGCAGCTCGACCGGTTCGATCACGACGTCGGTGCCGTGCTCGGCGCGCAGGGCGTCCGCGGCGGCCCCGGCGAGCCGGTCGGCCAGCAGCCGGGTGGACGACGGGCGGCCGAGGCCGGCCGACACGACGGCGAGGGTGCGGGTGCCGCTCATCGGGTCTCCTCCCGGGTCTTCGCGGCGCGCTCGGCGTGCGTCGGGGCGGTGGCCGGGACGTGCGCGGGGCGCAGCGACTCGAACTCCTTGCGCAGCACGGGGACGACCTCCTCGCCGAGGATGTCGAGCTGCTCCAGGACGGTCTTCAGCGGCAGGCCCGCGTGGTCCATGAGGAACAGCTGGCGCTGGTAGTCGCCGAAGTGGTCGCGGAACGTCAGCGTCCGGTCGATGACCTGCTGCGGGCTGCCGACGGTGAGCGGCGTCTCGGCGGTGAACTCCTCCAGCGACGGGCCGTGCCCGTACACGGGGGCGTTGTCGAAGTAGGGGCGGAACTCGCGGACGGCGTCCTGGGAGTTCTTGCGCATGAACACCTGCCCGCCGAGCCCGACGATGGCCTGGTCGGCGGAGCCGTGCCCGTAGTGCTCGTAGCGCCGCCGGTACAGGCCGATGAGCCGCTGGAAGTGCGTCGTGGGCCAGAAGATGTGGTTCGCGAAGAAGCCGTCGCCGTAGTAGGCGGCCTGCTCGGCGATCTCCGGGCTGCGGATCGAGCCGTGCCAGACGAACGGCGGGACGCCGTCCAGCGGGCGCGGCGTCGAGGTGAACGACTGCAGCGGCGTCCGGAACTTGCCCTCCCAGTCGACGACGTCCTCGCGCCAGAGCCGGTGCAGGAGGTGGTAGTTCTCGATCGCGAGCGGGATGCCGTTGCGGATGTCCTGGCCGAACCACGGGTAGACCGGGCCGGTGTTGCCGCGCCCCATCATCAGGTCGACACGGCCGTCCGCGAGGTGCTGCAGCATCGCGAAGTCCTCGGCGATCTTCACCGGGTCGTTGGTGGTGATCAGCGTGGTCGCGGTGGACAGCACGAGCCGCTCGGTGCGGGCCGCGATGTAGCCGAGCATCGTCGTCGGCGAGGACGGGACGAACGGCGGGTTGTGGTGCTCGCCGCTCGCGAAGACGTCCAGCCCGACCTCCTCGGCCTTCAGCGCGATCGCGACCATGGCCTTGATGCGCTCGGCCTCGGTGGGCGTGCGGCCGTCGGTCGGGTCCGTGGTGACGTCGCCGACCGAGAAGATCCCGAACTGCATGCCGGCCTCCAATAGTAGAACGTTCAACCATCCTAACCCGGTCCGGCGGGGACCTATTCCAGGACGCCGGTCAGGCCGCGGCCACGCTGCGCCGGAGCGCGTCGATCAGCCACAGGACGACCGCGCCCGGAGCGGCCGGATCGCCGATCACCTCGCCGTTCAGCGCCCAGTACCGGCGCATCCGCGGGTCCTGCTCCGGCTCGACGGCCGGCAGGAGGGAGCGGCGGAACTCCACCGAGTCCCGCTCGCGCCGGCCCGCCGCGTGCGCGTCCACGAACCGCTCCAAAGCGGGCCCGGCCTCCGGTTCCCGGCCCGCGCGCACGAGCGGCATCGCCAGTTCGACGGCCTCGCGCATCCCGTACAGCAGCGTCGGCTCGTCCACGACCCGCTCGGCGTTCCGGCGGCCCCGCTCGCGCAGCCGCCGGAACAGGGCCCGGTCCCCCGCCAGCGCGACCATCCCCGCGTACGCGACGACCTGCTCCGGCGCGGGATCGGCCGGCGGCGCGGGCACCGTCATCTCCAGGTGCACCCGCACCACCTCGTCGGGCACCGCCACCACGATCCGGCGGCGCCAGAAGTCCATGAGCGCCTCGTGCGCCCGCGGCCCGTCCTGCACGGCCGCCAGCAGGTCGAGGCGCGCCGCGCGCCCGGCCGGATCCGCGTCCTCGACCGCCCGCAGCGACGCGCGCCGCCACGCGAGCGCCGACAGCTCCGCGTCCAGCGCGGCCCGCTCCGCGGCGACCGCCTCGTCCAGCGACCGCGCACCGGCCAGCACGTCCGTGATCGCGGGCAGCCCGAGCCCGAGCCCCCGCAGCCGCCGGACGAGCCGCAGCCGGTCGGCCGCCGCCGCGTCGAACCGCCGGTGCCCGCCCGCGCTGCGCACCGGCTCGAGGATCCCCTCGTCGCAGTAGAACCGGATCGTGCGCACCGGCACCCCGGTGAGCGCCGACAGGTCCCCGATCGCGAGCGATGTGCCGTCCGTCACAACTACTTGAACCTCCACCCGGGTGGAGTTCCTACGGTACGCGTGCACTCACCGGAAGAGAGGAGCAGGACATGGACGTCCTGGACATCACGCGCATCGCCGAAGGGCTGCGGGAGCACACCGCCGGGCTCGCCGACGCCGCCTCCCGCCGGGCCCCCGACACGATCGTCCCGACCTGCCCGGAATGGACGCTGCGCGACCTCGTCGGGCACGTCGGCCAGGCGCACCGCTGGGCGGCGGCCATGTTCCGGCGCGGCGGCACCCGCGTGGCGGACGAACTGCCCCGCGACACGCCCGCCGACCCGGCCGACTGGGGCGCGTGGCTCCGCGACGGCGCCGCCGAGGCGATCGCCGCGCAGGCCGCGCACCCGGGCGCCGTCGCGCACCCCGTGATGGGCGACGCCCCGTCGGCGATGTGGCTGCGCCGGATGCTGCACGACACGTCCGTCCACCACGCCGACGCGACGATCACCGCCGGGACCCCCTTCACGATCGCGCCCGACCTCGCGGCCGACGAACTCACCGAGACGTTCGGCCTGCTCACCGCCCCCGCCGCCGCGCGCCTCAAGCCCGAGCTCGCCGAACTCCGCGGGTCGGGCGAGACGCTGTGCCTGCGCGCGGACGAACCGTCCGTCCCCGGCTGGCTGATCACCCGGCGCCCGGACGCCGCCGTCGTCGAGTACGAGGCCCGCGACGCCGACATGACCATCGCGGGCCCCGTCCAGGACCTGATGCTGGTGTTCGCGCGCCGCCTCGCCCCGGACGACGCCGCGGTGAAGGTGACCGGCGACCGTGCACTGCTCGACCACTGGCTGGCGCACACCGCCGTCTGACCACCGACCGGAACGCAGCGGAGCCCGGCGGCCAGCGCTACCGCGGCATGGGGCAGCCCGCCTCCCGCGGTGACACCTCTGATCGTCCGCCGGGGTACAGCGGAGTGGAGGTCGACGGTTAGACGGCCGCCGCTGCGGAGGGCGGGTCGCCCCCGGACGAACGGCGGGCCGGGGCGTGCGCGGGGGACGCCCCGGTTCGTCCGTCGGTCCGCCACAATGGGGCGATGGCGGACGGGTGGCGGCTGGTGTGGGACGCGGTGCCGGGGCGGGACGGCCTGGACGCGTTCGCGAGCGTCGAGGACGACCGGGCGGGCTCGCACCCGGGCGTCCGGCACATCAGGGCGCTCGGAACGATGTACCGGTTCGACATTCACCATCCCGGCGACGTGGACCGCTCCCCCGACCGGCAGCGCCAGGAGGTCAAGGGCATGCGGGCGGACGGCCGGAAACTGGTCGTGGGCCGCGGCGAGACGTGGCGGTTCACCTGGTCGTGGTACCTGACGGGCGCGCTGCGGGCCACGACGAGCTTCACGCACGTGCACCAGTTCTTCGCGGGCGGCAAGGGCGGCTCGCCGGTGCTGGTCACGTCGCTGCGCCGCCGCGGCGGCCGCGACCTGCTGGAGCTGAACGCGATCCACGCGGGCGTCGTGGCCGGGGAGACGGACCTGCGTCCGCTCCGCAGCCGGTGGATCGACGTCGAGCTGGAGGCCCGGTTCGCCGAGGCGGGGGCCGTCCGGTGGCGGGTGTCGTCCGAGGACGGCGTCGCGGCGGACATCACCCGGGACGGCCTCGACCTGTGGAACAACAAGGGCGACATCGCCCCCAAATGGGGTATCTACCGCTCCCTGAAGGACGCGAAGCGCCTGTCCGACGCACACCTCCTGCTCAAGGACCTCCGCGCGTACCGTCCGGACTGATCGTCTCGAGGAGCTTCCCGAGGGTGTAGCGGATCACGCGGTCGTCCTCGGCGGCCAGGGCCGCGGCGATCACCGGACGGCATTCGGCGGTGCACGTCCGCTCCAGGGCGAAGCTCAGGGTGGAGCGGAGGTCGCGGTCGGGGGCGGTCAGGATCCAGTGCAGCGCCTCGTGCACCGGGCCGCCGGGGCGCGGCCCGCCGCGGCGCAGGCCGCGCGCCGTCGAGCGCAGGGCCCGGTGCCGGACCGGCCCGCACGGATCGGCGAGCAGCGGCGCCCACTCGTCCTCCGGCGGCGGCGCCCCCGCCTCGAGGAGCGCGCCGAGCGCCGCCGCGCGCACCTGCGGGTCCGGGTCGGCGAGCAGGGCCCGCGCCTGGGCGCCCCAGTGACGGACGTGCACGGCCGGCACGAGGCGGAGCGTCTCGTACCGGATGACGGGGTCCGGGTCGGTGAGCAGAACGGGCACGGCCTGCGGGCCCGCGTCCCGCTTCGCGGAGTGCAGCAGGCGGTGCGCGGCGGCGCGCCGCACGGCGACGGCGGGATCGGTGAGGGCGGCGTGCAGCATGGGCGCGGCCCAGGGCACCAGATCCCGCAAACCAGCGAGCGCCGTGACGGCTGCGGCCCGGACGTCCGGGGCGGGGTCGCGTAGTAGTGGCCGGGCGGCCCGTGCGAGCGTGTTCCGTTCGTCCGGGGCCCTGAGGGCGATGGTGGAGACCTGTTTCAGGGCCGCCAGGCGGGCGCGGGGGGCGGGGGCGGCGAGCAGGGCGCGCAGGACGGCGACGTCGCCCACGGCCGACGCGGCCGCGGCCCGGACGTCCGGATCGGGGTCGGCGAGCAGTTCGCGGATCGCCGTCTCGGCGGTCGGGCGGTCCAGTTCCCGCGAGGCGGCGACGTGGCCGATCGCGAGGCGGCGGACGCGGGGGTCGCCGCCGTGCAGCAGCGGCAGCGCGTGGCGGCCGACGTCCCGGCGCGCCCGGCGCAGCGCCCAGGCGGACGCCGCCCGGACGGGCGCGGACGGCGCGTGCAGGGCGGCGTCCGCCAGGGCCTCGCAGACGTGCGGCGGCGCCTGCTCGGTCCGCCGGTTGCCCATGCGGGCGGCCACCACGTGCGCGGTCCGGACGGCCTCGTCCGGATCGGCGTCGCGGAGGTCGGCGAGCCGGACGCCGCGGCGGTCGAAGTCCGAGCCGTACCGGTGGACCCGGGAGAACGGGTCGTCCAGCCATTCGTCGTACCAGGCGAGGAAGTCGGGGGCCGGGTGGTGGATCGGCGGGAACCAGTCGCGGCTCGCGTCGACCATGACGACGCGGCCCCGGCCCGGGCCGGAGAGGACGAGCCGCGACTCCGGCTCGGCCGTCTCGTGGTACTCCCATTCGATGTCGTGCTGGCGCGCGACCGGGAGGGTGCCCCGGTACATGTCCCAGTACGCCCACTCGGTCGTTTCCCGTGGCCACAGGGTCGGCAGGTCGTCCGGTCCGTAGGGGAACGTGCCGGCGAGCTGGGGATCGTGCAGGTCGGGGTCGAGGGCGAGCAGGCCCTGGTAGGGGCCCGGTCCGCCGTTGCCGATCGTGGTGACGAACCGGCGATAGGCGTCCGGGAGGCGGACGCCGTTGCGGTCCTCGAAGGCCGCCACGCGCTCCTCGGGGAGGGGAGGGCCGAACGGGGCGAGACGTCCGCGCAGCGCGGCGAGCTTCGCCGCCGTGCGGGCCAGTCGCTCCTCGATCATCACCGGATCGGACGGATCACCGTCCCCGGCGGTTCCGCGAAGTCAGGCGCGGGAGTCGGCGGTGGCGAGGACGGCCTGGATCTCGAGGGCGATCGCGATGGTGTCGCCGAGCATGACCTTGTCGCCCTGCAGCGGCACGTTGAACTCGATGCCGAAGTCACTGCGGCTGATGGACGTCGTCGCGGTGAAGCCCGCGCGGGTGCCGCCCCACGGGTCGGGGCTGATGCCGTGGAACTCGGTCAGCAGCCGGACCGGGCGGGTGACGTCCTTGATCGTCAGCTCGCCGTCGACGTGGTAGCGCGGGTTGCGGGCGCGGCGGCCGATCGCCGCCCGCTCGACGCGGTGGCCCGTGAACGTCATGACCGGGTGGTTGTCGACGTCGAGGAAGTCGGCCGAGCGGACGTGCGCGTCCCGTTCCGCGCTGCGGGTGTCGATCGAGGCCATCCGGATCTCCGCGTGCGCGCGGGAGTCGAGCGGGTCCTCGCCGATCTCCACCTCCCCGCCGAAGTCGGTGAACGAACCGCGCACCGTCGTCATCAGGTGCCGCACCGTGAACGTGATCTCCGAGTGCACCGGGTCGACGGTCCAGCGCCCGGCTTCGAGGTCGGACACCTCGGCCCCCATGGAACCCCCCAAATAGTGACAACCCAGAAAAACTACCTCATATCACCCCAAGATCGCCTAACGTGGACGGGTCTGACCTGCCGTTCGAGGGGAATGCTCCGCATGTGATCGGAGACCACGTCCTCGTCGGATACGTCCATGACGTCGGCGGCCGGGAGGCGCTCGACCTCGCGCGGGCCATCGTCGCGGTGACCGGCGGCCGGCTGAGCGTCGCGACCGTCCACGCCCCCGACCGGCCGGGCGCCGCGAGCGAGGCGCAGACCGTCCTGGAGCAGGCGGCCGCGCTCCTGGAGGAGGAACCCGCGGAGCTGCACGCCCAGGAGGGACGCAGCGTGGGGCGGGGGCTGACCGCGCTCGCCGGGCGGATCGGCGCGGACGTCATCGTCGTGGGGTCCCCCGAGGGCGGCGCGCACGGGCGCATCGGCGTCGGCGCCGCCGCCGACCACCTGCTGCACTCGGCGACGGAGGCCGTGATGCTCGCCCCGTCCGGGTACACCGCGCGGGACGGCCTCGACCGGATCACCGTCATGTACGTGCGCCGCCCGCAGTGCGACGAGGCGGTGGTGCGCGCGGCCGTCGCGGCCGAGCGGCTCGGCGTGCCGCTCCGCCTCGTCACGCTCTGTCTCGGCGAGGACCCCGAACGGCTCCGCGACGACCAGGCGCTCGCGATCAGGCTCGCGCTCGAGTCGGCGGACGTCCCGTCCGAGGACGTCACCGCCGAGCTCGCCGAGGGCGCCGACGTCGCGGCCGCGATGGACGACGTCGGCTGGGCCGACGGGGAGCTCCTCGTCTGCGCGTCCAGCGAGGACGCCGCCGCCCACCGCGTCTTCCTGGGCGAGGTGGCCCTCAAGGTCCTGCGGGCGGCGCCCTGCCCGGTGACCGTCCTCCCGAGGGGCTACTTCTGAGTAGTCGGAAATGACGGCTTGCCCGGATCGGCTTGCCGCGCGCTCTTTACCTCCGCTACATTCCGTCGAGATCAGAACGTGACCTTGATCGTGGAGCGGCGCGGCATGGACCCCATCGGCGAGAAGCTGCTCGAGGTGGCCCGGAAGGAACTGGGCTACACCGAGAAGGACGACGGGTACACCAAGTTCGGCGACTGGTGGACCGAGAACGTCGACGACGACAACAACCCGTACTTCACGACGGCCCCCTGGTGCGACATGTTCCTCGCCTGGGCCGCCGACAAGGCGGGCGTCACCGAGCAGGCCGGGCAGTTCGCCGCCACCCCCGACCACGCCAAGTGGTTCGAGGAGCACGACGCCTGGGGCGACGAACCCGAACCCGGCGCGATCGTCTTCTACGACTGGAGCGGCTCGAAGGACCTCGACCAGATCGACCACGTCGGCATCGTCGAGAAGGTCGACGGCAAGACGCTCCACACCATCGAGGGCAACGCCGACGGCTACAAGCTGACGCGCAAGACCCGCGACATGGACCAGGTCGTCGGGTTCGGCTACCCCGGCAAGGTGCAGGTGGCGCAGAAGTACACCCCCAAGCACGCCGCGCCCGCGCCCAAGGTCGACCAGCTCGCGAACCCGCGCGCCGCCACCGGCACCCACGAGCAGGACCGGAGCGCGCCCGCCGAACAGCAGCTCCCCGTCCAGGAGGTCGCGCTCGGCGGCGTCCTCGCGCTCGTCCTGTGCGGGACCGCCGCCCTGACCATCGGCCGCGCGGCCGCCGCCAAGACCCCGACCGCCCCGCCCATCCGCGTCCGCAAGCGCGGCAAGCACCACCGCCCCGCCGTCCCCGCCGCCCTCCCCGCCGACGTGACCCCCGCCGACCTGGACGCCGCCGACGCCGGCACCACGGTCATGCCCGCGCTCTCGCTGGCCGCGGCGCACGAAGCCGAGGACCGCGAGTTCTGGGGCCGCATCGCCCACCTCGAGGAGGACAACGAGCTCGCGTTCTGGAACTCCCTGCACGCCGAGACCACCGACTCGTCCACCGACAAGTACGCAACCGGTCTGAAGTTCCGCTAGAGTTATCCATGTCGCCAGGGGGCGAGCCCCCGAAAGGACAAGCGGACGTGGCTCAGTTGGTAGAGCATCACCTTGCCAAGGTGAGGGTCGCGGGTTCGAATCCCGTCGTCCGCTCTGAATGAGGCCCAGGCGGCCTCGCTCTGGTGGAGTGGCCGAGAGGCGAGGCAACGGCCTGCAAAGCCGTGTACACGGGTTCAAATCCCGTCTCCACCTCGCGACGCGTTTGCGCAAGGGCGATTAGCTCAGTGGGAGAGCGCTACCTTGACACGGTAGAGGTCACTGGTTCAATCCCAGTATCGCCCACTTCGAGGCGGTGCGGCTTGCTTGATGCAAGCATCTGCGCCATGGCCCGAGGTGTTTTCCTGGGGGGCGACCCCCAGACCCCCGATGTGGGGGCTCCGCCCCCACGCCCCCGGCTTTCGCCGGTTCGGCTTTCGTAAATCGTGCACTCGGCCGGTTCGGGCTTACACGCCTGTGCACCCTTGGGGTCCGGCCGTGCCGGCGGCAGCCCGGCCGGATGGCGGGCCAGCACGGCGCGCAGATCCTCCCCGTTCAGCAGCTCCATCACCAGGAACAGCGTGTCGGCGTCCTGGTCGATGTCGTGGACGACCGTGATGCCCGGGTGCTGGAGCCCGGCGGCGAGGTGGGCCTCCCGGCGGAACCGCGCGACGAGCGCCGGGTCGGCGGCGCCGTCCGCCAGGACCTTCACCGCCACGGGACGGTCGAGGCGCAGGTCCGTCGCCCGCCACACCCGGCCCATGCCGCCCCGGCCGATCGGGCTCTCCAGGCGGTAGCGGTCGGCCAGTCGCCGCCCAGAGTCCGCCCGCGCCTCCCCTTGATCGTTTCACCGCCGAGAGTACGGGGCCGGAGGGTGGTTCGCCCCGGACGTGCCGATTTCGGACACGACTATTAGGCTTGCCTAACTTTGATCTCGAGGGGGCGTCATGGCGGGCGGGCGGGACGTGCTGTGGGGCGCGGTTCGCGGGCAGCGCGGGGACGTGACGATCGCCGCGGCGCTGGCGTCGGGGCACCAGATCGGCGAGACGTTCGTGCCGGTGCTCATCGGGATCGCGATCGACGCGGCGGTGGGGCCGGGAGACGGGCGCGCGCTGCTCCTGTGGCTGGGCGTCCTGGCGATCGTGTACGTCGGGTTGTCGTGGTCGTTCCGGATCGGCGCGTACCGGGGGGAACGGGCCGGGGCGCGGGCGGCGCACGAGGTGCGGACGGCGATCGTGGCGCGGGTGCTGGACCCGCGGGGCGGCGCCGAACGGGGGCGGCTGCCCGGGGCGCTGGCGTCGATCGCGACGGAGGACGCCCGCCGGGTCGGGGCGGTCAACGTCGCGCTGATGGCCGGGATCGCCGCGGTCGTCGCGCTCGTCGCTAGCGCCGTCGTCCTGCTCGGGATCTCGGTGCCGCTGGGGCTGCTGGTGCTGCTCGGGGCGCCGCCGCTGCTGTGGGCGGGGCATCTGCTCAGCAAGCCGCTGGAGCGGCGCAGCCGTGCGGAGCAGGAACGGGGCGCGCACGCGTCGGCGGTCGCGGCGGACCTGGTCGGCGGGCTGCGGGTGCTGAAGGGCATCGGCGCGGAACGCGCGGCGGTGGAGCGGTACCGGGCGACGAGCGCCCGTTCGCTGGAGGCGACGCTGCGGGCGGCGCGGGCCGAGGCGTGGCAGAACGGGACGGTGCTGGCGCTCACGGGGATCTTCATCGCGATCGTCGCCCTCGTCGGCGGGCGGCTGGCCGCCGCCGGGGACATCGGGCTCGGGGAGCTGGTGAGCGCGGTGGGGCTCGCACTGCTGCTGCTGGGGCCGCTGTCGACGCTGTCGTGGGTGAACACCGAGCTGGCGCAGGGACGGGCGTCGGCGGCGCGGGTCGCGGAGGTGCTCGCGGCGCCGGAGGCGGTGCCGTCGGGGGCGGCGGAGCCGCTGGTCGCGGTGGACGGACGGGTGCGGCTGCGGGACGTCGCGTGCGGTTCGCTGGCCGGGGTGAGCTTCGAGGTCGAGCCCGGCGAGCTGCTGGGCGTCGTGGCCGACCCGGCCGACGCGTGGAACCTGCTGCGGTGCCTCGGCCGGGAGGTCGATCCGGACGCGGGGGCCGTCGAGCTGGACGGGGTGCCGCTCGCGACGCTGGCGCCGGGTGCGGTGCGCCGGTCGATCCTGGTGGCGCCGCACGACGCCGACCTGTTCGCGGGCGGGCTGGAGGACAACGTGGCGGCGGTCGCGCGGATCGACGTGGGCAAGGCGATGGCGGCCGCGGGCGCCGACGAGGTCCTGCGGGGCACCGTCCTCGGGGAGCGGGGCCGGACGCTGTCGGGCGGGCAGCGGCAGCGGGTGGCACTGGCGCGCGCCCTCGCGGCGGACGCGGACGTCCTGGTGCTGCACGATCCGACGACGGCGGTGGACGCGGTCACCGAGGCGCGCATCGCCGAGGGGCTGCGGGCGATTCGGGCGGGACGGACGACGATCGTGGTGACGGCGAGCCCGGCGCTGCTGGCGGTCGCCGACCGGGTGGTGCTGCTGGCGGAGGGGCGGGTGGCGGACACCGGTACCCACGCCGAGCTGGCCGGGCGCGCGGACTACCGGACGGCGGTGCTGGCGTGACGTTGCTTCCCACGGCGAGCGGCGCCCGGACGCGGGCGGTGCTGGGCGAGCTGGTCCGGCCGCACCGGGGGCTGGCGGTCGCCGGGTTCGGGGTGCTGACGGCGGCGACGGCGACCGGGCTGCTGACGGCGCCGCTGGTCGGGCGGATCGTCGACGCCGTCGCGCAGCGGGACCCGGACGTCATCACGTGGATCGTCGCCGGGCTGATCGCCGTGGCGGTGGTGCAGGGCGTCACGACCGCGGCGGGGCTGTCGCTGGTGTCGCGGCTCGGCGAGACGGTGCTGGCGAGGCTGCGGGAACGGTTCGTCGAGCGGGCGCTGCACCTTCCGCTGGACGAACTGGAGCGTGCGGGCTCGGGCGACCTCGTCGCGCGGGTCACCGGGGACGTGTCGCTGGTCGCGGAGGCGGTGCGGCGGGCGCTGCCCGAGCTGGTGCGGTCGTCGCTGGCGATCGTCCTGACGCTGGGGGCGCTCGCCGTGCTGGACTGGCGGTTCCTGCTCGCGGCGCTGTGCGCGGCGCCGGTGCAGGCGTACACGGCGCGCTGGTACGTGCGGCGGGCCGTGCCGCTGTACGCGGAGCAGCGGGTGGCGAACGGGGCGCAGCAGCAGCAACTGCTGGACGGCATCGGCGGTGCGGCGACCGTGCGGGCGTTCCGGCTGGAGGACGAGCACACGGGCCTCGTCGCGCGGAAGTCGCGGGCGCTGGTCGAGCTGACGATGCGCACGATCCACCTGGTGCTGCGGTTCTACTGCCGGCTGCACGTGGCGGAGTACACCGGGCTCGCGGCGGTGCTGGTCGCCGGGTTCGTGCTGGTGGACGGCGGTCACGCGTCGATCGGGACGGCGACGGCGGCGGCGCTGTACTTCCACAACCTGTTCGCGCCGATGAACACGGTCCTGGTCCTGATCGACGACGCGCAGGCGGCCGGGGCGGGCCTCGCGCGGCTCGTCGGGGTCGCCGACCGTCCGGCGCCGGGCGCCCCGGCGGAGACCGCGCCGGGCGACGGCTCGGTGACGGTCGAGGCGGTCGAGCACGAGTACGTGCCGGGACGTCCGGTGCTGCACGGGATCGACCTGCGGGTGCGGCCCGGGGAGCGGGTCGCGCTGGTGGGCGCGAGCGGCGCCGGGAAGACGACGCTGGCGAAGCTGGTGGCGGGCGTGCACGCGCCGACGGGCGGCACGGTCCGGGCGGACGACGTGGCGCTGGTGACGCAGGAGGTGCACGTGTTCGCCGGGACGCTCGCCGAGGACCTGCGGCTCGCGGCCCCGGACGCGTCGGCCGAGCGCCTGCGGGACGCGCTCGCGCGGGTCGGCGCGCTGGAGTGGGCGGAGGAGGAACTGCCGGACGGTTTCGGCACCGTCGTCGGGGAGGGCGGGCACCGGCTGACGAGCGCGCGGTCGCAGCAACTCGCGCTGGCCCGGCTGATCCTCGCGGACCCCCGCGTGGCCGTGCTGGACGAGGCGACGGCGGAGGCGGGCAGCGCGGGCGCGAAGGTCCTGGAGCGGGCGGCGGAGCGCGCCGTGGAGGGCCGGACGGCGCTGGTGGTGGCGCACCGGCTGACGCAGGCCGCGTCCGCCGACCGGGTGGTGGTGATGGACGGCGGCCGCGTCGTGGAGAGCGGCACGCACGACGAACTCCGCGCGGCGGGCGGCGCCTACGCCGCGCTCTGGTCGGCATGGTCGGGCTCGCGCGACGCCTAGGCGAGCGACTTGAGGCGGTGCGCGGGGAGTTCCAGGACGGTCACGTCGCGGGCCCAGGCGGGGACCTCGGCGCGGGCCTCGCGCTTGGTGAGCCCGCGGGTGCGCATCAGCGCGTCGCGCCAGGCGTTCGCGACCTTCCCGTGCGCGCGGTCCATGAGCGTGCGGGCGAGCGTGCCGGACGGGGGGCGGCGGACGGCGTCCACGTGCGTCCCGCGCGCGGTCAGCTCGTAGACGGGCGCGAGGATCTCGGCGGGTTCGGCGAGGTCGGCGGCGGTGAACACGCGGACGCGTTCCGCGCGGGTGGCGAGCAGGACGCGTACGAGCGCGGGTTCGAGCCCGGGCGGCAGCGCGATCGCGGCGCGGCGGACGGTCGCGGCGTACGGCTTGGCGAGCCAGGTCGTCAGCCGGACGCGGGGGACGTTCGGCAGCACGTCCTTCGGCCACGCGCCGACGAGGACGTCGGGGTGCAGGTCGGCGACCGACGCGGCCGTGAGCTCCTGCGCGGCCGCCGACTCCACCGACTGCGGGCCGTGCGTGTAGATGGCGGCGGCGAACCGGTCGGCGCGGGCGACGGCGGCGGGCAGCGTCTTCGTGGTGGGGCGCAGGACGTACAGGTCGGCGGCCGACCCGATCGCCTCGGCGCCGAAGTAGCGGTTGAAGTCGGGGTAGATCGCCTCGGCGAGGAGGTTCAGCTCGCCGAGGGCGTGCTGCACCTTGAGGGCGAGCGCGGGGGTGAGGTCGCCGGCGCCGTAGGCGAGCAGGACGCGGCCCCGCGCGAGGTCGCCGAGGCCCTCGACGGCGCGGGCGGCGAACAGGCCGACGCCGTCCGGGGTGTAGGGCGGGTCGGTGATCGCGAGGTCGTGGTCGCGGGCCGCGGGCGGCAGGCCGAGCCGCAGGTCGGCCCAGCGGGTGCGGACGTCGAGGCCGAGCTTCTCGGCCTCGGCGTCGATGTGGGCGAGGATGCGGTCGTCGATGTCGACGACGGTCGTCCGGACGTCCGGGTGGACGAGGCCGACGGCGAGCGAGGTCAGGTCGTGGTCGCCGACGCACAGCAGGCGGGGGGCGGGCGCGCCCGGCGGGCGGAAGCGGGCGCCGAGGAACAGCGCCCGGCGGACGACGGTCTCGGGGGTGGCGGACACGTGGTCGAGGGCGCGCCGCGCGCGGGGCGCGCGGGCGATGAGGTCGGCGAGGACCTCGACGGCCGGCGCGTGCGCGGGCAGCAGGTGCCCGACGGGGTCGGCCGGGGCGGCGTGCGCCGGGACGGGCGCGGGCGGGACGCGGCGGTAGCGGTCGCCGGACCGCTCGACCGGGACGGTGCGCAGCAGCGCCTCGATCGAGCGGCGCGGCGCGGCCGTCGCGCGGACGAGCTCGGCGCGGGTGCGCCAGCCCTCCGCGAGGAGGGCGAGCGCGGCGTGGACCCGCACCGGTTCCATGCCGTCCACGACCGGCAGCGCCGCGTCCTCGCCGCCCGCGCCGATCTCGTGGGCACCGGGTTCGTCCATCCGGGCAGTTTATTGCCCGCCGGTCAGTAGCCGGGTCCGCTGAGCAGGCCGCCGTCGGCGACGTCCGGGTCGAGGGCCAGCTCGGTGGCGATGCCGCCGGGATGGATCGAGTTGACCCGGATGCCGAACCGGCCGAGTTCCTGCGCGGCGGCCTTGGTGACGCCGCGGACGCCGAACTTGCTCGCCGCGTACGCCGACAGGCCCGCGTACCCCTCGACGGACGACGTCCGCGGTCCACAACCGCCCGCACCGCGGCCGTCCAGTCGTCCTGCCTCGTGACGTCCATCGGGACGAACACCGCCCCGGTCTCCGCGGCGAGCGCCTCGCCCAGGTTGTGCAGGAGGTCGCCGAACACGACCTCCGCGCCCTCGGCGACGAACCGGCGCACGTGCGCCGCGCCGATGCCGCGGGCCCCGCCCGTGATCAGCGCGATCTTGCCGTCGAGTCTTGCCATGGATCCCTCATTCCGGAAAGGCGATGGCGACGCGGCCCTCGGCCACCGCCCGCTCGATGGACGCCCGCAGCGCCGTGCAGGTCCGGACGCGCGCGGCGGGCTCGCCGGCGGCCACCCGCGGGGCGATCTCCCCGCAGGCGGCCGCCGCGTCGGTCGTCCACTGGACGCTGGTGTGCGGCGGGGTGACCTTCTCGACGAGCACCCGGGTGCCGCACGCCCCGCAGTCGACCGGCTGCGCGCTCACGTGCGCTGCGACGCCGGGATCATCGAGAACGAGACGCCGTTGGCGACGTTCTCGGCGACCTCCCGCTGCCACGTCTCGACGGCGCGGGACGTGTCGATCTCGAACTCGAACCGGTTCGTCATCTCGGGCGTGACGTCCTCGACGTCCACGTAGAACTGCTCGTACCAGCGGCGGAGCTGGTAGACGGGCCCGTCCTGGTCGCACAGCAGCGGGTTGTCGATCGGGGCCTTGTTCTTCCAGATCTCGACGTCCTGGAGGAACCCGAGCCCGACGCCCTCGGCGACCTGCGCGGCCATCGCGTCGGCCTCCTCGTCGGACATGCCGGGGAACTTCCTGACGATCGCGCCCCACTGGAGCATGAAGCTGTTCGACGTGATCGGGTAGTGGCAGTTGATCAGGACGGTCTCGACCGTGACGCCCTCGGCCTCGTTCCACAGGTGGTCGATCATGTAGGACGGCCCGTAGTACGCCGCCTCCGACCGCTGGTCGATCTTCTGGTCGGCGGGGCCCGGGATCATCCCGAGGTGCGCATCGTCGCGGGACGTCCCGTCGAAATACTGGGTCGCGACGTGCCCCTCGAAGACGTTCTTGAAGTACGTCGGCAGCGCGTAGTGGACGTAGAAGAAGTGCGCCATGTCGACGACGTTGTCGACGATCTCGCGGCAGTGGGAGTTCTCGACGCGGAGCGTGTTCCACGTCCAGTTGCTCCACTCGTCGCTGAACGCGCCCTCGATGCGCGGGATCGTCACCTCCGGCGGCGGCGGGTTGCCCTGCGGGTCGTTCCAGACGAACAGCTGCCCGTTCTCCTCCAGCGTCGGCCAGGAGCCGGTGCGGGCGGCGCGGGGGACGCGCTTGGCGTACGGGATGCCGGCGCAGCGGCCGTCCCCGCCCCAGCGCCAGTCGTGGAACGGGCACGCGATCGCGTCGCCCTTGACGGTCCCCCGGGTGAGGTTCCCGCCCATGTGGGGGCAGAAGCCGTTGAGGACGTGCAGGCCGCCGCTCTCGCCCTGAAAGACGACGAGCGTGGTGCCGAACGCCTCGACGGCGTGCGGCTTCCCGTCCTTGAACGAGTCGGCCAGGCCCAGGCAGTGCCAGCCCCGGGCGAACCGCTCGGGCGGCGGCGCGGCCTCGATGACGCGGTGGTTCATGCCTTTCCTCCCTGTGTGACGGGGTTCTGCGCTGCGGCGATGCGGGTGGCGGCGACGTAGCCGAACGTCATCGCGGGGCCGATCGTGGCGCCCGGCCCCGGGTAGGTCTCGCCGGTCACGGCGGCCGAGCAGTTCCCGGTGGCGTACAGGCCCGCGATGGGGGTGCCGTCCTCGCGCAGGACGCGCGCATCGGCGTCGGTGACGAGCCCGCCCTTCGTGCCGATGTCGCCCGGGACGACCCGGACCGCGTAGAACGGGCCCTTCTCCAGCGGCGCGAGGTTCGGGTTCGGCAGCGTCGGGTCGCCGTAGTAGTTGTCGTAGGCGCTGTCGCCCCGCCCGAAGTCGGCGTCCCGCCCCGCGCGGGCGAACCCGTTGAACCGCTCGATCGTCGCCTCCAGCCGCGCGGCGGGCACGCCGATCTCGGCGGCCAGCGCGGCGGGCGTCGCGGCCGTCTTCACGGCCCCGGTCTCGTGCCAGCGCCTCGGGAACTTCTGGCCCGGGAACAGCCCGACGACGATGTAGCGCGACTTCGCCCGCGCATCGATGATCATCCACGAGTTCATCGCGGGCTCGCCGTGCTCGTACATCCGGTCGACGAACTCGTGGTACGGCAGCGACTCGCGCGCGTACCGCTCCCCGTTCCCGTCCACGATCACCATCGCGGGGACGGCCCGGTCGGCGACGAGGAAGAACGGCGGGCCGTCCGGCGTCGGGACCGACGGCGCGCCCCACACCTTCTCCATCAGGTCGACGGCCGCGCCCGCGCGGAGCCCCGCGACCAGCGTGTCGCCCGTCTGCCCCTCGGCGGCGTGCGTCCAGTCCGTGGTGGTGGGCGACGGGAGGTACTTCTCACGGAGGTCCTGGGCGTGCGAGAACCCGCCGGCGGCCAGGATCACCCCGTGCCGCGCCCGCACGGTCACCTCCCGCCCGCCGCGCCGCACCCGGACGCCGGTGACGCGGCCGTCCTCGATCACCAGGTCGCGGAACGGGCTGTTCAGCCACAGCTCGCCGCCCGCCTCCGCCAGCGCCAGCCGGAGCCGCGCGACGAGCGCCTCGCCGAGCGACAGCAGCCTGCGGCCGGTCAGCAGGGCGCCGACCGCGCGCAGCGCGACGCGGGCGGCCGTCCGCTTCCCCTTCCAGGTGCGGGTGACCATGTTGAGCTTGCCGAAGTCGGCGGACGTCATCGTGAGGCCGTAGGTGGGGAGGCCGGCGCGGCGCATCCGCGCGAACTCGGGGCCGAGCCTGCGGCCGTCCACGATGCACGGCTCCACCGACCGTCCCTCCGGCTTCCCGCCCGGACGCTCCGGGTAGTAGTCGGAGTAGCCGGGGGTGTAGACGAACCGCACCCAGCGCGTCCGGTCGTGCAGGTAGCGCAGCATCTCCGGGCCGCGCGCCAGGTAGGCGTCCTTGCGCGCGGCGGGCACCCGCTCCCCCACCGTCGCGTCCATGTACGCGCGGGCGTTCTCGGGGGTGTCGCGCTGCCCCGCCTCCTCCAGGTACAAATTGTTCGGCACCCAGATCGCGCCGCCGGACAGCGCGGTCGAACCGCCGTACCGGTCGGTCTTCTCGATGACGACCGCGGACAGCCCGCGCAGCCGGGCGGTGAGACCGGCGGTGAGCCCGCCCGCGCCGGAACCGACCACCACGACGTCGTACTCGTGCTCGTGCTCGCGCTCTTTGTCCGTGTCCGCTGTGTCCATGTGCTTCTCCGGCTAGGCGTCGGCCGCGGCGTGGCCGCCAGCGTGGCCGCCGGCGTGGTCGCTGGTGTGGAAGTCGCCGCGGTAGTAGAGCAGCGGGCCGCCGCCGTCGCGCGCGTCCAGTTCCCGGACGGAGCCGACCACGATCAGATGGTCGCCCGCCTCGTGGACGTCGGCAACGGTGCAGTCGACGGTGGCGAGGGCCCCGTCGAGGTGGGCGGTGCCGTGCGGCGAGCGGGTCCAGGCGAGGCCCGCGAACTTGTCCCCGCCGCTCACGGCGAAGGCCCGGCACACGTCCCGCTGCCCGGCGGCGAGGACGTTCACCGCGAACCGTCCGGTACCGGCCATCTTCGGCCAGCTGGTGGACGTCCGCGCGACGCAGAACAGGACGAGCGGCGGGTCCAGCGACAGCGACGCGAACGACCGGCACGCGAAGCCCGCCGGGCGTCCCGCGTCGTCGATCGAGGTGACGACGGTGATCCCGGACGCGAACCGGCCCAGTGCGTCCCGGAACGCGGCCTCGTCGGGGGTCCGGGCGGGCGCCGTCACAGCATCACGTCCGTGACCTCGAGGCCGAGCGCGCCCTGGCCGTACAGGGACAGCGCGCGCTCGGGGTCGTTGACGGCGTGGACGCGCCCCGCGTGGGCGTCGCGCCAGGCGCGGCCGACGGGGTTGCCCTCGCCGAGGGCGCGGCCGCCGGCGTTCTCGAACAGCAGGTCGACGGCCTTGATGGCGCGGGCGGTGCCGAGCACCTGGTCGCGGCGGGTGCGGAGCCGCAGCTTGAGGCCGAACTCGCGGCCCGCCTCGGCGTCGGCCATCAGGTCGCGGATGTTGCGGTCCATCAGCGTCCACGCCGCGTCGATCTCGCTGGCGGCGGTGGCGATGCGGACGTGCGCGTGCGGGTCCTCGGCGACCTTCTGGCCGCCGTAGGAGATCCGGATGCGCTCCCGGGTGGCCTTGAGGTAGGCGTCGAGGGCGCCCTGCGCGATCCCGGCGATCGGCATGCTGATCGTCGTGCTGAACACCGCCGCGTACGGCAGCCGATAGATCGGCCCGGTGTTGAGCTCCTGGCCGGGGCAGGCGAGGGCGGAGGTGTCGGCGAAGCCGAGCGTGCGGTGCTCGGGGACGAACGCGCCCTCGACGACGATGTCGTTGCTGCCGGTGCCGCGCAGGCCGATCGTGTTCCAGACGTCCTCGATCCGGTAGTCGGCGCGGGGCAGCAGGAACGTGCGCATGTCGGGCGGGCCGCCGTCCTGGTCGAAGATCAGCCCGCCGAGGAACACCCAGTCGGCGTGGTCGCAGCCGGACGAGAAGCTCCACCGGCCGTCCAGCCGGAACCCGCCGTCGACGCGGGTGACCTGGCCGGTCGGGGCGTAGGACGAGGAGATGCGGGCGTTCTGGTCGGCGCCCCACACGTCCTGCTGCGCCCGCACGGGGAACAGGCCGAGCTGCCACGGGTGGACGCCGACGACCGACGCGACCCAGCCGGTCGACCCGCAGGCCGCGGCGATCTCCCGCACCGCCCGGTAGAACGTCGCCGGGTGGGCCTCGTGGCCACCGAACGCCTTCGGCTGCAGCAGCCGGAAGAACCCGGCGTCCGCCAGTTCCTTGACGGTCGCCTCGGGGATCCGCCGCGCCGCCTCGGCCTCCGCCGCCCGCTCGGCGATGCCGGGCACGAGGCCCCGGACGGCCTCGAGAACCTGTTCGCTCATACTCGCTCCTTGCTCCCGCGCCGGGTGATGCGGATCACTCGGCGGCTTGCGAGCACGCTAGGCGAGGTGTTCCAATTAGAAATACGACCTTCCCGGTCACCGGGAAGGTCGCTCGGGACGGGGAGAAAGGAACGACCCCATGCCGGCACCCGCAGCGGCGACCGCGCCGCCCCTGGAGTCCTCGATGCTGGCCCGGGCGGCCCGCATCCTGTACGCCTTCACCACGACCACGCCGGAGCTGTCGATGAGCGACGTCGTCCGGCGCACCGGCCTGCCCCGCTCCTCGGTGCACCGCATCATGGACCAGCTCGTCCGGCTCCGGGCGCTGGAGCGGACCGGCTCCCGCTACCGGCTCGGCCTCGGCCTGCTCGAGCTGGGCGCGCTCGCCGTGCACCAGAACCGGCTGCGCGAGACGGCGCTGCCGCACCTGCGCGCCCTGCACGCGGCCACCGGCGCGATGGTGCACCTGGCCGTGCTGGACGGCCACGAGATCGTCTACCTGGAGAAGATCGGCGGCTCGGCGGGCGGGCGCGCGCCGTCCCGGCTGGGCGGCCGCCAGCCCGCGTACTGCACCGGCGCGGGCAAGGCGATCCTGGCGTTCGCGGACGCGGACCGGCTCGCCGAGGCGCTCGCGGCGGGGCTGCCCGCCCGCACCCCGTTCACGATCACCGACGAGCGGGTGCTGCGCCGCGAGCTGGCGCGGATCCGCGAGCACGGCGTCGCGTTCGACCGGGAGGAGGGCTACCGGGGCATCGCGTGCATCGCCGCGCCGCTGCGGGACGCCGGCGGCGCCCCGGTCGCGGCGATCTCGATCTCCGGGCCGCCCGCGAAGATGGACCCGCAGCGGCTCGTCCCGCCGCTGCTGACGACGTCGCGGGCGGTGTGGCGGGCGCTGTTCGCGCCCGGACGGCGCCGGGCGGACGCGCCCCCGGCGGCCGAATCCGGTTTCCCGGTCATCGGGAAGGGGTGACGCCGGGGACGTGTGACGCTCCTTACGTTGAGGCCGTTTTCCCCGGTCACGACCTTCGGGAGCCGCCCCCATGCGAAGAACCACCGTCCTCGGCGCCGCCGCGCTCGCCGCCGCGCCGCTGTTCACCGTCCCGAGCGCGCACGCCGCGCCGTCCGCCCCGCCCGGGGCCGTCCAGCGGCACGGCGGGCACGGGCCCGCGTCCCGCCTCGCCGGCGTCGAGGGCACGGTCAACCTCCGCGACCTCGGCGGGTACGAGACGTACTTCCACGCCCGCGTCCGGCCCGGCGCGGTCTACCGCGCGGACGCGCTGAACCACGTCACCGACGCGGGCCTGGCGAAGCTCGCCGAACTGGGGATCGAGCGCGTCGTCGACTTCCGCACGCCCCTCGAGGTCGCGACGGACGGTCCCGACCGGCTGCCGGACGGCCTGCGCGTCACCGCGCGCCCGGTCGACGACACCGGCATGTACGCCGCCGTGAACGCGGCGATCGGCTCGAAGGACCCGGCGCGGCAGGAGGCCGTGCTCGGCGACGGCCGGGGCGCCGCGATCATGCGGACCCTGTACCGGAGCTTCGTCACCGATCCCGAGTCGGCGGCGGCGTTCGGCCGCACGCTGCGCGAAACGGCCGACCGCTCGAAGACGCCGCTGGTCTTCCACTGCACCAGCGGCAAGGACCGCACGGGCTGGATGAGCTACCTGCTGCTGCGGGCCGTCGGCGTCCCGCACCGGACGGCGATGCACGACTACCTGCTGTCCAACGAGTACCGGGCCGAGACGGACGCGGCCGTGCGCGCGCGCCTGGAAGCCGCCGGGTACATGCAGAACGCCGAACTGCTGAAGCCGATCCAGGACGTGCGTCCCGAGTACCTGGAGGCGGCGCTGGACGAGGTCCGGCGCGAGTACGGGTCGGTGGAGCGCTACCTGCGCGACGGCCTCGGCATCGACGGCCGCACCCGCGCGCGGCTACGCCACGACCTGCTGACGAGCCGCTGAGCGACGCACGCGAACGGGCCGCCGGGCGCCGCGCCCCGGCGGCCTTTCGCGTGCGGGTCAGTTGGTCGTGAGGCCGCCGTCGACGGCCAGTTCGGTGCCGGTGATGTAGGACGACGCGTCGGAGGCCAGGAACAGGACGAGGCCCGCGACGTCCTCGGGGACGCCCGCGCGGCCCAGCGGGACGCGCGGGGCCTTCCCGGCGCCGCGCTCGACGCCGATCTCCGCGATCATCGGGGTGTCGACCACGCCGGGGTGGACGGAGTTGACGCGGATGCCGTCGGCGGCGAGGTCGAGCGCCGCCGAGCGGGTGAGGCCGCGCAGGCCGAACTTGCTCGCCCCGTAGGCCGCGTGGCCGCGGATGCCGCGCAGCCCGGCGGTGGACGAGACGTTCACGATCGACCCGCCGCCCGCCTCGCGCATCGCGGGGGCGACGGCCTGCACGCCGAGGAACGGGCCGACAAGGTTGACCCGGAGCATCAGCTCGAACCGCTCGCGGGTCTCCTCCTCGACGGGCGCGGTCCGCCAGAGGCCCGCGTTGTTGACGAGGACGTCCACGCGGCCGAACCGCTCCCGGGCCGTCCGGACGGCGCGGGCCCAGTCGTCCGCCGAGGTCACGTCGTGCCGGACGAACGCCGCCGCGGCGCCGATGGACGCGGCGACGTCCGTCCCGTCGAGGACGTCGGTGAGGACGACCCGCGCGCCGGCCGCGGCGAACAGCCGGGCCTCGGCGGCGCCCTGCCCGCGGGCCGCGCCGGTGATGATCGCGACCTTGCCGGCCAGGGTGCTCATGCCTTGTTCCGGAAGTGCGGGATGACGGTCTCGCCCCACTGGCGGATGGTCTCCATCGCCACGTCCTGCGGGACGGTGCCCATCTGGACGAGGCACATGATCTCGTCGACGCCGATCTCGGCGAGCCGCTCCACGTACTCGATCGCGTCGCGGGCGGTGCCGTAGGCGTGCTCGGCGTTGAACGCGCCGGTGTCCTGCGGGCGGGCCGGGATGTTCGCCTCGTTGAGCTTGGCGACGAGCGCCTCCTTGTCGCGGGCGAGGGCGGCGATGTTGTCGTCGTCCTCGGTGTCCTCGGCGGGCGCGGGGCCGTTGCCGTACCAGTGCGCGATGGCCTCGGCGAAGAACCGCTGCCCGCGGGCGCCGATGCGCAGGGCGCGTTCGGGGTCGTCCAGGACGATCGTGGGGCAGAGGGCGACGAACTTGTCGTTGGTGTCGGGGCCGACGAGCCGGTCGGCGCCGCGGGTGCGGATCGTGGCGTGGTAGAGGTCGTACATCTCCTTGACCTCCTCGGGCCCGGCGAAGCCCATGACGAGCGCGCCGACGCCGAGTTCGGCGGCGAGCTTGACGGTGTCGCGCTTGCTGCACGCCATGTAGAGCGGCGGGTGCGGCGTCTGGACGGGGCGCGGCATGATCTTGGCGGGGCCGACGTCGAGCAGGTCGGTGTGCCAGTCGACCTCGTCCTTGCGCCACGCGTTCGCGAGGAACCGCAGCGACTCCTCCATCTGCGGGTAGGTGTCGGACGGGTTCACCCCGTACATCCCCATCTCCATGCGGGTGGAGCCGCGGCCGCCGCCGACGTCGAGGCGCCCGCCCGACAGGGCGTCCAGCATGCCGACACGTTCGGCGACCCGCACGGGGTGGTTGTACCGGAACGGCATGCAGACGACGCCGTGCCCGATGCGAATGCGGGACGTCTTCGCCGCGACCCACGACAGGAAGATCTCGGACGCCGTCATGTGCGCGTACCGCTCCAGCCCGTGGTGCTCGACGGCCCAGACGCGGTCGAAGCCCATCCCCTCGCCGTAGACGGCCTGCTCGACGCAGTCGAGCAGCACCTGCCGCTCGCGTTCGGGGGTGGGGTTGGCGAGCTGTGCCTCGAAGATCATCGAGAACTCCATGGGGGTCCCTCCTGCCGCGTGCTGTATTTCGATTAGGAATACTTCTAACAGATATATCGGGGTGGTGCTACATCACGGTCCGGTAGACGGGAGCGCTACGCTGGCCGGGTGACCGACCTCCCGAACCTGCCGCCGACCAGCTGGGCCGTCCTCGGGCTGCTCTCGTTCGGGGAGGAGCTGTCGGGCTACGACCTGAAGAAATGGGCCGACTGGAGCCTGAAGTTCTTCTACTGGAGCCCGTCGTTCAGCCAGATCTACGGCGAGCTCAAGCGGCTCGAGAAGGTCGGCTACGCGACGTCCCGGGTCGAGCTGACCGAGAGCACCCGCGGCAAGCGCGTCTACGCGATCACGCAGGACGGGCTGGACGCCGTCACCCGCTGGGCCCGCGAGGCGCCGGTCGAACCGCCCGTCCTCAAGCACGGCGTGATGCTGCGCGCCTGGCTCGGCCACCTCATGACGCCCGAGCGGCTCCGCGAGGTGCTGGAGGAGCACGGCGCCTACGCCGCCAAGATGAGCCGGCGGGCGGAGGCGGACGCCGAGGGCGCCGCCGAGGTCGCCGAGTGGGCCTACCCCGAGCTGGTGCTGCGCTGGTCGGCGCGGTACTACGAGGCCGAGCGGGAGCTGACCCGCAGGATGCTCGCCGACCTCGACGAGCTGGCCGCGCGCGAGGACTGACGGCCCCGGTCACGCCGCCAGGGCGCCGAACCCGCCCCGGAAGAACAGCAGCGGGCCGGCCGTCCGGACGGCGGCGAGGTCCCGCACCCGCCCGACGACGATCGTGTGGTCGCCGCCGGGCAGCTCGCGCTCGACGTCGGCCTCGATCCAGGCGAGGGCGCCGTCCAGCAGCGGCGAGCCGCCCGGGCCGGGCGTCCAGGACACCCCGGCGAACTTGTCGCGGCCGGCCATCGCCCGGCACAGCCCGCCCTGGTCGGCGGCCAGCACGTTCACCGCGAACCGCCCGGCGGCGCGGATCCGGGGCCACGTCGTCGAGGCGTCGGACGGGCAGAAGCACACGAGCGGCGGGTCCAGCGACAGCGACGCGAACGACTGGCACGCCATCCCGACCGGCTCGCCGCCGTCCATCGCCGTGACCACGACGACGCCGGTGCAGAACGTGCCGAGCACCCGCCGCATCCGCTCCGCGTCGATCTCGCCCGCCGTTGCGGTGTCCACCTTTTTCGGGTCCCCCGCTGCCGTGTCCACCGTCATGACGCCTCCAGGTCTCGAATCGGCATATTTCGATTAGGAACATTCCGATTAGAAGCATCGGTGTGGTTCCATGTCAAGGCGACCCGGCCCGAAGGAGTGCACTCCATGACCGCAGAGACGATCCCCGCACTGGTCGAGCACGCGGCGCGCGTCCACGGCGGCCGCGAGGCCGTCGTCGCCGGCGCGGTGCGCTGGACCTTCGCCCGGCTGCGGGACGAGGTCGAGACCGCGGCGCGCGCGGCGATCGCGGCCGGCGTGCGGCCCGGCGACCGAGCGGCGATCTGGGCGCCGAACGGCGTCCCGTGGATCGTCGCCGCGCTGGGGCTGGTGAGCGCGGGCGCCGTGCTGGTGCCGCTGAACACGCGGTACCGGGGCGGCGAGGCCGCCGACGTCCTGCGGCGGAGCCGGGCGAGCGCGCTGTTCACCGTCCGGGGGTTCCTCGGCAACGACTACCCGGCGATGCTGGCGGGCGAAGACCTGCCCGGACTGCGGCGGATCGTCCTGCTGGCGGGCGAGCCCGCGGGCGGCGAGCTCGGCTGGGCGGGCTTCCTCGACGGCGCCGCGGCGGTGGGCGCGGACGCGGCCCGCGAGCGCGCGGCGGGCGTCCGGCCGGACGACGTCGCCGACATCGTCTTCACCTCCGGCACCACCGGACGTCCCAAGGGCGCGATGTCGACGCACGACGCGACGCTCTGGGCGTTCCGGGCGTGGAGCGAGGTCTCCACGCTCCGCGCGGGCGACCGGTACCTGCTAATCAACCCCTTCTTCCACACGTTCGGGTACAAGGCGGGCATCCTGGCGTGCCTGCTGAACGGCGCGACGATGCTGCCCGAGGCGGTGTTCGACGCCGCGACCGTCGCCGGACGGCTGGCCGCCGACCGGGTCAGCGTGCTCATGGGCCCGCCGACGGTCTTCACCTCGCTGCTGGAGCTCCCGGACCGTCCCGCCCACGAGGTGCGGCTGGCGGGCACCGGGGCCGCCGACATCCCCGTCGACCTCATCCGCCGCATCCGCGGCGAGCTGGGCGTCCCGCACGTCTTCACCGCGTACGGGCTGAGCGAGGCCGCCGGGGTGGTGGCGGTGTGCCCGGTGGACGCCGACGCCGAGACGGTCGCGCGCACCAGCGGGCCCGCGCTGCCCGGCGCCGAGATCCGGATCGCCGCGCCGGACGGCCGGCCCCTGCCGCCCGGCGGGCAGGGCGAGATCCAGGTGCGCGGACGGCACGTCATGCGCGGCTACCTGGACGACCCGGATGCCACGGCGCGGGCGATCGACGCGGACGGCTGGCTGCGCACCGGCGACCTCGGACGGCTGGACGACCGCGGCTACCTCACCGTCACCGGGCGGCTCAAGGACATGTTCGTCGTCGGCGGGTTCAACGCCTACCCGGCCGAGATCGAGAGCGTGCTCGTGACGCACCCGGCGGTCGTCGAGGCCGCGGTACTGGGCGTCCCGGACGCGCGGCTCGGCGAGGTCGGCGCGGCGTGGCTCGTCACCCGCCGGGAGGTCGCCCCGGAGGAGCTGACGGCGTGGCTGCGGGAGCGGCTGGCGAACTTCAAGGTCCCCCGGCACTTCCACGTCGTGGACGAACTGCCGCGCAACGCCGGCGGGAAGGTCCTCAAGGACGCGCTCCGAAGCCGCGCGTGATCACCCCGCCGCGCGTGATCACCCGGGCGTGCGGCGCGCGGCGAGTTCGTCGAGGTCGGCCAGCATCCGCTCGGCCAGGTCGCGTTCGGCCTCGTGGTAGCGGACGGCCCAGCGCGCCACGAGCTCGGCGTGCACCCAGCCCGTCCCGGTCGCGGCGACGCGGCGGGAGTGCTCCGCCTCCTCCACGAGCCGCTGCGCCCGGTCCCGCTGCTCGGTCACGACCTGCCGCAGCCGCTCGGGCCCGGCGAGGTGGCCGAGCCACACGCGCAGGGCGGGGCCGTGCTTGAGGACGGGCGGGCCGATGGGCGCGTCGGACGCCCACGCGGCGAGCGCGTCCCGCCCGTCCGGGGTGATCGCGTAGACGCGGCGGGGGCGGCCGTCGCCCGCGACGTCCGTCCGGGAGGTCGCGTACCCGGCCCTCTCCAGGCGCTTGAGCTCGGCGTAGATCTGGCTCATCGCGGGAGACCAGTAGAAGAACCGCAGGATGTGCTCGGCCCACTTGCGGATCTCGTACCCGGTCAGCTCCTCGCCGAAGGACAGCATGCCGAGGACGGCCCACGCGGTGGCGGGGAGCGTCGCGGACTCGGCGCGCGACCGGGGCGGGGGTTTCACCATGCGCCTCAGCGTAGTACCGACCCAACATGATCAAGGAGACGGCGATGTCGGCAGAACCGCAGGACAAGGTGGTCATCGTGACGGGCGGCGCCCGCGGCCTCGGCGCCGCGGCGGCGCGGCGGATGGCCCGGGACGGCGCGAGGATCGTCGTCACGGACCTGCTCGAGGAAGCGGGCGCCGAGACGGCGGCCGAGGTCGGCGGCCTGTTCGTCCGGCACGACGTGGCCGACCGGGACGGCTGGGCGGCCGTCACCGCGGCGGCGCTGGAGGAGTACGGGCGGATCGACGGGCTCGTCAACAACGCGGGCGTCTCGTCCAACGCGCTGCTGGAGAACGAGACGCTCGAGTACTTCGAGAAGGTGCTGCGGATCAACCTGACCGGGGTGTTCCTCGGCATGAAGGCCGTGCTCGAGCCGATGAAGGCGGTGGGCGGCGGGTCCATCGTGAACATCTCGTCCGCCGCGGGGCTGACGGCGCTGCCGCTGACCAGCGCGTACGGGGCGTCCAAGTGGGGCGTGCGCGGCCTCACCAAGATCGCCGCGACGGAGCTGGGGATGCACCGGATCCGGGTGAACTCGGTGCATCCCGGCATGACGTACACGCCGATGACCGCCGAGCACGCGACCGAGGGCGAGGGCGGCTTCCCGCTGGCCGCGCTCGGCCGCGTGGGCCTCCCGGAGGAGATCGGCGAGGCGGTGTCGTTCCTGATCTCCGACGCGGCCCGCTACGTGACCGGCGCCGAGCTGGCCGTGGACGGCGGCTGGACCGCGGGCGAGGTCGTCATGATGGCGGCGGCCGGCTGAGGAGGATCCCGGCATGCCTCTCGACCCCCTGGCGGCGAAGATCGCGGACGCGATGGCGAAGACCTTCCCCCGCATCGGGACCGAGGTGTCGGACGCGGCGAGGCGCGGCGGATCCTGGCCGCCGCGCCCCGGCCCGGCCTCGCCCCGATCGCGGTCGCCGTCGTCGAGGACCGCGTCATCGAGAACCGCGTCCTCGGCGCGCCCGTCCCCCTGCCGGTGCGGACCTACCGGCCGGACTCCCCCGCGCGCGTCCCGGTCGTCGTGTTCTTCCACGGCGGCGGGTTCGTCCTGTGCGGCCTGAACTCCCACGACCGGACGTGCCGGGCGCTCGCCGCCGACACCGGCGTGATCGTCGTGTCGGTGGACTACCGGCTGGCGCCCGAGCATCCGTTCCCGGCGGCGGTCGAGGACGCCCGCGACGGTCCTGCGCAGGGGGATCTCGGCGGGGGCGTCAGGGGCGGGCGCCGTGCACCCGGTACCGCTCGGCGTCCGCCCACCGCACGTCGAGGCCGAGGCCCGGACGGTCGGGGGCGGGGCGCAGCGAGCCGCCCGCCGGGCTGAGCGTCCCGTCGAAGACGATGTCCTCGACGCGGACGTGGTCGTGGAAGTACTCCAGGTGGCGGAGCCGCTCGACGGCGCAGAACGCGTGCGCGGACAGCGCCGGGGCGCAGTGCGCGGACAGGTCGACGCGGTGCGCCGCCGCGAGCCCGGCGACCTGCAGGACGCCCGTGACGCCGCCGCAGCGGGTCGCGTCCGCCTGCAGGCAGTCGACCGCGCCGTCCAGCAGGCCGGTGAAGTCGCCGAGGACGTACCCGTACTCGCCGGCCGCGATCTCCAGCCGTCCCGGGCCCCGGTCGCGGAGCAGCCGCAGGCCGGCGAGGTCGTCGGAGGCCACCGGCTCCTCGAACCACCGCACGTCCCACTCCGCCGCCAGCCGGTGCGCCCAGTACAGGGCGTCCTTGCGGGTCAGCGCGCCGCCGGCGTCGGCGAACAGCTCGGCGCCCGGCCCGATCGCCTCCCGGACGGCCGCGAGCCGCTCGGGGTCGCGTCCGGGGTCGCGGGAGGTCTTCAGCTTCACCCGGGGGATGCCGCGCTCCACCCAGTCGCCGAGCTGGCGGGCGAGCCGGTCGAGCGGGTAGTTCGTGAAGCCGCCGCTGCCGTAGACGGGGACCTCGTCGTGGAACGCGGGCAGCGCCCGGTACAGCGGCACGCCGAGCAGCCGCGCCTTCAGGTCCCACAGCGCCGCGTCCACCGCCGACACCGCCATGGCGCCGGCGCCGGGACGCCCGGCGTTGCGGATCGCGGCGAACATGGCGTGCCACGCGGCGGCGGGCGCGAGCGCGTCGGCGTCCCGGACGACCGGGGCGAGCTTCGACTCGATGAAGGGCGCGAGCGAGACGTCGCCGTAGGTGTAGCCGATCCCGGTCCGCCCGCCCGCGTCCGCCTCGACGAGCACCATCGTGGTCGAGTCCCAGCGGAGCGTGCCGTCCTCCTCGACCCCGTCCGGGCCGTCGGTCGGCACCGTGAACGCGTGCACCCGCACGCCCTCCACCGGCACGCCCTCCCGCCCGGTCATCGGCGTCCCTCCCCTCGGTGACCCGCTCTAACTACCTCCGGGGGACGCCCCGAAACGGGCGGCGCGGGCTCGGCCCGCGTTGTTCGCCCGCGTTGTTTGGGTGCGGGCTCCCCGGGGACTCGGGAGGTGGAGACGGGGTGCGGAGCCAGCGACGACGATCGGGGGAGTAAGAGATCATGGCCCAGCAGGTAGCCGACTATGTCCTCCAGCGCCTGACCGAGTGGGACATCGAGCGGGTCTACGGATATCCGGGAGACGGCATCAACGGCTTGCTGGGCGCGTTCGACCGCGCCGAGGGGAGACCGGAGTTCATCCAGACGCGCCACGAGGAGATGGCGGCGTTCATGGCCTGCGCCCACGCGAAGTTCACCGGCGAGGTCGGCTGCTGCGTGGCGACGTCCGGTCCGGGGGCGATCCACCTGCTCAACGGCCTGTACGACGCGAAGCTGGACCACCAGCCGGTCGTCGCGATCGTCGGGCAGCAGAAGCGGCTCGCGCAGGGCACCCACTACCAGCAGGAAGTGAACCTCGAGGACCTGTTCTCCGACGTCTCGGAGTACTGCCAGATCGTCATGCACCCCGGGCAGATGCGGCACGTGATCGACCGGGCGTTCAAGACGGCGCTGACCACCCGGAGCGTCGCGACGATCATCATCCCGGAGGACGTCCAGGAGGCGGACGCGATGCCGTCGCCGCCGAAGGAGCACGGCTCGGTGTACTCCAGCGTGGGGTGGAGCCGGCCGCGCGTCCTGCCGAACCCGCAGGAGCTGCGCAAGGCCGCCGACATCCTCAACGAGGGCGAGAAGGTCGCGATGCTCATCGGGCAGGGCGCGGCCGACGCCCGCGAGGAGGTCATCGAGGTCGCGGAACTGCTCGGCGCCGGGGTCGCCAAGGCGCTGCTCGGCCGCGAGGTCCTGCCGGACGACCTGCCGTTCGTCACCGGACCGATCGGGCTGCTCGGTTCGAAGGCCAGCGACGAGATGATGACGAACTGCGACACCCTCTTCATGATCGGCAGCAGCTTCCCGTACGCGGAGTGGCTGCCGGACGAGGGCAGCTGCCGCGGCGTCGAGATCGACATCGACGGCCGCATGATCGGCATCCGGTACCCGATGGACGCGCACGTCGTCGGCGACGCCAAGGAGACGCTCCGCGAGCTGATCCCGCTGCTGCGGCGCAAGAAGGACCGCTCCTGGCGCAGGGAGATCGAGAAGAACGTCCGCGCCTGGGACACCGTGTTGGAGAAGCGGGCACGGCAGAGCTTCGACGGCAAGATCAACCCGCAGGCGGTCGCGCACGAACTGTCGCCGCTGCTGCCGGACGGCTCCGTCCTCACCGCCGACTCCGGTTCGGGCACGAACTGGTGGGCCCGGCACATCAAGATCCGCGAGGGCATGAAGGCGTCGCTGTCGGGGACGCTCGCGACGATGGGGCCGGGCGTCCCGTACGCGATCGCCGCGCGGTTCGCCTTCCCGGACCGTCCGGTCATCGCGTTCGTCGGGGACGGCGCGTTCCAGATGAACGGCATGAACGAGATGCTCACGGTGAAGCGGTACGCCGACCGGATGGGCGGCTCGCCGCCGCTGATCTTCTGCGTCTTCAACAACCAGGACCTCAACCAGGTCACCTGGGAGCAGCGGGCGATGGGCGGCGACCCGAAGTACGAGGGCTCGCAGTCCATCCCGGACTTCCCGTACGCGAAGTACGCGGAACTGTGCGGCCTGAAGGGCATCTACTGCGACTCGCCGAAGAAGGTGAAGAGCGCGTGGCAGGAGGCCCTCTCCAGTGACCGGCCGGTCGTCCTGGAGTTCGTCGTGGACAACGAGATCGCGCCGATCCCGCCGCACGTCTCAAAGGAGCAGGCCAAGAAGACCGTCAAGGCCGGCATCAAGGATCCGCAGAAGGTCGGCATCGCCGCCCGCGGTTTCCGGCAGAAGCTCACCGACATGTACGAGAACCTGCCCGGACGCAAGCACGACTAGGACACCCGGGCCCGGTGCGGGCCCGGCCGGGCGCCATCGGGGGGAGGCGGCCATGCGGGTCACCGCGGTGCGGACCGTGCTGCCGGAGCACCGTTACGCGCAGGACGAGATCACCGAGGCCGTGGCGGCCCGGACCGACGCCGACCCCCGGCTGCTGGCCCGGTTCCACACCAACACGCAGGTCGGCGGCCGCAACCTGGCGCTGCCGATCGAGGAGTACGACCGGCTCGCCGACTTCACCGCCGCGAACGACGCCTACATCGACCGGGCGGCCGACCTCGGCGAACGCGCGGCCCGCGCCGCGCTCGACGCCGCCGGGCTCGCCCCGTCCGACATCGACCACCTGCTGTTCTGCTCGTCCACCGGGCTGGCGACCCCGTCGCTGGACGCGACGATCGCGCAGCGCGTCGGGCTGCGCGAGGACGTCGTGCGGGTCCCGGTGTTCGGGCTCGGCTGCGCCGCCGGGGCGGCGGGCCTCGCCCGGGTCAACGACCACCTGCGGGGCCGCCCGGACGGCGCGGCCCTGCTGGTGTGCGTGGAGCTGTGCTCGCTGACCGTCCAGCGCGGCGACGTGACCGCGCCCAACCTCGTCGGCAGCGGCCTGTTCGGGGACGGCGCCGCGGCGGCCGTCGCGCTCGGCGACGACCGGACGGCCGGGCGGCCGCCCGACGGCGCCGCGGGCCCGTGGGTGGTGGCGTCCCGGAGCCGCCTGTACCCGGACACCCGGCGGCTGATGGGCTGGGAGGTCGGCGCGCACGGGTTTCGGATCGTGCTCGCCGCCGACCTCGTCGACCTCGTGGAGAAGGAGCTCGCCGGGGACGTGGACGCCTTCCTGCGCGACCACGGGCTGTCCCGGGACGCGGTGCCGTCGTGGGTGTGCCATCCCGGCGGCCCCAAGGTGATCGAGAAGATCGGCGAGGTCCTCGGGCTCGACGGCGGCGAGCTGGACGTCACGTGGGCGTCGCTGCGGCACGCGGGGAACCTGTCGTCGGTGTCGGTGCTGAACGTGCTCGAGCGGACGATCGCCGAACGCCGACCGGCCGCGGGCGTCCCGGGCGTCCTGATGGCGCTCGGCCCCGGGTTCTCCGCCGAGCTCGTCCTGCTGCGCTGGTGACCCGGTGACCTGGTTCGCGCTGCTCATCGGGCTCGTCGCGCTGGAGCGGCTGGCCGAACTGGTCGTCGCGCGGCGGAACCTCGCGTGGGCGCGGAGCCTCGGCGGGGTGGAGCACGGGCGGGGCCACTACCCGGGGATCGTCGCGGTGCAGGCGGGGCTGCTGGCCGGTGCGCTGCTGGAGGTGTGGCTGCTCGGCCGCCCGTTCGTCCCCGCCCTGGGCTGGCCGATGCTGGCGGTCGCCGTCCTCGCGCAGGGGCTGCGCTGGTGGTGCATCGCGACGCTGGGCCGGCGCTGGAACACCCGGGTGGTGATCGTGCCGGGGCTGCCGCTGGTCGCCCGGGGCCCCTACCGGCTGATGCCGCACCCGAACTACGCGGCCGTGGTCGCCGAGGGCGTCGCGCTGCCGCTCGTCCACACCGCCTGGCTGACGGCGACGCTGTTCACCGTCGTGAACCTGGGGCTGTTGCGGACGCGGGTCCGCGTGGAGAACGCCGCCCTGCGCACCGCACCGCGCGCGTAGCCCCGGGACGCCGCGGTCAGGCGTCGAACGATGTCATTGTGGGGGGACGCCCCCCCACACCCCCCCGGAACGGCGGCCTGACCGACGCCTTCCGCTCCGCAGAGCTCCGCTCCAGGCGTCGGTCAGGCGGTGCGGCGGACCTTGTCGAGCGCGGTGAGGATCGCGTCGAGGCGCTCGTCGCCCGGTTCGGCGGCGTACTCGAGGACGGCGTGGTTGAACGCGGCGGCCATGACGCTCGGCATGGAGTCGGACGCGTCGAACCGCACGGTCTCCGCGCCCGCGAGCAGCCCGGCGATGCGCCGCGGGACGTCGCCCGGATAGTCGCCCGGCGGGATGTCCCGGTTGAGGGAGTACGCGCCGGACCCGGCCCGCTCGATCCAGGTGCGCTGCGCCTCCTCCGAGGTCAGGTACGCGACGAGGCGGCGGGCGGCGGGCGTGTCGCGGAACATGCCGAGCAGGTCGCCGCCGATCTCGACGGTGCCCCGGCCGGGGAACGGCACGAAGTCGAAGTCGCGGCCGGGCTCCGGGCGTCCCGCGGCCTGCGCGTAGAAGGCGGGGATGAACGAGCCCGCGTGGTCGAAGCGGCAGCCGGGCGGGTCGGCGAACATCCCGTGCCCGGCCTCGCCGTAGCCGGTGAGGAGGATGCCGCCGTTCCCGCCGTGCGCGTCCCGCACGACGGTCCCGAACTCCTCCCACGCGCGCCGCACCTCGGGCGACGTCCAGGCGAGCCGCCCGGCCACCCAGTCGTCGTAGACCTCCGGGCCGGACAGGTGGAGCAGGAGGTCCTCGATCCAGTCGGTGCCGGGCCAGCCCGACTGCGAGGTGTCCTCGAGGCCGAGGCACCAGGGGGCGTCGGCCGTCCCCGACACGGCGGCGGCGAGGTCGTCCCAGGTGAGGGACGGGTCGCGGAGGCGTTCGGCGAGCCCGCCGGGCAGCGTGTCCGGGGCGTACCAGATGAGGCTCTTCACCGACGCCTTGAGGACGATCCCGTACGGGCGGCGGCCGCCGTCCGGGCCGGCGGCGGTGGTCAGCCCGGCGGCGATGCCCTGCGACGCGGAGCCGACGGGGTGCAGGTGGCCGTCGGCGGCGTAGGCGCGCAGGTCGCCGGGGTTGGCGAGCACGGCGGTGTCGGGCGGGTGCCCGTCGTGCAGCTCGCTGGCCAGCACGGCTCGCGCGTCGCGGGTGCCGGTGTACTTCACGTCGATGCCGGTCTCCCGCTCGAACTCGGCCAGCATCGCGCCGAACGCCTCGTGTTCGGCGCCCGTCCACGAGCCCAGGACGGTGACCGTCCGGTCGCCGCCGGAGCCGCCGCAGGCGGTGAGCGCGGCCGCGCACAGCAGGACGAGGGCGCACAGGGCGCGGGCGGGCGACGGACGCACGGTCACCTCCGGTACTCGCGGAGTCGGAGCCAGATCCCCAGCGCGGCGAGGCCCGCGACGGCGGCGGTGCCCGCCGGGAGCCCGGCGACGAGCCCGCCGGTGTCGGTCGCGCCGCCGAACCGGGCCGTCAGCGGACGCTGCGCGCGTTCGGCCGCCGCGAGGTCGAGCCCGCCCTCGGCCGCGGCGGGCCGGTCCTCCCGCAGCGCCCGGGCGCCCGCGTCGGCCGCGGCGATCTGCGCCTGGATCGTCCGGTCGAACGCGGGCAGGGCCCGCTCGGACGCGGCGGCGAACGAGTCGCCGACCCGCAGGAACGTGGCCGCGAACCAGGCCGTCAGGCCGAGCAGCAGCACGGACGCGGCGAGCAGCGGGAGGTTGAGGACGCGGCGGAAGCGCCGGGCCATCGCGACCTGCACGTACCCGAGGACGGCCAGGAGCGCGGCGGCGAGCAGGCAGACGGCGGCCACGGCGGCGTCGGTGACCCAGAACGACCCGTGCCGCTCGTCGACCGCGCGCCGGTCGCGTTCGGCGATCTCGTCGATGCGGTCGAGCAGCCCGCCGTCGGCGTGCAGCATCCGGGAGGCGTAGGTGAGGTAGGCGTAGCCGAGCTCCTCCAGGCCCTTGCGGTAGGTGGCGTCCGCCTGCTCGACGAGGCCCTGGTACGTCACGACCTGCGCGTTCACCGACCGCAGCAGGTCGCGCCCGGTCTCGCCGCCGACGTCGACCTCGGCGATGCGCGACAGGCTGTCGCCCGCGGTGGTGATGTCGTCGCGGAACCGCTGCCCGGGGCCGGTGAGCTGCGCGGCGCCCGACCGGAAGCTCTGCCACGCGGCCCGGTCGGCGTCCGACAGCGCGGCGTGGGCCGTCCGGGCGCCGATGTACGCGGGAACGCCCTTTTCCCGCGCGGATTCCACCGCGGACTGGCCGCCGACGAGCACGCTCGTCGCGACGATCCAGAACAATAGGGCGATACCCACGGAAATTGCCAGCATGGACGTTAGCCAGCGCGGCGTGCTCCATTCCCTGCGAACGGCGCGGGAACGAGCCAGGGCGAGCGACACGCGAGCATGATAAGCGGACGGGGCCGCCGGTTCGGCGGCATTTATGCTTGACGATCGATTGATCGAGGCGTAATGAGCCGTCGTCCAGTGGGTGAACAGCCGGTGGCCGGTGGGATAACGCGCGGCCGATATGCGGGTTTCGCCCGTGCGGCGGCGATAGGCTCACGGCGCGTAACCGGGCATGAGAGGGAAAAACGAGTCACGTGAGCGCGATCAGCGTAGGCCAGGCCATCGTCCTCGGCATTGTGGAGGGCCTGACCGAATTCCTGCCGGTGTCCTCTACCGGCCACCTCAAGATCGCCGAGGGGCTGATGGGCATCCCGGTGGACGACGAGTCGGTCGTGGGCTTCACCGCCGTGATCCAGGTGGGGGCGATCGCCGCCGTCCTGGTGTACTTCTTCAAGGACATCCTCCGCATCGTGAAGGCCTGGGGGACGGGGCTCGTCAAGCCGTCCGAGCGGTACCACCACGACTACAAGTTCGGGTGGTGGGTCATCTTCGCCACGATTCCCGTCGTGGCCGTCGGCCTCGCCGCCGAGCCGCTGATCGAGGGTCCGCTCGCGTCGCTGTGGGTGGTCGCCGGATCGCTGATCGGCGGCAGCGTCGTGATGTGGCTCGCCGACCGCTACGGCAGGCACAAGCGCGGGGAGGACGACACCAGCTTCAAGGACGCGATGCTGGTCGGCTCGTCGCAGATCCTCGCGATGCTGTTCGCCGGGTTCTCCCGGTCGGGCGCGACGATCTCGACCGGGCTGCTGCTCGGCCTCGACCGGGTCGCCGCGACCCGGCTGTCGTTCTTCATGGGGATCCCCGCGCTCAGCGGCGCGGGCCTCTACCAGCTGCCGGGCGCGCTCGGCACCGGCAACAGCGTGATGCCGCTGCTCGTCGGCACCGTCGTGTCGTTCATCGTCGCGTACGCCTCGATCGCGTGGCTGCTCAAGTTCGTGGCCAGCCACTCGTTCACGTCGTTCGTGATCTACCGCGTCGTGATCGGCCTGCTGCTGTTCGGCCTCCTGGGCGGCGGCGTCATCGAGAGCTGAGCGGGAGACGCGTCTGCGCCCCGGGCCCTGCGTCGGGCCCGGGGCGCACGCGTCTCGCGGCCGTCCGGGCGATCGCTCGCGAGGTCATTCGCCGGCGTACGCCTTCCGCAGGGCGGCAAGGTCGAGCTTGCGCATCGACATCATCGCCTCGTTCACGCGGGCCGTCTTCGCCGGGTCGGGGTCGAGGAACATCTGGATCAGCTCCTCCGGGGTGACCTGCCAGGACACCCCGAACCTGTCCTTGAGCCAGCCGCACTGGCTCTCCTCGCCGCCGCCCTCCAGCAGCCGGTTCCAGTAGTAGTCGACCTCCTCCTGGTCCGCGCAGCGGACCTCGAAGGAGATGGACTCGTTGAACGTGAACAGCGGGCCCCCGTTCAGCCCGACGAACTTCTGCCCGTTGGCCTCGAACTCGACCGTCAGGACCTGGCCCGGCGTGGCGCCCGGAGTGCCCTCCGGAGCGCGCATGATCTGCCCGATCCTGGAGTCCTTGAAGATCGAGACATAGTGGTTCGCGGCCTCCTCGGCCTGCCCGTCGAACCACAGGCACGTGGTGAAACCCTTGGCGACCATCGCTACCTCCTCGTTGCGGCGTCTCCAGTGGAGACCTGCCCCGCGGCGAGGAATCATCGCGTCCGCCCGCACCGGATCCGGTCCGGGTGCGCGGCGCGCCGGAGGCCCTCAGCCCGCGGCGACGCCGTCCCGCCGGACGATCGCCGCGAGCCGTTCGACCGCCGGACGGGACCGCAGGTGCAGGTCCGCGACGTCCAGTCCCTCGTCGCCGAGGACGACCAGCAGCGCCTTCTCGCCGACCGCGTAGACGACGATGTGGCCGCGCCCGCAGCGGGTCACGACCTCCCGCAGTTCCCCGAGGCCCACCTCGTCGCTCGTGCTGCGGCCGAGGCCGAGCGCGGCGGCGGCCATCGCCGCCAGCACGTCCGGCCGGACGTCGCCGGTGTCGGCGGCGATGAGCATCCCGTCCGACGACGCCACGGCGGCGTCGGTCGCCCCCATCACCTCGTCGCGCAGCGCCCGCAGCTCGGCGAGCACCGTTTCCCGCATGACCGTCCCCCTCGTGTCGTTGCCGCCGGTCCCCGGGCCGGCGGGCCGCTCAGACGCTGAGCTCGCCCTCGATGCGCCGCAGGTGGTGACGGGCGAGCGCCAGGTTGGACCGCTCGCGGTCCAGCGCCACGTAGAGGAAGAGGCGGGCGGGTCCGCCGCGCTCCAGCAGGCGGATCAGGTGGTACTGCCGGTGCAGGGTGATGAGGACGTCCTCGACGGTGTCGTCGATGCCGAGCGACTCGAGGGTGCGCATCTTGGCGCGGACGACCTCGGTGTTGCCCGCCGCGGCGATCTCCATGTCGAGCCCCTGCCCGCCGCCGTACGCGCCGAGCGTCATCCCGCTGTCGTAGTCGACGAGCGCGGCGCCCATGGCGCCGTCGATCGCCATGGCCTCCTTCAGCGCGGTCTCGATGTTCATGGAGCCCTTCCGTCGTCCCTTGGGCGCGGCGCGCACGGAGAACGGTCCGGCGTCCCCCGACTGCGGCATATCACCTATTTCGGACAACAATCTATCTTGGAGATCATCCTGGAGAGCGGAATGTCCGCACACTCGATACGGGTTGTTTCCGACGATCGCGACATCTCACCGTAAGTAACCTTCGCCCGCCGGCGCGGGCGTTTCCGGAGCTGAGGGACGATGACCAGAGGCGCAGGAATCCTGCCGTCCGCGCTCGAGCGGCGCGGCGGCCGCGGATTCACCGGCACGTTGCGCGTGGACGGTTCGCCCGGCGGCACGGTCGCGATGCGCGACGGGCTCGTCGTGGCGGCGGCCACCCCGGCCGCGCCCGGCCCGGAACCGCTGCTGCTGCGCTCCGGCCGCATCTCCGAGGACGACTGGACGGCCGCGTTCACGGCCGGCGCGCCCCACGGGCGCCTCGGGGACGAGCTCGTCCGGCGCGGCCTGCTCGGCGCCGCGGGGCTGCAGGTCGTCACCCGCACGGCCCTCGTCGACGCGGTGTTCGCGATGGCCCTCGGCGGCGTCCGCACGTGCACGGCCGTCCCCGACGGGACCGGCGACACGCCGCCGCTGCTGTCCGCCGAGCCCGGCCTGCCCGCCGACCGGGTCGCGCGGGAGGTGCGGCGGCGGTTGGCCGCCCTGGACGCGTGGAGCCTGGTGCCGCGGACCGCGCCGCTGTCGGCGCGCAGCCGCCCGCGCGCCACCGCCGCCGCGCGGCACGCGCCCGCCGGCGGCGGCCGCCGGGCCGTCCTCGACCACGCGGACGGCCGCCGCACCCCGCGCGACATCGCGTTCGCCCTCGGACGCGGCCTGTTCTCCGTGCTCGCCGACCTCGCGACGCTGTACGAGGACGGCCTCGTCGAGGAGGCCCGCCCGGACGACCGGGCGCCCGCTCCCCCGCCGGTGCCCGCGCCGCGCCCCGTCCCGCCCGACGTCCCGTCCGGTCCGCACGGCGCGTTCGGCGCGCCCGGGGAGCTGCCGCGGCGGCGCCGCCGCACGCACGGCTAGCGGGACGTTCCCGCAGCTCCGCACCCCTCCCGTGCCGCGCGGGCCCCCCTTCGGATGCGATGATTGCCGTCGCCGTCTCCACGAGGGAGTTGTCCGTGGCGTCCAAGCTGATCCTGCACATCGGCCTGCAGAAGTCGGGCACGACCTTCCTGCAGCACATGCTCCAGACCAACGCCGAGACGCTCGCGGACGCGGGCGTCCGCTACCCGATCCCGCCGGACTGGGACCGCGGACGCCGGACCGTCGCCAACCACGAATGGTCGAGCTACGGCCTGCTCGGCACCGAGTACCCGTGGGTGTCGGAGGGCCGCGCGGCCCGCGAGGCGCCCGGCTGGGAGGCCCTGCGGGACGACGTGCGGGAGTCGCCCGGGACGGTGCTGCTGTCGGCCGAGGCCCTGTCGGTCGTGCGCGGCCCGGCCGTCCGGCGGCTGCTGGAGTCGCTCGGGACGGCGGACGTGGAGGTCGTCGTCACGGCCCGCAGCCTCGGCCGCGCCCTCCCGTCGCTCTGGCAGCAGCACATCCGCAACGGCCGCAGCACCACCTTCGGCGGCTACCTCGGCGGCCTCGCCGCGCACCGCGACAAGGGCCCCGACCACGTCGAGAACGAGCTCGACGCGCACATCTGGCGGGCGTTCACGCTGAGCGGCCTCGTCCGGCGCTGGGCCGCCGCCGGGGCGTCCCGGGTCACCGTCGTCACGTCACCCGGCCGTCCGCCCGAGCTGCTCTGGCGCCGGTTCGTCCGGGCGATCGGCCTGCCCGGCCTCGCGGACGTCCCGCCCGTCCGGGAGGAGGGGGTCGCGCACACCGGCCTGACGGCGCCCGAGACCCTCGTCGTCGCGGGCCTGAACGACGTCATGCGGGAGCAGTCCTGGACGGGCCGCAGCGCGGACCGCGTCCGGCAGCTGGTCACCGAGCGGTTCCAGACCCGCGACCGGCGCGGCGGCCGCGTCGTCGTCCCGCCCGAGTGGCGCGAGCGGGTCGCCGGGTGGAGCCGGGAGGACGTCGCCGCGCTGCCCGGCACGGGCGCCGTCGTCGTCGGCGACGTCGACGACCTGGCCTACGTCCCCGAACGCGACGGCGACCGCGCCCCGACGCCCGAGGAGACCGCCGCCGCGGGCGCCGAGGCCGCGCTCGCGTTCGCGGAGCTGCACCTGCAGGAGTCCCCGATCCGCCGCCGGGCCCGCAGGCTCCGCCGCCACCTCCCCTGACACCCGCCCTCGCGCGGGTGCGCGAGCGGGTTCGGGTGATCGCGGTGCCGGCCGGCGCCCGTCCGGGCGGACGTGCGGGACGGTCGGGTCGTCGCAGCGGTCCGGGGGCCGGAGCCGGGGCGTCGGTCAGGCGCCGGTGCGGCGGGCGCGGGCGCGGCGCTTGCCCTCGTGCATCGCCTGGACGCGGGCGACCGGGATCGCGCGTCCCTCCTCGACCAGGTCGGCGGGCAGGCCCTGCGGGGCGGGCATCGCCGCGGCCCACGGGTCGCCGTCGCCGATCAGCCCGAGCGCCGCGCGCAGGGTGAACGCCTTGGGGTCGACGGCGTCCAGGTCGTCCCACGGCACGGGGAACGACACGGGCGTGCCGGGGCGGATGCGCGGGCTGTAGGCGGCGGCGACCGTCCCGGTCCCGGCCCGCGTGGAGTCGAGGAACACGCGGCCCTCGCGGTCCTCGCGAATGAACGCGGTCGTGGCGAGCCCGGGGTCGAGTCGCTCGGCGCGGGCGGCGAGCGCCCGCGTGGCGGCGGCGACGTCCTCCACGGGGTCGCCGCCGTCGAGCGGGACGAACACGTGCACGCCCTTGGCGCCGCTCGTCTTGACGGCGCCCCGCAGCCCCGAGTCGTCCAGCGCCCGGCGGACCAGGTGCGCGGCCCGCGCGGCGACGGCGAACCCGCCGCCCTCCGGCGGGTCGATGTCGAGCACCAGGTGCGTCGGGCGGTCGGGGGCGTCCACGCGCATCAGCGGCGGGTGGTACTCCACCGCGCGCTGGTTGGCGAACCACAGCAGCGTCCGGCGGTCCTCGCACAGCGCGTAGGACACCTCCCGCCGCGACGACTCCGCCCACAGCGTCACGCGCCGCACCCAGTCGGGCGTGTACTTGGGCAGGTTCTTCTGCATGAACGGCTTCTGGCCGCGCAGCACGCGGACCACCGACAGCGGGCGTCCGGCGAACTGCGGGACGAGCCGGTCCGCGAGCGCGTCGAGGTAGTCGACCAGGTCGCGCTTGCTCGCCTCCGCCCCCGGGAACAGCGGCTGGTCGAGGTTCGTCAGCCGAACCCCGTCCCGCTCCTCCTCAGCGCTCACCCGTCCAGCTTCGCACGGCGCCGCGCCGCCGTCACACCCGCGCACGGACGAACGGGAGGAACGGGTACGTACCGGCTCGTTTCTCCATGGACGGCGCCGCGCGGGCCACGCGGCCGGGGCCGTGCGGCGGGCCGACCCGGCGTCGCGAGCCCGGGACTGCGCGAGGATGGGGGCATGTCGAACGGGCGGGACGGCGAACGGCCGGAAGGCGGGGAGCGGGCGGGCGGGGCGCTCGCCGCGGGCGCGCGGGTCCGGGTCGTCCGTGATCGCGACTGGGACGGCCCCTGGCGGGACGAGTTCTCCGGGACGATCGACTCCCTGGGGCAGCCCGAGCCCGTGGGGCATCCGCGGGCGCTGCCCGGAGAGCTCCAGTACTGGGTCGTGTTCGACGAACCGCAGTACGACGGCGCGGGCGACGGGCCGTACCGGAAGGCGCAGATCTGGGGCCGGTACCTGGTGCCGGAAGGCTAACCCGCCCGCCAGGGGGATTCCGGGTGGGTGGGGACGGCGTTCTCGGCCACGCGGAGCGCGTAGGTGGGGGTGGGGGCGCCGTCCAGCGGTCCCAGGTAGGCGTGCCCGGTCAGGTGGCACCAGGCCGGGATGTCGATGGGGGCCGCCGGGTCGGTGGCCATGAGGTGGACGACCGTTCCGGCCGGGAGGTCCGCGAGACGGCCGCGGAGTTCGAGGAGCAGGCGCACGCAGGCGCGGTCGCCGCCGTCGATGACCACCGGTTCGCTCATCGTCCTCCCGTCTCGGCGCGAGGTTAGCAGCACGCGGTGAACGCGGGCGACGAGACCGACGATCCACGCTTTCGGCACAGACTACGCATCTAGCAACGAACTTCTTCTTAACGGGATCCTCGTGATTATGGGTGATCGCCCACTCAGACTTGACCTCCTCTTTCAGGTTTCGTCCAGTTACGCCGCTTACAGTCGCAGGTGACGCACCCCCGCTGTCATTCGGTCGAGGTCCACGGACGTCTGGGGCGAGGCATGGAACTTGGAGTTGCGCGTGTGGAGAGCACCGAGGCCTGCGGCACGCTGACGTTCCCGGCCGAGGTCGATCTCGCCAACGGCGCGGCGATCCTCCGGCAGGCCGTCGCGCTCCTCGACTCCGGCGTCCCGGCGCTGATCATCGACCTGAGCAACTGCACGTTCTGCGACTCGAGCGGGCTCAACGTCATCACCCGGTCGCAGATGCGGGCGACGGAGCTGGGCGTGCCGATGTGGGTCGTGCTGCCGCCGCGCGGGGTCGTCCGGCGGATCAGCGAGGTCGCGGGGCTGCAGCGGCGGGTCGCGATCGCCCCGGACATCGCGACGGCGCTGGAGGCGCTGGCGCCAGTTCGCCCCTAGCGGTCGAGGGCGCGGTCGATCCAGTCGTCGGACGCGTCGAGGAGCAGGTGCCCGGCGCCGAGGATGCTCGCGTCGCGGCCCGCGGCGGACGTGTCGATCTCGAGGTTGCGGGTGGCGAGCGGCAGGCAGCGCTCGTAGATGACGCCGCGGATCGTGGCGACGAGCGGTTCGGCGTTCGACAGGCTGCCGCCGATGATCAGCGCGTCGGGGTTGAAGAAGTTCACCAGCGCGGTGAGGACGTCGCCGATGAGGCGGCCGGCGGTGCGGACGGCGCTGGTCGCCTGCGGGACGCCGTCGGCGACGAGGTCGACGATCTCCCCGGGGTGCTCGACGGCGATGTCCTGCGCGGCGAGCGCGGCGGCGAGGGCGGCGCCGCTGGCGTGCGCCTCCAGGCAGTCGGGGTGGCCGCAGGAGCAGTCGACGGTGGCCTCGGACAGGATGCGCACGTGGCTGATGTCGCCGGCGGCGCCGCGCCCGCGGTGCAGCCGGCCGTCCACGATGACGCCGCAGCCGATGCCGCTGCCCAGCTTGATCACCATGAGGTTGTCGCAGGCGGGCCGGGAGTGCCGGTGCTCCCCGACCGCCATGAGGTTGGCGTCGTTCTCGACCAGGGCGGGGACGCCCGCCTGCGCGGTGACGAAGTCGCGCACCGGGAAGTCGTTCCAGCCGGGCATCCGGGAGGGCGAGACGACCTGGCCGGTGGCGGGGTCGACGGGGCCGGGCAGCCCGATGCCGGCGCCGCGGACCGGGACGTCGCCGAGGCCGTGCGCGCGGGCGAGGGCGCGCAGCGCGTCGATGACGCCGGTGAGCGTCTTCTCGGGGCCGACCGCGATGTCGCAGGTCAGGTCGGAGAGCGCGAGGGGGGCGCCGGCGAGGTCGACGACGGCGAGCCGGGCGTGGTGCGCGCCGAGGTCGGCGACCAGGAAGACGCCGGCCTGCCGGGCGAGCCGGAGGCGCCGGGGCCGCCGGCCCCCGCGCGAGGCCCCGGCGCCCTCCTCGGCGAAGAGCCCGGCGTCGAGGAGCTGCTCGACCCGCAGCGAGACGCTGGAGGCGGCGAGGCCGGAGAGCCGGGCCAGCTCGGCCCGCGATTCCGCCTGACCGGTGGCCACCAGCCGCAGGAGCCCCGCCGGTCCGTCGTCTCTGCTGTTGCGCACCCCAGATAGATAGCATGCGCGAACTTGGTACAGCAACGCGTTGACTTACGTCGATTTCACGTTCTATCTTCCTGTTTGGCTTCGATATCGAAGGAAGTTGGATCGTAGGTGACCGAATGATCGAGGTTCGCGGCCTGCACAAGCGCTTCGGCGACCACATCGCGCTCCGCGACGTGGACCTGGACGTGGGCAAGGGCGAGGTGGTCGTGGTGATCGGCCCGTCCGGGTCCGGGAAGTCCACGCTCTGCCGGTGCCTGAACCGGCTGGAGACGCCGGACGGCGGAAGCGTGCGCATCGACGGCCGCGAGCTCCCCGCCGAGGGACGCGCGCTGGCGAGGCTGCGCGCGGACGTCGGCATGGTGTTCCAGTCGTTCAACCTGTTCCAGCACAAGACCGTCCTGCAGAACCTGACGCTCGGGCCGACGAAGGTCCGCGGCGTCTCCCGCGAGGAGGCCGAGCGGACCGCGCGCGAGCTGCTCGACCGCGTCGGGATCGGCGAGCAGGCCGGCAAGCTCCCCGCGCAGCTGTCCGGCGGGCAGCAGCAGCGCGCCGCGATCGCCCGCGCGCTCGCGATGCGGCCGAAGGCGATGCTGTTCGACGAGCCGACCTCCGCGCTCGACCCGGAGATGGTCGGCGAGGTCCTGGACGTCATGACCGGTCTCGCCCGCGACGGCATGACGATGGTCGTCGTCACGCACGAGATGGGCTTCGCCCGCAAGGTCGCCGACCGCGTCGTGTTCATGGCGGACGGCGAGATCGTCGAGTCCGGCACGCCGGCCGCGTTCTTCGACTCCCCCGCCAGCGACCGGGCCCGGGACTTCCTGGCCAAGGTCCTCAGCCACTAGCGACACCATTCCGGCGCGCTCCCGCGCGCCTCCGAGAAAGGTTCCAGATCATGGTGCGTTTCCCTGCGGGGATGCGGCGGGCGGCGGTCGCCGCGGTCGCCGCGCTGACGCTGACGAGCCTCGCGGCCTGCGGCGACTCCTCCGACCCGGCCGTCCCGGGCGCCGGCGGCGGCAAGACCGACGACCTGCTGGCGTCCGCGCCGGTCGCCGAGAACATCCCGGCCGGCTCCGCGATGGCGAAGATCAAGGAGCGCGGGGAGCTGCTGGTCGGCGGTTCGCTCGACGCGCCGCTGCTGTCCCAGCAGAACCCGGTCAGCGGCCAGGTCGAGGGACTGGACGCCGACTTCGGGAAGCTGCTCGCGAAGTACATCATCGGCGAGCCGAAGGTGAAGATCGTCAACTCGGCGTCGGAGACCCGCGAGGCGCTGATCTCCAACGGCACCGTCGACGTGGTCCTGCAGACCTACAGCATCACCCCCGAGCGCGCCGAGAAGGTCGCGTTCGCGGGCCCGTACTACAGCTCCGGCCTCGTCATCGCCACCAAGGCGGACGAGACCGGCATCAAGACCCCGGCGGACCTGAACGGCAAGACGGTCATCGCGGGCGCCAACACCCCGGCGATCCCGGCGATCGAGAAGGCCGCCCCGGACGCGAAGATCGTCACGTTCGGCAGCGACCCCGAGTGCGTCCAGGCGCTCAAGCAGGGCCGCGGCGTCGCGTACGTCCAGGACCAGGCCGTCCTGCTCGCCACCGCGAAGCAGGACACCTCGATCAAGATCCAGGGCGAGCCGTTCACCACCGACCCGTACGGGATCGGGCTGAAGCACGGCGACGAGCAGTTCAAGACGTTCGTCAACGACTGGCTCCGCAAGATCCAGGAGTCGGGCCTGTGGGCGAAGGTCTGGAAGAACTCGATCGGGACGGTCGTCGAGGGCGAGGCGCCCGAGCCGCCCGCGATCGGGTCCGTGCCCGGCTCCTGACCTCCCGCCCGCCGAGACCCCAGTGAAAAAGGCCCTGCCATGAACGTCATCACCGACCACCTCTCGGAGTTCGGCGACGGGCTGCTGATGACCGTCGAGCTGACGCTGCTGGCGCTCGCCGGCGCGCTCGCCGCCGGGATCGTCGTGGCCGCGATGCGGGTCAGCCCGGTGCGCGTGCTGCGCGCCGCCGGGATGGCCTACGTCGAGACGCTGCAGAACATCCCGCTGCTGGTGTGGCTCGTCATCGCGGTGTTCGGGCTGCCCGAGATCGGCGTCATGGCCGGGCTGTTCACCAGCGCGGTCGTGGTCATCGCCCTCTACCAGGGGGCGTACATGGCCGAGGCGATCCGGTCGGGCATCAACGCGGTGCCCGCCGGGCAGGGCGAGGCGGCGCGGGCGCTCGGGCTGACGTTCGTCCAGTCGCTGCGGCTGATCGTGCTGCCGCAGGCGCTGCGGACGGCGATCCAGCCGCTCGGCACCATCGCGATCATGACGCTGATGAACACGGCGATGGCGGCGGCGATCGGCGTCGTGGAGCTGACCGCCGCCGCGAACCGGGTCAACCTGGCCGAAGCCCAGCCGATCTACATCTTCGTCACCGCGGGCCTGCTCTACATGGCGCTGTCGGCCGTGTTCGGGCTGGTCACCGGGGCACTCGAACGGAAGCTGGCGATCCTGCGATGAGCTCCTCCCCCACCTCGCGCCTGCTGTTCGACGATCCGGGGCCGCGCGCCCGGCGCCGCATCCGGATCACCACCGCCGGGACGCTGCTGGTCGGCGCGGCGCTCGTCGCGCTGGCGCTGCGGCAGTTCGCCGAGAACGGCCAGCTCGCCGCCGAGCGCTGGGAGCCGTTCGGGACCTGGCCGATGTGGCGGTACCTGCTGGACGGGCTGCTGTCCACGGCGAAGGCCGCCGTCGTCGCGATCGCCCTCGCCATGGCGGGCGGCATCGTGCTGGCGCTCGGCCGGACGTCGCCGTCCCGCTGGCTGCGCTGGCCCGCCGCCGCGTACGTCGAGGTCGTCCGGACGATCCCGGCGCTGCTGCTCGTGTACGTCGTGCTGTTCGCGCTGCCCCGCTACGGCGTGAACATGCCGCTGTTCTGGAAGCTCGTGGTGCCGCTGGCGGTGTCGAACGCGGCGGCGTTCGCGGAGATCTTCCGGGCCGGCATCCGGTCGGTGGAGCGCGGCCAGCTCGAGGCGGGCCTCGCGGTCGGGCTGACCCGCGGCCGGGCGATGCGGCTGATCGTCCTGCCGCAGGCCGCCCGCCGGGTGCTGCCGTCGCTGGTCAGCCAGTCGGCGGGGCTGCTGAAGGACACCTCGCTCGGGTACGTCGTCAGCTACGCCGAGCTGCTCTACAGCGGCAAGGTGCTGGCGAACTACAACCACCTGCTCATCCAGACCTACCTGATCGTCGCGCTGATCTACCTGGTGGTGAACGCGACGCTGTCGAAGATCGCGCGGACGCTCGAGGCGCGGCAGCGGACCCGGCCGTCCCGCGCCGTCCGCGACGCCGCGCCGGGCGCGCCCGTCGTGAAGACGAGCTGAGGAGATCGATGTACGAAGTGCTGGCGGAGGTCGTGCGCAACGGCTTCGCCGAGAGCCTCCACTACGGCAGCGTCGCCGGGCTCGCCCCGGACGGCTCCCTCGCCCACATCCGCGGGAACCCCGAGGAGACCGTCCTGCCGCGGTCGACGACCAAGCCGTTCCAGGCCGCCGCGTGCCTGGCGGCGGGCGCGCCGCTGGCCGGGGAGCGGCTCGCCATCGCGGCGGGCAGCCACACCGGCGAGGACTTCCACCTGAAGACCGTCGAGGCGATCCTCGGCGACGCCGGCCTGGACACCGGCGCGCTGCGGTGCCCGCCGACCTGGCCGGAGGACGAGCCGACGAAGGCCGCGCTGATCCGCGCCGGGGAGGGCGAGTCGCGCGAGCGGATGAACTGCTCGGGCAAGCACGCCGCGATGCTCGCCGCGTGCGTCGCCGCGGGCTGGCCGACCGACACCTATCTCGACCCCGGGCATCCGCTGCAGCTGCTCGTGCGGCAGACGATGGCCGACTGCTCCGGCGAGGAGCCGTCCCCGGTGGCGGTGGACGGCTGCGGCGCGCCCCTGTTCGGCCTCACCCTCACCGGCCTCGCGCGCGCCGCGCAGTCGCTCGTCCGGGCGCAGGACGGGCCGCGCCGCGCGGTCGCCGACGCCATGCGCGCCCACCCCGAGTACGTCGGCGGGACCGGGCACGTGAACACCGAGCTGATGCGGGCGCTGCCCGGCTCGGTCGCCAAGGGCGGCGCCGAGGGCGTCCTCGTGGCCGCCACCGCGCACGGCCACGCCGTCGCGGTCAAGGTCATCGACGGCAGCCCCCGCGCCACCACCGCCATCGCGCTGAGCGCGCTCGCCGCGCTCGGCGCCGACATCGCCCCGGCCGCCGGGCTGGGCACCGTCCCGGTCCTCGGCGGAGGCCGCCGGGTCGGGGAGATCCGCACCGTTTCGGAAGGAAGTCAGTGAGTCTCACCTACGAGATCTGCATCGACAGCGTCGCGGGCGCCGTGGCCGCCGAGAAGGCGGGCGCCGACCGCGTGGAGCTGTGCGCGGCCCTGTTCGAGGGAGGGCTGACCCCGACGCTCGGGACGGTCCGCGCCGCGCTCGCCGCGGTCTCGTCCATCCGGGTGCACGTCATCATCCGGCCGCGCGGCGGCGACTTCATCTTCGACGAGCACGAGGTCGCGGCGATGGAGCACGACGTGGCGCTCGTCCGGGAGGCCGGGGCGCACGGCGTCGTCATCGGCGCGCTGACCCCGGACGGCGCGGTCGACCGGCCCGTCGCGGAGCGGCTCGTCGCGGCGGCGGGCGACCTGTCGGTGACGTTCCACCGGGCGTTCGACATGGCCGCCGACCCGTTCGCGACGCTCGAGACGCTCGTCGAGCTGGGCGTCGACCGGGTGCTGACGTCCGGGCAGGACGTCAGCGCGCTCGAAGGCGCCCCGCTCATCGCCGAGCTGGTGCGGCGCGCCGGGGACCGGATCATCGTGATGCCGGGCGGCGGCATCACCGACCGCAACGCGGCCCGCGTCGTCGCGGCGACCGGCGCCCGCGAGGTGCACTTCGCGGCGCTCGCGGAGGAGCCGAGCCCGGCCGTGCACCGCAACCCGCACCCGTTCATGGGCGGCGAGCTGCGGCAGCCCGAGTACCGGCGGCTCGTCACCAGCGGCACGGGGATCGGCGCGGTGATGCGCGCCGCGGAATCGCCCGTCCGGGGCTGATCCGCTCCCGCTCGCCCCGATTGCCGCGGCTTGGGCAATCTCTTGTCATGATCTTGACGAGTTGACGATGGGCGGGACTTGCGGACGGGGCATGGATGCCTAGGACCATCGCCGTCGGCACCGGGAGCGGGCAATGCAGGTGAAGCTGGAGGCCGAGCTGGGGCGCGTCCCGATCATGGACGTGGAGCCGGTCGTGGGGTGCGGCCGGTGGCCCGCCAAGGCGGTGGTGGGCGAGACGTTCGAGGTGTCGGCGACGGTGTTCCGCGAGGGGCACGAGATGCTGGGCGCCGCGGTGGTGCTGCGGACGCCGGACGGCGAGGAGTGCCCGCCCGCGCGGATGCGGGAGGTCGCCCCGGGCACGGACCGGTTCGCGGCGCTGGTGACGCCGACCGAGCCCGGGTTGTGGTCGTTCCGGGTGGAGGCGTGGGGCGATCCGATCGCGCACTGGCGGCACGACGCCCAGATCAAGATCCCGCGCGGCCAGGACGTCGAACTGATGCTCGCCGAAGGCGCGAGGCTGTTCGAGCGGGCCGCGCGGGACGTCCCGGCCAAGGACCGGCGGACGCTGACGCGCCTGGTGAAGCTGATGTCCGACGATGACGTCGAGCCCGTCGAACGCTTGGAGGCCGCCGGCAACCCGACCGTCCGGGACGTCCTGAAGCGTCACCCGCTGCGCGACCTCGTGACGGCCGGGGAGTGGTTCCCCATGATGGTCCACCGGGAGCGGGCGCTTTACGGGGCGTGGTACGAGTTCTTCCCGCGATCCGAAGGCGCCACCTTCGACCCGATGGGCCGCCGCCCCCCGATGTCGGGCACCTTCCGCACCGCGATGAAACGGCTCCCCGCCATCGCGGAAATGGGCTTCGACGTCGTCTACCTGCCCCCCATCCACCCCATCGGCGTCACCGGCCGCAAAGGCCCCAACAACACCCTGGACGCCGGGCCTTACGACCCCGGATCCCCCTGGGCCATCGGATCAGCAGACGGCGGCCACGACGCGATCCATCCGGATCTGGGCACGATCGACGACTTCGATGCCTTCGTCGCCCACGCCCACGACCACGGCCTGGAAGTGGCCCTCGATCTGGCGTTGCAGTGCTCCCCCGACCATCCCTGGGTGCAGCAGCATCCCGA
>NZ_JBFAUZ010000034.1:0-103088 GCF_040679555.1 Spirillospora sp. NPDC052242
AGCGCCCTACGCGCCCGAGCACTCCGCACCCTCACCGGCACCGGCACCATGGCCTCCATCTCCCTACCCCCCGACCACACCCAGCAGCTCCTCCCACCCCACACCACCATCGCCGCACACAACGGCCCCACCACCACCATCGTCGCCGGCCCCGCCGACGCAATTGAGCAATTGCTCGTCACCTGCCAAGACAACAACGTTCACGCCCGCCGCATCCGGGTCGACTATCCCTCCCACTCCCCTGCGGTCGAACCCCTCCACCAGCACCTCCTCACCGCACTCAAAGACATCACCCCCCAAGCCACCCACACACCGCTTTATTCCACCCTCACCACCGAACCGATCAACGGCGAAGACCTCACACCCGAATACTGGTACCAAAACCTCCGCCAACCCGTCCGCTTCCAAGAAACCATCAACCAACTCCACCACCACAAACACACCCACTACATCGAAATCAGCCCCCACCCCGTCCTCACCACCGCCATCCAGGAAACCACCGAAACCCACCCCCACAACCCACCCGCCACCACCATCGACACACTCCACCGAAACAACGGCGGAAACCACAAACTCACCACCTCCCTCGCACAACTCCACACCACATCGAACACACCCTGGAAAACACCACCCCCCAAACACCACACCACACTCCCCACCTACCCATTCCAACGACAGCGCTACTGGACGACGACTCGCTCCGGAAAAGGCGATGTCAGGGCGGCCGGGCTGGTCACGAACTCCCATCCGCTGCTCGGCGCCGCGGTCGATCTCGCCGCCGGCCCGGGAGCGGTGTTCACCGGACGGCTCTCGCTGGAGACGCACCCCTGGCTGGCCGACCACGCCGTCACCGGGACCGTCCTGTTCCCCGGAACCGGTCTCGTCGACCTCGCCCTGCACGCCGGTCTCCAGGCCGGCGCGAACCGACTCGACGAGCTCGCGCTGGAGGCGCCGCTGCTCGTCCCGGAAAAGGGCGGGGTGCACGTCCAGCTCACGGTGGGAGAGCCCGACGGGGAGGGGCGTCGTGCCCTGACCGTCCACTCCAGGCCCGAGGACGATCCCGACGGCGAATGGACCCGGCACGCCGAGGGGCGGCTGTCCGCGTCGTCCGGGGACGCACCGGCATGGCCCGGCGCCTGGCCGCCACCGGACGCCGTCGGCATCGACGTCGGCGAGCACTACGAGCGGCTGGCCGTCCAGGGGTACGACTACGGGCCCGTCTTCCAGGGGCTGCGGGCGGCGTGGCGGGTCGGCGCGGACGTCTACGCGGAGGTGGCGCTGCCCGAGGGGGCCGACGCAGCGGAGTTCGCCGTGCACCCCGCGCTTCTGGACGCCGCCTTGCACGCCGCGGGACCGGTGCTGGGCGTCGACGCGGACGGTGTCGGCGAGGGGATCCGGCTGCCGTTCACGTGGACCGGTGTCACCCTGCACGCGCCGGGTGCGTCCGTGCTGCGCGTCCGGGCCTCGCGCGCCGGGGAGGGGGCGATCTCCCTGGCGATCGCGGACCGGGCCGGAGCTCCGGTGGCCGTGGTGGAGTCACTGGTGACCCGTCCCGTCCATCCCGGGCGTCTGGCGGCCCTGCGCGGCGGAACCGACCGATCCCTGTTCCGGACGGAGTGGACGGTCCCGAGCCCCACGGCGGGCCCGCCGGCCGCAGCCGCGCGAACGGCCTGGATCGGCGATCCCGGCCTCGGCGTCGACGCCGCCGTCGACGTCCATCCGGATCTGAACGCGCTGGGCGAGGCCGTCACGGCCGGGTCGCCCATGCCCGATGCCGTCGTGGTCCCGGCCCTCGGCGGTCCGGCGGACGTCGTCGCCGAGGCGCACGCCGTCGCGCGCCGCGTCCTCGCGGTGCTGCGGAGCTGGTCGTCCGACGAGCGGTTCGCCGACGCCCGCCTCGTGGTCCTCACCCGCGGCGCGGTCGCGGACGAGGCCGAGGATCCGCGGGACCCGGCGGCCGCCACGGTGTGGGGCCTGGTGCGCTCCGCCCAGGCCGAGGAGCCGGGCCGGATCGTGCTGCTCGACGTCGACGAGATCTCGGCACCGGCGGTGGAGGCGGCGCTGGCGACCGGCGAACCGCAGCTCATGGTGCGCCGCGGCGAGATCCGCGTGCCCCGGCTCGCGGTCCCGTCCCCGGACGCGGGAACGCACGAGTCGCCCGTCGCCGGGGGCCGATTCGGCACCGGTACCGTCCTCGTCACCGGGGGCACCGGTGCCCTCGGCGGGTTGGTCGCCCGGCACCTCGTCACCGCGCACGGTGTTCGCCGCCTGCTGCTGACCAGCCGGTCGGGTCCCGACGCGCCCGGCGTCGCCGAGCTGGTCGACGAGCTGGCCGCGCTCGGCGCCGAGACCACCGTCGCCGCCGGTGACGCCGCCGACCGGGACGCGCTCGCCTCGCTGCTGGCGGACATTCCGGCGGAGCATCCGCTCACCGCCGTCGTGCACGCCGCGGGGGTCCTGGACGACGCCACCATCGGATCGCTGACGCCCGAACGGCTCGACGCCGTCCTCCGCCCCAAGGTCGACGCCGCGTGGAACCTCCACGAGCTCACCCGCGAGGCGGACCTGGCGGCCTTCGTGCTCTACTCCTCCGCCGCCGGGCGGCTCGGCACCCCGGGGCAGGGCGGCTACGCGGCGGCCAACACCTTCCTCGACGCGCTCGCCCTGCACCGGCACGCGCACGGGCTCCCCGCCACCTCGATCGCCTGGGGGCTGTGGGCCCGGACCGGGACGATGACCGGCCATCTCGGCGAGGACGATCTCGCCAGGGTGAACCGCGGCGGTCTCCTGCCGCTGAGCGACGAGCAGGGGCTGGCGCTGCTCGACGCCGCGCTCGCGGCCGGTGCGCCCGCGCCGACCGCCGCCAGGCTGGACGTTCCCGCCCTGCGCGCGCAGGCCGCCGCGGGACTGCTGCCCCCGGTGCTGCACGGGCTCGTCCGGACGCCCGCGCGGCGGCCCGCCGAGACGGGCGGGGCGCCGCTCGGCGAACGGCTCGCCGGGCTCACCGGCGAGGAACGGCACCGGCTGGTGCTCGACCTGGTGCGCGGCCAGGTGGCGACCGTGCTCGGGCATCGGGCGCCCGGGGCGGTCGACGCCGGCGCGGCCTTCAAGGAGCTCGGCTTCGACTCGCTCACCGCGGTCGAGCTCCGCAACCGGCTGCACGCCGCGACCGGACTGCGGCTGCCGGCGACGCTCGTCTTCGACCATCCGACGCCCACCGCCCTGGCGGCCCGCATCGAGGAGGCGGTCACCGCGGAGGCGGAACCCCCGGTGCTCGGCGAGCTCGAACGGCTGGAGTCCGCGCTCGGGAGCATCGGCGCCGACGAGGCCGAACGGCTCGGCGTCGCGGACCGGCTCCGGGCCCTGCTCGCCCACCTCGGCCGTCCCGCGGTGATCACGGCGAGCGAGGACGCCATCCGGACGGCGACCGCCGAGGAGATCTTCGAACTGATCGACCGCGACCTCGCCTGACATCGACCCCGTCCCGCTCAGCGAGTGCTGGAGGAGCACGCCGAATGGCGAACGAAGAGAAGCTTCTGGATTACCTGAAACGGGTGACCGCCGATCTGCGGGACACCCGGCGGCGCCTGGCGCGGACCGAGGCCGAACGCCGCGAACCCGTCGCGATCGTGGCGATGGGCTGCCGATACCCGGGCGGGGCCGACTCGCCGGAACGGCTCTGGGAGATCGTCGCCGAAGGCCGGGACGTCGTCGGGGATTTCCCGAAGGACCGGGGCTGGGACGTCGATGCCCTCTACGATCCCGATCCCGACAAGGCCGGAAAGTCCTACACCGCGCGGGGCTCCTTCCTGCACGACGCCCTGGACTTCGACGCCGCGTTCTTCGGCATGAGCCCCCGCGAGGCGATGGCCACCGATCCGCAGCAGCGGTTGCTGCTGGAGACCGCGTGGGAGGCCGTCGAGCGGGCGGGCATCGACGCCGCGAGCCTGCGCGGGAGCCGCACCGGTGTCTTCACCGGCGTCATGTACGGGGACTACGCGCTCCGGCTCGGGGAGGCGCCCGCCGGTTTCGAGGGCTTCCTCGGCAACGGCAGCGCGGGCAGCATCGCCTCCGGACGGGTCGCCTACACGCTCGGGCTGGAGGGGCCCGCCGTCACGATCGACACCGCCTGTTCCTCGTCCCTGGTCGCGCTGCACCTCGCCGTCCAGGCGCTCCGCAACGGCGAGTGCGACCTCGCCCTGGCCGGGGGCGTCACCGTCATGGCGACCCCCGCCCTGTTCACCGAGTTCAGCCGCCAGCGCGGGCTGTCCGCGGACGGCAGATGCAGGTCGTTCGCGGCGGCCGCCGACGGCACCGGTTTCGGGGAGGGCGCCGGCCTCGTGCTGGTCGAGCGGCTCTCCGACGCCCTGCGCAACGGGCACCCCGTCCTCGCCGTCATCAAGGGCTCAGCGATCAACCAGGACGGTGCCAGCAACGGGCTCACCGCCCCCAACGGACCCTCCCAGCAACGCGTCATCCACCAAGCCCTCGCCAACGCAGACCTGACACCGGCCGACATCGACGCCGTCGAAGCCCACGGCACCGGCACCACACTCGGCGACCCCATCGAAGCCCAAGCCCTCATCAACACCTACGGACAGAACCGCGACCGCCCCCTCTGGCTCGGCTCCATCAAGAGCAACATCGGCCACACCCAGGCAGCGGCCGGCATCGCGGGCGTCATCAAGACGGTCATGGCCCTCGAACACGGCCTGCTCCCCCGGACGCTGCACATCGACGAGCCCACCCCGCACGTCGACTGGGACGCAGGCGCCGTCTCCCTCCTCACCCGCCCCGCCCCCTGGACGCCCGACGGCCGCCCCCGACGCGCGGCCGTGTCCTCCTTCGGGATCAGCGGCACCAACGCCCACGCCGTCATCGAGGAGGCCCCGTCCGCGGAGGAGCGCGGCGGCGCGGCCACCGCCCCCGGCGGAACGGTGCCATGGGTGATCTCCGCGAGAACCCAGGAGGCTCTGCGCGGCCAGGCAGAGAAGCTGCGCGGCTTCCTCGAGACGACCCCGGACGCCCGGCCCGCCGATCTAGGCCGCTCGCTGGCCACGTCCCGCACCGCGTTCCCCCACCGCGCGGTGGTCGTGGGCACCGACCTCGACGACCTGCGCCGCGGGCTGGACGAACTCGTCCGCGGGGAGGCCGCGCCCACCCTGGTGCGGGACAAGGCGCGGAACGGACGCACGGCCTTCCTGTTCTCCGGCCAGGGCAGCCAGCGCCCCGGCATGGGCCGCGACCTGTACGGCGCCTTCCCCGAGTTCGCCGCGGCCCTCGACGACGTGGCCGCCCGCTTCGCCCCGTACCTGGAGCGACCGCTCGAGCACGTCATGTTCGACGACCCCGACCTGCTCGACCGGACCGACTACACCCAGGCGGCCCTGTTCGCGTTCGAGACCGCGCTGTACCGGCTCCTCGAAAGCTGGGGCGTGCGGGCCGACCTCGTCGTCGGCCATTCCATCGGCGAACTCGCCGCCGCCCACGTCGCGGGCGTGTTCTCCCTCGACGACGCCGCCAGGCTCGTCGCGGCCCGGGGCCGGCTCATGCGGGCCGCCCGCCCCGACGGCGCGATGTTCTCGATCCAGGCTCCGGCGGAGGAAGTGGCCGGGACGCTCGACGAGGCCAAAGTCGCGATCGCCGCCGTCAACGGGCCCGCCGCCACCGTGATCTCCGGGGACGCCGAGGCGGTGGCCGCCGTCGCGCTGGCCTGGAAGGCGCGCGGGCACCGGACGAAACGGCTGCGGGTCTCCCACGCGTTCCACTCCCCGCACATGGATCCCGTCCTCGACGAGTTCCGCGAGGTGGCGGCCGGGATCACCTACCGCCCGCCGGCGATCCCGGTGGTCTCCAACGTCACGGGACGCGTCGCCGAGCACGCGGACCTCTGTTCGGCCGACTACTGGACCCGGCACATCCGGGAGACCGTCCGCTTCCACGACGGCGTCCGGGCGCTGGCGGAGGAGGGCGTGACCGCGGCGATCGAACTGGGGCCGGAGGGGGTGCTCACCCCCCTGACCCAGCAGATCCTCGGTGCCGGCGCGGCGTGCGTCCCGGCCCTCCGCCGCGACCGGCCCGGCCCCCGCTCGCTGATCGGCGCGGTCGCCCACGCCTTCGCCTGCGGCGTCCGCGTGGACTGGGACGTCCTGTTCGGGGGCGACCGGAGGATCGACCTCCCGACCTACGCCTTCCAGCGCAGGCGGTACTGGCTCGACACGCCGGCGGCGACCTCCGTGACCGGGGCGCACGGCCGCTTCTGGGAAGCGGTCGAGAACGCCGATCTGGGCTGGCTGGTCGACGCCCTCGACGCCGGCTCGGAACGGAAGGAGGCGCTGGCCGAGCTGCTCCCGGCGCTGGCGGACTGGTGGCGGCGCCACCGGCCCGCGGCGCCCGCGGAGCCGTCCGCCCCGGAGGAACACGAGCCCGTGCCCGCGCCCGACGCGTCTGCGGACCTGCTCCGGAGGCTGGCCGCCGCGCCGGAGGAGGGCAGGGAGCGCATCCTGACCGAGCTGGTCCGCGCGCAGGCCGCGGCCGTACTCGGGCACGACGCGCCGGACGACATCGACGTCGACCAGGACTTCCTCGACAGCGGCTTCACCTCCCTCACGGCGCTCGACCTGCGCAACCGGCTCTGCGCGGCCACCGGCCTCGCGCTGCCGCCCGTCGCGGTCTTCGACCACCCCAATCCCACCGCCCTGGTCGGTTACCTCAAGGACGAGCTCGCCGCCGAAGCGGCGATTTAACGGCGCTTTAGCACGCCCCTGAAGCATGAGCCGCACAGGCTTCCAGTGCAGGAGGGGTCATGAGCGGCGCCGTAGTCATCGCAGGAGCGGGACCGACCGGGCTGATGCTCGCCTGCGAGCTGCGGCTCGCGGGGATCCCGGTGGTGGTCGCCGACCCGGTCACCGAGCGGCCGGAACGCTCCGGAGGGATGGCCGTCCACGGGCGGACCCTCGAGGTGTTCCGGCAGCGCGGCCTCGCCGACCGGATCGTCGAGGACGACATGTTCTTCTGGCCGCGCACCCCCTTCGCGTTCCTCTGGCTGGACCTGGAGACCGTCGACGAGCGCGACCACACCTTCGCGTATCCGCAGTGGCGCACCGAGCGCCTGCTGGAGCAGCGGGCGCTCGAACTCGGCGCCGACGTCCGGCGCGGCCGGAAGGTGGCCGGGTTCGAGCAGGACGCGGACGGGGTGCGGGTCGTCCTGAGCGGCCCCGGCGGGGAGGACCGGCTCGACGCCGCCTATCTCGTCGGCTGTGACGGTGCGGGCAGCACCGTGCGCGAACTCGCCGGCATCGCCTTCCCCGACGAGGGACCGACCCACTACGCGCTGCTGGGCGACGTCGCGTTGCCCGAGGGCGCCGAGCACGAGTTCGACCGGACGATCGGGCCGGAGGGGATCTACGGCGCCCTCCCCATCGCCCCCGGCGAGCTGCGGTTGATGACCATGGAGTTCGGGATCGATCCGCCGGGCGACGCCACGCCCGTCACGTCCGAGGAGCTGCTGGCCGCGGTCAAGCGGGTCACGGGACGCGAGGCGCCGGCGGGCGAAGCGCTGTGGCTGTCCCGCTTCGGGGGGACCACGCGGCTCGCCGAACGCTACCGCGACGGCCGGGTGTTCCTGGCCGGGGACGCGGCGCACGTGCTGTTCATCTCCGGGACGCAGGGGTTGAACACCGGCGTCCACGACGCGGTCAACCTCGGCTGGAAGCTCGCCGCGGACCTGAACGGCTGGGCGCCGCCCGGCCTGCTGGACACCTACCAGGACGAGCGCCGCCCGGTGGGCGTGCGGGTGCACGACCACGCACAGGCGGCGATGGCCCTGCTGACCCCGTTCGACAAGGTCGGGCCGCTGCGGTCGCTGTTCGGCGAGCTCCTGGAGTTCGCCGAGGTCAACCGTCACCTGCTGCGGATGACGACGGACGTCCGCTACCCGATGGGCGGCCCCGACGGCTCCGATCATCCCCTGCTGGGGCGTCCCCTCCCGGACGTGCCGCTGGCCACGGCGGACGGCGGCCCCCGCGGCACGGCCGCCGCGCTGCGGACCGGCCGGGGCGTCCTGTTCGACCTGTCCGGCGGGAGCGCCGACGTCTCGGCGGCGGCCCGCTGGTCCGACCGCGTGGATCTGGTCACCGCGTCCCCCTCCGGCGACCTCGGCGCCGCGGTCCTCCTGGCCCGTCCCGACGGCCACGTCGCCTACTGCGCTCCGGAAGGGGCCTCGACCGAGGGCCTGCGGGACGCGCTGGCCCGGTGGTTCGGGGCACCGGCGGCGCGCCCGACGGCTGAGGCGCTTTAGCCGCCGCAAAGGTCGCACTTAGTGCGTGCTCCGATGCTGGTGCCGGTCACCCGATCACCCACAGCGCGAGGAGCCGCCACGCGATGACCGACACCACCGCGACCGACACCACCGCGACCGACACCACCGCCGCCGCCACGCCCACCGAGATCGTCCAGCGCGTGCGGCGGTGCATGCTGGACATCGACATGGCCGGGTTCGGCGAGCTGTTCGCCGAAGACGGCGTTCTCGAGATGCCCTACGCCTCCGGCGGGCATCCCCATGTCCTCGAGGGCCGCGAGAACATCCGGGCCTACCTGATCGAAGGGCAGTCCAAGACCCCGCTGAAGCTCGAGGAGATCGACTCCGACGAGGTGTACCAGACCTCGGACCCCGAGGTCGTCGTCTGGGCCTTCGACGGGATCGGGTCGGTGTCCACCACCGGCAACACCTACCGGACCAAGTACATCGAGCTCGTCCGCATCCGGGACGGCCGCATCGTCCTCTTCCGCCACTACCACGAGCCGGTCGAATGGCTCGTCGACGTGTCCCGGTCCAAGTGACCACGGCACCGGCCTCCACGGGAAGGGAGCAGGACATGGTACAGGCCAGGACGCTTGCGGGACGCGTCGCGCTCGTCATCGGCGGCAGCCGGGGCATCGGCGCCGGCATCGCCGTCGCGCTCGCCGAGCACGGCGCGGACGTGGCCGTCAACTACCAGCGCAGCCCCGACGCGGCCAAGCAGGTCGTCGCCGCCGTCGAGGCGGCGGGCGCCAAGGGCGTCGCGCTGGGCGCGGACGCGTCGGTCGAGTCCGAGGTCGCCGCGCTCGTGGAGCGGGCGACCGAGGCGCTCGGGGACGTCGACATCCTGGTCTGCAACGCGGCCGGGCAGACCGACGGGGCCGTGGAGCGCTACCGGGCGGGACGCACCGACGCGGTGCAGAGCGCGGCGGAGGTCCTGGACCGGACCGGCACCCAGCTGGCGGCCTCGCTGCTCCCCGCCCGCGAGGTACTGCCCGGGATGCGGCGCAAGGGCGGCGGCAGCATCGTGTTCATCAGCGCCACCGCCTCGCGCGGCCGGCCGCTGCGCGGCACCGGCGAGATCACCGTGGCGAAGGCGGCACAGGACGCGCTGGCCCGCGTGCTGGCCGTCGAACTGGGCCCCGACGGCGTCCGGGTCAACACCGTGGCGCCGGGGATGGTGCCGACCGACGCCAACGCCGGCCCGCACCAGGAAGCGATGATCAAGGAGTTCGAGAAGACGACGCCGCTGGGACGCGTCGGCACCGTGGAGGACGTGGCCAACGTCGTGGTCCATCTGGCGTCCGACCTCAGCAGGCACGTCACGGGCGCCTACATCGGGGTCGACGGCGGCAACGTGATGCTCTGACCCCGCCGGAACGTCCGAGGGCGAGCGAAGAACACCCGGCGGGGCGGGATCCTTGCAAAGCGGAGAGAGTCTCCGTATTCTCTCGAACTGGAGGCGGCCTCCGTTTTGCGTCCGCCCCGCCGTCATCCCTTCATCCCGTTCGTACCGACTCCCGAGGAGACCCGCGCGTGACCACCACCCCCACGGTTCCGGTGTCGGTACTCGACACCTCCGCGATCTGGAAAGGCTCGACCGCGACCGAAGCGCTGCGCGACACGGTGGAACTCGCCGTCACCGTCGAGCAGCTCGGCTATACCCGCTACTGGGTCGCCGAACACCACAACACCGGCAACGTCGCCAGCTGCGCGCCGCCCGTCCTCATCGGCGGGATCGCCGCCGCCACGTCCGTCCTGCGGGTCGGATCGGGCGGCGTGATGCTGCCGAACCACGCCCCGCTCGTGGTGGCCGAGCAGTTCGGCACCCTCGAGGCCCTGTATCCCGGCCGGATCGACCTCGGACTCGGGCGGGCCCCCGGCACTGACCCGGGCACCGCCGCGGCGCTGCGCAGGGCCCAGTCGCCCACCGCGGACCTCTTCCCCCAGCAGGTCCGCGAGCTGCGCGCCTACTTCGACGTGCCGGTGACCGACGAGCCCGGCAGCAGGATCATCGCGGTGCCCGCGGTCGGCGCCCGCCCGGCCACGTGGGTCCTCGGTTCCAGCCCCTCCAGCGCGCGGCTCGCCGCCGAATGGGGCCTCCCCTACGCGTTCGCCAACCACTTCGGGCTCAGCGACCCGGTGGCGGCCATCGACATCTACCGGAACGGCTTCCGGCCCTCCGCCGAACTGGACCGGCCGTACGCGCTCGTCACCGCCGCCGTGATCGCCGCCGACTCGGAGGACCGGGCCGCCTGGCTGGCCCAGCCGCTGGGCATGATCGCCCTCAATCTGGCCAAGGGCGCCCGCGTGGGCCCCAACATGACGCCCCAGCAGATCGCCGACGCGCCCCTGTCGGCGCAGGAGCGCGCCTTCATGGAGCAGCAGCTGGCCCGCAGCGTCGTCGGCGGCCCCGACACGGTGCGCGCGCGGCTGACCGAGCTCGTCGCCGCCACCGGCGTCGACGAGCTCATGGTCATCACCCCGATCCACGACATGAAGGACCGCGCCAGGTCCCACGAGCTGACGGCCGCCGCCTTCGACCTCCCCCCGCGGGCGGGCGGCCCGCGGCCCGCGAGCGGGTCCGGTCATGCGTGACCCCGGCGCGGCGGACGCCGAATACCCCAAGCCCCGCTGCGCGGGCGTCCTGCCGGCACCGGAGTACGGCGCGCTGCGGGCTCGGGGGCCGGTCCGGGTCCGGCTCCCGGCGGGAAACCACTCCTGGCTGCTGACCAGGCACAAGGACGTCCGGGAGGGGCTGGCCGAGCCCCGCACGAGCGCGGACTCCAGCAATCCGGACCTGCCCCGCGTGGGCCCGCTGGCCGCCGGTCCCCCCACGATGTCCTTCCTGGAGATGGACGATCCCGAGCACGCGCGGCTCCGGCGGATGGTCACGCCGGAGTTCACCCACCGCAGGGTCCAGGGGATGCGACCCGCCGTGGAGAACGAGGTGAACGGGCTCCTCGACGCCCTCGGGACCCGGACCCCGCCCATCGACCTGGTCACCGAGTACGCGACGGCGGTCCCCTCGCGAGTGATCTCGGGGCTGTTCGGCATCCCGCCGGAGGAGCGGGAGTTCATCCGGGCGACGAGCGAGGTCCTCGACTCCTCGACCGCCGACCCCGACGAATCCGCCCGCGCGTTCCGCGAGCTGACCGACTACCTCGACCGGCTCGTCACGGACTACGAGAAGAACCCCGCGGACAACGTGCTGGGCCGGCTGGCCACCCGGTACGTGACCGCCGGGGAGCTCGGGCACGACGAGCTCGTGGCGATGGCGCGGCTCCTGGTGGTCGCGGGGCACGACACCACGGCCCAGATGATCGCGCTGTCCGTGCTCGTCCTGCTGCGCAACCCCGACCAGCTCGAGGCGCTGCACCGCGACCCGGGACTGGTCCGGCCTGCCGTCGACGAACTCCTCCGGTACCTCTCGATCACCCAGTTCGCCATGGTCCGCGCCGCCACCGCCGACCTGGAGATCGGCGGCGTGCCGATCGCCGCGGGAGAGGCACTGGAGTTCAGCATCCCGGCGGCCAACCACGACGACACCGTCTACGCCCGGCCGGACCGGCTCGACGTCACCCGGGACGCCCGCGGCCACCTCGCGTTCGGCCACGGCGTCCACCAGTGCCTCGGCAGGTCGCTGGCGAGCCTGGAACTGGAGGTGGCGCTGGCGGGCCTGTTGGGGCGGTTCCCCGGTCTGCGCCTGGCCGTGGACTTCTCCGGGCTGCGGTTCCGCGGCCCCGACAGTTTCGTCTTCGGCGTTCACGAACTCCCCGTCGCCTGGTGACGGCCCGAGCGGCCTCGCACGGCACGCGTACCGCAGCCGTACGGCACCCGTACGGCACCCGAACACGGTGATGGAAGGAAACGCATGTCCACCTCGTCGATATCGCCGCCCCGCGCGGGGGGCGGAAAGGCGCCCGCGCTCGGCCACCATCCCGGCCTCGCGCTGCTGATCGTCTCAACGGCCCAGCTCATGGTGGTCCTGGACGGGACGATCGTCGCCGTCGCGCTGCCGAGCATCCAGAGCGACCTGGGCTTCACCCCGTCCGGGGCGTCCTGGGTGTTCAACGCCTACCTGCTGGCCTTCGGCGGCCTCCTCATGCTCGGCGGACGCTCCGGAGACGTCTTCGGCCACCGGCGGGCCTTCATGACCGGTGTCGCGCTCTTCGCCCTGGCCTCCCTGCTCGGCGGCTTCTCCACCGAGGCGTGGCATCTGCTCCTGGCCCGGGTGGGGCAGGGGGTCGCCGCCGCGCTCGCCGCGCCCGCGGCGCTGGCGCTCGTCAACACCAGCTTCACCGACACCGAGGCGCGCAACCGGGCCCTCGGCGTGTTCGCCGGCGTCGCCGGATCCGGAATGGCGATCGGCCTGATCCTCGGCGGGCTCCTGACCGACGGGCTCTCCTGGCACTGGGTCCTGTGGGTCAACGTCCCGATCGCGGCGGTGCTGCTGGTCCTCTCACCGCTGTACCTGTCCGGCGCCCCGGGCGTCCCCAGCCGGTTCGACGTGCTGGGCTCGCTGACGTCGATCGCGGGGATGGTGGCCCTGGTCTACGGGTTCGTCCACGCGGGCGAGAAGGGATGGGGCGAGGCCGCCAGTATCGGCGCGCTCGCCGCGGGAGTGCTGCTGCTCGCCCTCTTCGTGTTCATCGAGACGAGGACCGCGCAGCCCATCCTGTCCCTGCGGCTCCTGGCCGACCGCGACCGGGCGGCGGGTTTCCTGAGCATGATGCTCCTGCCCGCGACGCTGTTCGCGATGTTCGTCTACCTCGTCTCCTTCCTGCAGAACGTCCTCGGCTTCAGCGCGATCAGGACGGGCCTGGCCTTCCTGGCGCTGGCGGCGGTGATGATGGTGGCCGCGTCCGTGGCCGCGCCCCTGATGGCCCGCTTCGGACCGAAGAAGGCCATCGTGGCCGCCTCCGTGGTGACCGTCGCGGGCATGGTGTGGCTGGCCCGGCTCTCCGTGGGCAGCGGCTACTTCCAGGACATCTTCGGCCCGATGGTGCTCTTCGGCGCCGGTGCCGGGATCGCGTTCGCCTGCCTCAACGTGGTGGTGATGTCCACGGTCCAGGGCGCGGAGGCCGGCGCGGCGTCGGGGCTGCTCAACACCGTGCAGCAGGTCGGGGCGGCCCTCGGCCTGGCCGTCCTCACCACGGTGTACACCGGCGCGCTGCGGGACGGCGCCGAGAGCCCGCCGGCCGGCGTCGCGCCCGCGGAAGCGCAGACCCACATCCTCACCGACGCCACCTCCAGCGTGTTCACCGCGGCGATCGCCTTTCCCGCGTGCCTGCTGGTGGCGGCGCTGCTCCTGCGCCGCCCGTCCGCGGCCTCCCCGGCTCCCGCCGAGAAGGCCCCCGCGCTCTAGCGGGACGACGTCGAAGGGGTGGTCTCCACGAGACCACCCCTTCTGGCTTCCCACCGGCGGCGCCGGGCCTCACTCCTGCAGATGCAGCGTCCCCGAGGGGCACAGGGACACCGCCTCACGGACCGTCTCGGCCTCGGCGGCGTCCGGACTCCGGAGCAGCACGACCAGCCCCTCGGCGTCGTCCTGGTCGAACAGGTCGGGCGCGGCGAGCACGCACTGCCCGGCTCCGCTGCACGCGTTCCGGTCCGCGACGACCCGCATCGGCGCCCCCTCCCGGCTCACCACTCGACCGGCAGGGACCGCAGCCCGTACACGTGGCTGTCCTTCTTGAAGGAGAGCTCGGACGCCGGGACGGCGAGCCGCAACCCGGGGAAGCGGCCGAACAGCTCCGCGAAGACGATCTCGAGCTCCGCGCGGGCGAGATGCTGGCCGATGCACTGGTGCATCCCGTGGCCGAAGGCGATGTGCCGGTGGCGCGGGCGCCGCACGTCGAACTCGTCCGGGTCCGGGAACGCGTCGGCGTCCCGGTTGGCCGCCCCCACCAGGAGGAACATCCCCTCTCCCGCGTGGACGGTGCGGCCGCCGATCTCCATGGTGTCGAGCGCGGCGCGCGCCACCGACAGGTCCCCGATGCTGAGGTATCTGAGCAGTTCGTCGACCGCGCCCGGCCACAGGCCCGGATCGGCGCGCAGTTCGGCCAGCACCCCGGGACGTTCCAGGAGCACCGCGGTGCCGAGCGAGATCATGTTGACCGTGGTCTCGTGGCCGCCGTTCAGCACGGCGATCGCGGAGGCCACGGCATCCCGCTCCTCGGCCTGCGATGCGGCCAGCTTGCTGAGGATGTCGTCGCCCGGGTCCGCCCGCTTGACGGCCAGGAGCCGGGCCAGGTAGTCCCACAGGTCGGTCATCGCGGCCTTGACCTCGACCGGCGTGCTGGAGCGGTTCAGCGGCACCGCGGTCCGTTCCTGGAAGAACTCGTGGTCCGCGTAGGGGACGCCCAGCAGCTCGCAGATCACGAGGCTCGGCACCGGCACGGCCACCGCCGCGTTCAGGTCGACGGGCCCGCCGGCCCCGGCCATGTCGTCCAGGACGCCGCGGACGATCTCCCGGATCCGCGGCTTCATGCCGTTGACCTTGCGGACCGTGAAGTCCGGCAGCAGCAGCTTCTTGTAGATCGTGTGCTCGGGCGGGTCCGTCCGGAAGCACGGATGCGGCGCGCCTTCCGGCAGCGGCGGTCCGCCGCCGGGCACCGGGCATCCCGGCTTGCGCAGGTCGCTGGAGACCCGGGGGTCCCGCAGCGTCGACTTCACGTCGTCGTACCGGCTGATCAGCAGCACCTTCCGCCCGTCGGCGAGCGTGGCGTCGGCGACGGGCTCCTCGGCCCGCAACCGGGCGTACTCGGGCGGCGGGTCGAATGGGGCGTCCGGGCGTTCCATGGGGAAGCGCAGGTTCCCGGCCCGGTCGCCCCCGCTCTTCGGCACGGTCGGTTCGTCTGGTTCCGGCATCTGAATCCTTTGCTCGATGCGTCCAACGGCCACCGCACGGTGGCGAGGACCATCGCCGCGGTCGACCGCACGGCCAGCTTGGGCAACGCGCTTAAAGCGTCCCTAAAGCTCACGGGGGGCCGCGCGGCCGCCGGGACGCGCGCGCGGATTAAGGTCGCCTTTAGGGGGCGCTCCCACCATCCGGACATGAACCGGAAGCACGCCTTGCTCGCCGCCGCCCTCTCGGCCAGTCTCACCGCGTCGGCGTGCTCCGGCGCCGCACCGTCGCGTCCGGGCGGGGAAGGGCTCGTCTTCGCCACCGACAGCGAGCCGGACTGCCTCGACCCCCAGGTCAGCGCGCTGGACATCACCGCCACCGTGGACCGGCCGATCTTCGACTCGCTGGTGAGCATGACACCGGACGGCGAGTTCCACCCCTGGCTCGCCGAGCGCTGGACGGTCTCGCGCGACAGGCGCACGTACACGTTCCATCTCAGGCCGGGCGTCCGGTTCCATGACGGGACGCCGCTCGACGCGGCCGCCGTGAAGGCCACCCTGGACCACGCCGTCGACCCGAAGACCGAGTCGCGCTACGCGGCCAGCCTCCTCCGCGGCTACACCGGGGCGGAGGTCATCGACGCCGACACCGTGACGGTGCGCCTCTCCGAGCCGAGCGCGTCGTTCCTGCAGGCCCTGAGCACGGCCTACCTGGGGATCCAGTCGCCGAAGGCGGTGCGCGCCGACGCCGCGGGCCGCTGCGGCGAGCCCGTCGGCTCGGGCCCCTTCCGCTTCTCCGGCTGGACCCGGAACAAGAGCATCGTGCTGACCAGGAACCCGTCCTACGCGTGGGGTCCGGAATCCGCGGGGCACGCCGGACCCGCGCGCGTCCCCAAGCTCACGTTCGTGGTGGCGCCGGAGAACAGCGTCCGGCTCGGCATGCTGACCAGCGGCCAGGCCGACGTCATCGACAACGTCCCGCCCTCCAACGTCGGGTCGCTGGAGTCGTCCGGCAGGCTCGAGCTGCTCCGGGCCAAGGCGCCGGGCGTCGTCTTCGTGCTGTTCCTCAACGGGACCAAGGGCGTGCTGGCCGACGAACGCGTCCGCGTCGCCCTGCAGCGGTCGCTGAACCTCGACCAGCTCGTCGAATCCGTCTACTTCGGGGAGCAGACCCGTGCCTGGAGCACGCTGAGCCCCTCGACCATCGGGTACGAGCCGGCGACCGTCGGCTCGTGGCCCTTCGACCCGGCGCTGAGCGACCGGCTGCTCGACGAGGCGGGATGGACGGGCCGCGACGCCGAGGGATTCCGGACGAAGAACGGCGAACGGCTGACCCTGCGCTGGCCCTACCAGGCCGCGCTGCTGCGCGACCGGCGCGACGTGCTCGCGCAGGGCGTCCAGGGCCAGGCCAAGCGGGTCGGCATCCATGTCGACCTGCGCAGCGTCGACGCGGGGACCCTGACCCAGGACGTCCTGGGCGCGCGGGAGCGCATGGACATCATGGGCGCCAGTTTCGTCCGCCCCGAGCCCGACATCCTGCGCTACTTCTTCTCCTCGGACCGGCCCCCCGCCAAGGGCGGCGGCAACTTCTTCCAGCGCACCGATTCCCGGCTGGACCGGTGGCTGCGGGAGGCCGCCACCACGAGCGACGCCGAGGAGCGGAACCGGATCTACCGCGAGGTCCAGCGCTACCTCAACGAGCACGCGCTCGCCATCCCGACCTACGTCCCGGAACGGATGATCGGCACCACCAAGGAGGTCGAGGGGCTCGGCTTCGACGCCAGCGCCTACCCGCTCTTCCACGCGGTCTCCCTGGACGGGTGAGCCCGCCGTCCGGCATCGCCGGTCGCGACGTCCGCGGCGGCACCGGCCCGCTGCCGTAGAATGCGGAGGCGTCCCCCGGTACACGCTCGCGTGCGCGGCGGGACGCCCGTCCGGCACGGCGAGGAAGGAACGGATGGACGCCAAGCAAGCGGCCCGCACCTCCGCGCAGTCCGGGCGGAAGGACGCCCGGCGCAACCACGCCCGCCTGCTCGCCACGGCCAGGGAGCTGTTCTTGGAGCAGGGGGCCGACGCCTCGCTGGACGCCCTCGCCCGGCGCGCCGGCGTCGGCATCGGCACCCTCTACCGCCACTTCCCCACCCGGCAGAACCTCCTGGAAGCGCTGCTGACGGAGAGCTACGACAACCTCAGCTCCCGCGCGCGCGAGCTGACCGGGTCGGCGTCGCCGGAGGTCGCGCTCACCACCTGGCTGCAGGCGTTCATCACCGAGGTCACCGAGGTCCGCGGCATGGCGGCCTCGGTGATGGCCACCCTGCGGGACGAGCGCTCGGAGGTGTTCACCTCCTGCACCTCCATGCGCGCGGCGGGAGAGGTCCTGTTCCGGGAGGCGCAGCGCGCCGGCCTCATCCCGCCCGAGGTCGAGTTCCTGGACGTCCTCAGGCTCGTCGGGGCCATCGCCATGGCCGCCGAGCAGGAACCGGACGTCGCCGACCGGCTGCTCGCCCTGGCTCTGCGCGGGCTGATGCCGGGCGCCGAGACGCCCGTCCCGGCCGCCGGGGCCGAGGCCCGCGGGCCGGGGGCAGGTTAAGTCCGCCTTTAGATCACTCGCGGAGAGTACGGCCCAGATCATCGTTCACCGGTGAACTCTCCGGAGGAGATCGAGGATGGGCCTTGGCCGACCACTGCCGTCCCTGGCGTTGCCGGCGGCTTCACTGATCGCGGCGGCCGCGACGGCGTGCGCCCCGGGCGGGGCCGCCGCCGGCACGGCGGACGGACACCTCGTCTACGCCACCGGGCTGGAACCCGACTGCCTCGACCCCCAGGTGAGCGGGCTGGAGGTCACGGCGCTGATCGACCGTTCGATCTTCGACTCGCTGGTCGGCATGACGCCGGACGGCCGGTTCCACCCCTGGCTCGCCGAGCGCTGGACGGTGTCGGAGGACGGGAGGACCTACACCTTCCACCTGCGATCCGGCGTGCGCTTCCATGACGGGACACCGCTCGACGCCGCCGCGGTCAAGGCCACCCTGGACCACGCGGTCGACCCGGAGACCAAGTCCCGCTACGCGGCCAGCCTGGTCCGCTCCTACGCCTCCGCCGAGGTCGTCGCACCGCGCGTCGTGAAGGTGCGGCTGAGGGAACCGGACGCCTCGTTCCTCCAGGCGTTGAGCACCGCGCACCTCGGGATCCAGCCGACCGCGCGGCTGCGGGGGAACGCCGAGGCCCTCTGCGGCACGCCCGTCGGGTCCGGCCCGTTCCGGTTCGCCGGCTGGACGCGCGGCAAGCAGGTCGTGCTGACCAGGAATCCGGGCTACTCGTGGGGTCCCGGATACGCGGGCCATCGCGGGCCCGCCCACCTCGAACGGCTCAGCATCGGCTTCGTGCCGGAGGGTTCGGTCCGGCTCGGAGCGCTCACCGCGGGGCAGGCCGACATGGTCGACGGCGTTCCCACGACGAACGCCGCATCCGTCCGCTCGTCCGGGCGCACCCGGCTGCTCCGCGCCGACATGCCGGGCGCCGTCTTCGGGATCTTCCTCAACGGCACCCGCGGCGTCCTGGCCGACGAGCGGGTCCGCACCGCGCTGATGCGGGCCGTCGACATCGACCGGCTCGTCGAGTCGGTCTACTCCGGCGAGTATTCGCGGGCCTGGAGCCCGCTCAGTCCGGCCACGACCGGGTACTCTCGCGCGACCGAGGGGTCGTGGCCGTACGACCCCGCGTTGAGCGACCGGCTGCTGGACCAGGCGGGATGGACGGGCCGGGACTCCGCGGGGTACCGGACGAAGAACGGCGAACGCCTCGCCCTGCGCTGGCCGTACATGTCCAAACTCATGCAGGACCGCCGCCACGTCCTCGCCCAGGGCGTCCAGGCGCACGCCAAGCGGGTCGGCATCGCCGTCGACCTCGTCAACGAGGACGGCGGCGCGATGGCCAGGGACGTGCTCCAGGGCACGATGGACCTGTACAGCACCAGCCTCGCCCGCGCCGAGCCGGACATCCTGCGCTACTACTTCGCCCGGGACCGCACTCCCCCGAAGGGCGGCGGGAACTTCTTCCGGCTGTCGGACTCCCGGCTGGACCGCCTGCTCCGCGACGCGGCCGCCACGACGGACCCCGCCGTCCGCGCCCGGCACTACGCCGAGGTCCAGGATCGGCTGCTGCGCAAGGCACTGGTCGTCCCGCTCTACGTTCCGGTCCGCCTGGTCGGCGCGTCGACCGAGGTCCGGGGCGTCCGCTTCGACTCCCACGCCTACCCGCTCTTCTACGAGGCCCGGAAGGGGGGAGGGAAGTGAACGCGACCGTCCGGTGGCTCGTCCGCCGCCTCCTGCTGACGGTGCTGGTCACCGCGGGCGCCGCCACGGTGGCCTTCGCGGGCATGCGGCTGACTCCCGGCGACCCGGTGCGCACCCTGCTGGGGTCGCCGCCGACCCCGGAACTGCTCCGGCAGGTCCGTCACGAACTCGGCTACGACCGTCCGCTCCTCGAGCAGTACGGGCTCTTCATGGGACGGCTGCTGCGCGGCGACCTCGGCCATTCCTACCAGCTGCAGCAGCCGGTCGCGCGGGTGATCGGGGACCAGCTGTGGGCCACGCTCGAGCTGGCGGCGGCCGGCTTCCTGCTCGCGGTGACGGTGGCGACCGTCCTGGCCGTCGCCACCGCCGGACGGCGCCCCGCGCTGCGGCGGCTCGCGGTCGCCCTCGAACTGCTGGCCATCTCCACCCCCAGCTTCTGGACCGGGGTGCTGCTGCTCACCTTCTTCGCCTTCCGCTGGCAGGTGTTCCCCGTGATCAGCGGCAGCGGACCGCAGGGGCTGGTCCTGCCGGCGGTCGCGCTCGCGCTGAGCCTGGTCGGGGTGTTCGCCCAGGTGCTCCGTGAAGGGCTGGAGCGCGCCCTGGAGGAACCCTTCGCGCTGACGTCGCGGGCGCGGGGCAGCGGCGAGACCGCGGTCCGGATCCGGCACGCGCTGCGGCACGCCCTGATCCCCATGATCACCCTTTCCGGGTGGTGCGTGGGCGCCCTCCTCAGCGGCGCCGTCGTCATCGAGACGATCTTCAGCCGGCAGGGGCTGGGCCGGGTGATGGCCACGGCCATCGCGGGCCGCGACCTTCCGGTCGTCACCGGGGTGGTCGTCGTGTCGGCGCTGGCGTTCTCCGTGATCAACCTGGCCGTGGACGGGCTCTACCGGGTCGTGGACCCCCGGCTGCGGGGGGCGGCGCTGTGACCGGCCGGCGGTCCCTCGGCGTGGCGGCGGCCGCGGCGATGCTGGCGCTGCTCGCGATCGCCGTCGTCTGGCCCGCGCTCCTCGCGCCGCACGCTCCGGACGCCGTCGACCCCGCCGCGGCGCTCGCCGCGCCGACCTCGGACCACTACTTCGGCACCGACGAGCTGGGCCGCGACGTCTTCAGCCGGGTGGTGCACGGCGCCCGCCCGTCGGTGGCCATCGGGCTGGGCGCCACCGCCATCGCCGTCGTCCTCGGGTCGCTGCTCGGTGTTCTCGCGGCGGTCGGCGGGCGGGTCGTCGACGAGGCCGTCATGCGCGTCGCCGACGTCTTCCTCGCCTTCCCCGGGCTCCTGCTCGCCCTGCTGGTCGTCGCGATCCTCGGCCCCGGCACCGGCAACGCCATGCTGGCGATCGGCTGCTCGCTGACGCCCGGCTTCGTGCGGCTGGCCCGCGGCCAGGCCCTGGTCGTCCGCGACTCGGACTACGTGCGCGCCGCGATCACCCTGGGCGCGCCGCGACCGGTCATCTACCTGCGGCACGTGCTCCCCAACGCCCTGCCCCCGCTGCTGGTCCTGGCGATGGTCAACGTCGGCACGGCCATCATCGCCGGGTCGTCGCTGAGCTTCCTCGGGCTGGGACCGAAACCGCCCACGCCCGAATGGGGCGCGATGCTCTCCGAGGGACGCGACTTCCTGGAGATCGCGTGGGCCATGGCCGTCTTCCCGGGACTGGCGCTGACCGTCGCGGTGGTGTCGGTCAACGTCGTCGGGAGGACGCTGCAACGTCGCTTCGAAGGGAGGCTCCCGCATGTCGGCCGATGAGGACGCCGGGACCGCGCGCGCCCTGCTCACCGTCGAGGCGCTCGACGTCTCGTTCGCCACCGGGCGCGAGAGGGTGCACGCGGTCCGCGGCGTGGGCTTCGAGATCCGGCCCGGGGAGTGCCTGGCCATCGTCGGCGAGTCGGGATCCGGCAAGAGCGTGACCGCGCGCGCCCTCATGGGACTCGCCGGCCAGGGCTCGTCGGTCACCGCGAAGCGGCTGGAACTGGACGGCGAGGACCTGACGCGGATCGGCGACCGCCGGTGGCGGGAACTCCGCGGCGGCAAGGTCGGCATGGTGCTCCAGGACGCCCTCTCGTCGCTCGACCCCCTGCGCACCGTCGGCGCGGAGGTCGCCGAGACGCTCCGCAACCACCGGACCGTCCCGCGGGACGAGCGCCGCGAACGGGCGGTCGCCCTGCTGGAGCAGGTCCGCGTGCCCGACCCCCGGCTGCGCGCGCGCCAGTATCCGCATCAGCTCTCGGGCGGGCAGCGCCAGCGCGCCCTGATCGCCTCCGCCATGGCCGCCGATCCCCCGCTGCTCATCGCCGACGAGCCCACCACCGCCCTGGACGTCACCGTCCAGGCCCGGATCCTCGACCTGCTGTCCACGATGAAGGACGCCGGGACCGCGGTGCTGCTGATCAGCCACGACCTCTCCGTGGTGGCGCGGCTGGCGGACCGGATCGCGGTGATGCACGAGGGCGTCTTCGTCGAGCAGGGCACCGCCGAACAGGTGCTGAGGTCGCCGTCCGCCCCGTACACCCGGCGCCTGCTGGCGGCCGTCCCCTCCGGACGCGCCCGCCCGGCCGGCGGCGCGGCGTCCCGGGACGGCGGGAACGCCCCGGCCTCCGGGAACGGTTCGCCGCCGGAGGAGATCCTCGCGGTCGACGGAGTCTCCAAGATCTACCCCCGGCCGGACGGAACGCGGCGCCCCGCCGTGGACGGCGTCTCCCTCACCCTGGGCAGGGGCGAGATCCTCGGCGTGGTCGGCGAGTCCGGCTCCGGCAAGAGCACGCTCGCCGGTCTGGTGCTCGGCCTTCAGGACCCCGACGCCGGCACGGTGAGCTTCCTCGGCACGCCGTGGTCGCACGTGCCCGAGCCGCGGCGCCGTCCGCTGCGCGGGCGCATCCAGTTCGTCCACCAGGACCCCCTCGCCTCCTTCGATCCGCGCTACACGGTCGAACGGGTCGTCACCGAGGCCCTCGGCTCCCCGGGCAGGCGCGCCGTGCGGCGGCGGCGGGACGAGATCGCCGAACTGCTCCACCGGGTCGGGCTCGACGCGAGCCTGCTCGGCCGCCACCCCCGCCGGCTGTCCGGCGGCCAGCGCCAGCGGGTCGCCATCGCCCGCGCGCTCGCGCCCCGGCCCGAGGTCATCGTCTGCGACGAACCGGTGTCGGCCCTGGACGTGTCGGTGCAGGCGCAGGTGCTCGACCTGTTCGCCGATCTGCGGGCGTCCCTCGGCGTGTCCCTGTTGTTCATCTCGCACGACCTCGGCGTGATCCACCACCTCAGCGACCGCGTGATCGTGATGCGGGAGGGACGGATCGTGGAGAGCGGCCCGGTGGACGAGGTCTTCCACCGGCCCGCCCACCCCTACACGCAGGACCTCCTGGCGGCCCTGCCGCAGCCCACCACCACGAGCGACGCCGCGCCCGCCTGACCCCGGCCGGCGCCCGGCGGGATCCTGAGCGCGCGCCGCCGGGGCCGGACCGGATGGCCGGAGACGACCACCGTCGCCGCGGAGCCGCCGACGATCCGAGCGAGCCCTCCGTCGCCGTCGGCCACCCGGAAGTCCCAGGGCACGAGGGAGGGCGCCAGCAGCTCGGCCACCCGGCCGAACATCCACAGCTCCCGGTCGTCCCGCACCGAACCGTCCGAGAGGACCCCGCCCGAGTTCAGCAGCGCGAACGAGGCCAGGGCCGGCAGGGGGCGCCTGAGCATGACGACGGTCAGCGGAGACCCGCGGTGCGGGACGAGCCTGATCGCGTGCCGCACCGCGGCCAGACCGCACAGGCGATGGTCGACGAGCGCGACGATCTCGTCCGCACGGTTCGCGAACGCGTCATGGGCACCGGTGGATCGAGTCACCCGCCCAAGGTCGCCCGTCCCGCTTAGGCGTCCCTAAAGCACGCCCTGCTCGATCACCCGGGCGATCTCCTCGCGGTGGTCGTCGAGGAAGAAGTGCCCGCCCGGGAAGACCCGCACCTGCGCGCCGCCGGGCGTGTGCGCGTCCCACGCCCGCGCCTCCTCGACCGTGGTGAGGGGGTCGGCGTCGCCCACGAGCACCGTGAGCGGGCAGGTCGGGTCGGGACCGGGCGGACGCCGGTACGTCTCGATCGCGGCGTAGTCGGCGCGGACCACGGGCAGGAACAGCTCCCGCAGCTCCGGGTCCGCCAGCAGCCGCGCATCGGTGCCGCTCAGCCTCATCAGTTCGGCCGCGACCTGCTCGTCGTCCCCGAGCCGCACCCGTTCCGTACGGGTCCGGGACGGGGCCCGGCGGCCGGACACGAACAGCCTGCGCAGCCGGATCCCCGCCTTGTGCTCCAGCAGGCGGGCGACCTCGTAGGCCACCGTCGCGCCCATGCTGTGGCCGAAGAGGGCCAGGGCCGTCCCGTCCGGCGTCTCCAGTCCCAGGAGTTCTTCGTAGACGTGTCCCGCCAGCACCAGGACGTCCTCGATCGGGGGCTCGTGCCTTCGGTCCTGCCGTCCCGGATACTGCACCGCGAGGACGTCGACGGCGGGGGCGAGCCGCCCCGCCGTCCAGTGGTAGTAGCTCGCGGAACTCCCCGCGTGCGGAAAGCAGACCAGCCGGACCGGGGCTTCCGGGGCGGGACTGTAGCGACGCAGCCAGAGGTCGTTCATACCGCCGCCATCGTGTCGAACGCGTCCGCCGAGACCAGAATGGAGTGCTGCATCTCGCGGAGTTGCCTTCCGGGTTCCAATCCCAGTTCGCGATTCAGCGTCGCCCTGGCGTTCTGATAGACGACCAGGGCGTCCGCCCGCCGTTCCGCGCGGCACAGCGCGGTCATGAGCTGCCGGTAGAAAGCCTCGTGCAGCGGATGGTCGGCGATCATCCGGCGCAGCACACTGATCATTTCGCGATGGCGGCCGAGCGCCAGATTCGCCTCCACCAGCAACTCGTTGCATTCGAGGCGCATCTCTTCCAGCCAGATCGCGAATCCATTGATGATCGGCCCCTCGCGGAGCTCGCTCAACGCCGGCCCGCGCCACAGCCCCAGCGCCGTTTCGAGCGCCCGCCCGGCCCGCGGGTGATCGCCCGAACGCAGCGCGGCCCGTCCTTCGCCCATCAACCGCTGGAACACGTGCAGGTCGAGTTCGTCCGCACCGGTGCGCAGCATGTAGCCCGGGGCCCTCGTCGAGATGGGGCCGGTCCGGCCCGTCGAGCCGGTCAGCAGCTTGCGCAGCTGCGACACGTACACGTAGAGGGCCGCGGTCGCGCGCCGCGGCGGGCTGCCGCCCCACAGCTCGGTGACCAGCTGCTCGATCGACACCACCTGCTCCGCACGGGTGAGGAGCGTGGCGAGCACGATCTCCATCTTCCGCGCGGACACCGTCAAACTCTCGTCGTCCTTGATCACACGGAGTGATCCCAGAACCTCGTATCTCACGATGCCTCCGTAGTGGGAGCAGGGCACCCGGCATGGCCGGCATGGCCGGAACGGAGACTCCAGATTCGCAGACGGTCCAGCACGAAACGTCAGAGAAATTACCTATTTCGCCACAGATCACCTACTTAGCGGTGACATCCCTCACAATATTAGACCGGCTTTAGCCGCGGCGTCGACGATGGGCCCCCGTCGGTGAAAGGGAAGGGCATGCCTGTGCATACTGTCGGAACGCAGGGCGGGCGCACCGACCCGGACGAATTCCGGGACGTGCTCGGCCGCTTCGCGACCGGGGTGACCGCGGTCACCGGGATCACCGACGGAACGCCGGCCGGCCTGGCGGTGAACTCGTTCGCGTCGGTGTCGCTCGACCCGCCCCTGGTCCTGTTCTGCGTCGCGCACACCAGCCTCACCTGGCCGCGCCTCCGCCACGCCGGAAGGCTCTGCGTCAACGTCCTGGCCGAGCGGCAGGTCGACCTCTCCCGGCGGCTGGCCAAGAGCGGCCCGGAGAAGTTCCGCGGGCTCGACTGGACGGCGTCGCCGTCCGGAGCGCCGATCCTCGACGGAGCGATCGCCTGGGTGGAGTGCGCCGTCACGTCCCGGCATCCCGCGGGAGACCACGACATCATCGTGGCGGAGGTCCACCACATGGGCGCCACGGACACCGATCCGCTGGTCTTCTACCGAGGCCGATACGGCGGCTTCACCGCCCTCCACAACACAGAAGCCCCCCACTGACCCGTCACCCCACCCCGAGCACCCCCGCACGGTGGCGCGGCCAGCAGAAGGGGACCTGCGCGTCGTCCAGTGCTCCGGCCGGTGTCAGGGGGTGGTGTACGCGAGGGCGTCGGTCCCCTCGCCGACGAGCCACATCGTGTTCGTCCCGGGGACTGCGGTGATGGCGTTGAGAAAGGTCCCGTAGGAGCCGAAGTTCACCGCCGTCCACTCCCCGTCCTTGTACCGGTGGAGGGTCTCGCCGCCGTCCGTCGCCCAGACCGTGCCGGACGCGTCGACGGCGAGGTCCTCGAGGAAGCCGTGGGGGTACTCGTCGGGGAAGGGGGCGGCGGTCCAGTCGGTGCCGTCCCAGTGGACGGCGACCCATGCGGTCGTGGCCCAGACCTCGTCCTCCGTCACCGGGACGACCCTCCCGAAACTGCCGAGACCCGGGGGCGTCGGGAGGCTCTTCCAGGACGTCCCGTCGAAGCGGGCCACGGCCAAGGGAGCGGAGGACCCGCCGCCGACCGCCCACATGCCGCTTCCGTCCGGCGCCGCCGCCAAGTCCCGGATGCCGGTCATCCCGTCGGGGAGATCGACGGGAGTCCATGTGCCGCCGGTGCGCCGGAACAGGCCGCGGGTCTCGTCCGGTCCGGAGTAGCCGGCGATCCAGGTTCCCGCCGTCCCCGTGCCGACCGCTTCGAGTTGGAGACCGGACGGCAGGTCGACCTTCTGGAAGGCGGTCCCGTCGAACCGCGCCAGGAAGTCGGCCTCCGACGCGAGTCCGATCGCGGCGATCCACCCCTCGCCCGCCGCCGAGGCGATCCGGTCGATCGGCCCTTCGATCGTCCAGCCGTTGATCGGGTATTCGGTGCCGATGTCGCCGGTGAACAGCGGGCCGCGGGTTCCTTCTCCGGTTCGTCCGGAATGCCCTCCGTCGCGAGGGCTCCGCACCGGCCGGTCGTCGGGGTGCGTCGTGCTCGCGCCGTGCGCCACCAAAGTGGGTCGCGGCGCATACTTCGGTCGCCGCGCCCTAGACGGATGGCAGACGATGCGCCGGGCCGCCGGAGCCGAGACTGTCGCTCATGGGCAACGAACACGCAGGCAGGAGGCGGTTCCTGGCGGGCGCGGGCGCGCTCGGGGCCGCGGCGGTGACGGGACGGGCGGGGGTCGCGCTCGCGGGTAACGGGGAGGCGCCGTCCGGCGGACGGCGCGGGCTGCGGCATCGCGGGGTGTGCTACGCCGTCGAGGACGGCGGAACGCCGGAGACGGGGTGGGACGCCGCGCGGATGCGCGCGGACCTGCGCGCCATCGCCGGGGAACTGCACGCGAGCACGGTGGCGGTGTTCGGCGACGGCGTCCGGCGGCTCACGGCCACCGCCGAGGAGGCCGCCGACCGGGGGCTGCACGTCTGGCTCCAGCCCCGCCTGGCGGACCGGCCGCACGGGGAGATCCTCGACCACCTCGCGGAGACCGGACGGGCGGCCGAGCGGATGCGGAGCCAGGGAGCGCGCGTCCATCTCAGCGTGGGCTGCGAGTTCATCCTGTTCGTGCCGGGGATCGTGCCGGGCGCCGACGTCCTGGAGCGCATCGAGAACATCTCCAAGGGCCACTACGATCCGCGGGAGGCCGCCCGGCGGCTGCGGGAGTTCATCGCGCGCGCCGCGGCCACCGGCAGGTCGGTGTTCGGCGGCGCGCTCACCTACGGGGCCGCGAGCGACGAGGCGGACGCGGACGTCGACTGGGGCCTGTTCGACATCGTCTCCGTCAACTACTACGGCTACCGCCCGGGACGCGCCGGTCACGTGCGCGACCTGCGCAAGTACCGGCGGTTCGGCAAGCCGGTCGCGATCTCCGAGTGCGGCACCTGCACCTTCGAGGGCGCTCCCGAGCACGGCGGGATGGGCTGGGACATCGTCGACTACGAGAAGCCGCGGCCGGAGATCACCGCCGACGTGCGGCGCAGCGAGCGGGCGCAGGCCGCCTACCTGGGGGACGTGTTCGACGCCTTCGAGTCGATGGGCCTGTACTCGGCGACGATCTACAACTTCGTGGCCCCGGACTCGCCCCACTGGCCGCAGCGCCGCTACGACATCGACCTCGCCAGTTACTCCCTCGTGAAGCCGATCTGGGAGTCGCCGGAGCGGCCCGGGAACTGGCACTGGGAGCCGAAGGCGGCGTTCCACGCGATGGCGCGGCGCTTCGCGCGCGCGGGCGGGCGTCAGTCGCCGCGCGCGGGCGGTGCGGGCGGTACGCCGTAGACCGTCAGCCAGATGGTGCGGGCGAGCGTGCGGGCGATCCGCTCGTCGCCCGCGCCCTCGTCGTGGTGGCAGTGCGCCGAGATCGTCCGCTCCACCGTCCAGATCAGCACCCGCGCCGTGGTGGGGGCGTCCAGCTCCGGGTCGACGGTCCCGGCGCGCAGTTCGGCGTCGAGGCGCGCCTGGACGACCTCGGTGAAGCGGCCCATCCGGTCGCGCCAGAAGTCGGCGACGTCGGGGTCGTAGCCGGCTACCTCGGCCAGGGCGCGCAGGACGCGGCGGTGCTCGCGGTACGCGGCGATCATCTGCCGCATGGCGTGGGCGACGCCGTCGACGCCGTCGGCGTGGTCCGCCCGCCACCAGGTGACGGCCTCGCCGAACAGCGCCTCGACCGCCTCCTCGGCGAGCGCGATCAGCAGCCGGCTCTTGTCCGGGAAGTGCAGGTAGAAGGTGGACCGCGCGACCCGCGCGCGCTCGGCGATGCGCTGCACCGGCAGCTCGGTGTAGGGCGTGCCGTCGGCCATCATCTCCGCGGTCGTCCGCAGCACCCGGCGCCGGACGTCCTCGCGCCGCTCCCGGACCTTCCTGCGCGGCTGGGTGGTGGAGGCCATGACGGCAGGGTACCGGCGGCGGCCGCCCCCGGCCGAGGCCACGGTCGGACAGTGTGTCGACACACTGGTTGACAGCGACCCGGCACCGAATCACACTCGGTCCACGGCTCGCCGCAGGGGGCCGGACGTCACGGGGGGCTCAGCCGAGGAGGCTCAACGTGGTACGTCGCTCCACCGCCCGCCGCGCCGCCGCGGCGATCGCGCTCGCCGCCGCCGCGCTCGTCCCGTTCACCGCCGGCCCGGCCGCCGCCCGGTCCGCGCCGGCGCCGGCGGAGGCCGGATCCTGGATCCCGCGCACCGACATCGCGCGCTCCGACCTCACGCAGGTGCCCGGCAAGCTCGCCGAGCCGTCCGACGACGGCCCGCACCCCGGCTCCACCACCGAGTGGTGGTACGTCCACGTGATCGACCCCGCGACGCACCGCACGTTCATCGCGATGCTGTTCACCGAGCCCGTCCCGGCCGCGCTGATCTTCTGGTACCCAGAGGAGGGACCGAAGACGGTCCTGCCGGATCCGGTCGCGAAGGTGACCGCGACGGACGGGCCCGTCGTCGAGAGCAGCGCGGGAAGCCTGCGGTGGGACGCCCGCCGCGGCGCCTACCACCTGCGGTGGCACGGCCTGTTCGCCGAGGCGGATATCTGGTTCGACGACGCGCTGCCGGGCGTGACGGGCGGGCCGATCCGCTACGACGGCCAGACGATGTACTGGACGTCGCCCGTCGCGACGAGCCGGGTGCGCGGCTGGCTCCGGCCGCCCGAGACGTCGTCCCGCATCGACGTGACCGGATGGCGCGGCTACCACGACCACAACTGGGGCCGGTTCAACGTCCTCGACCAGCGCTACTCGGGGTGGGAGTGGGGCGTCTCCCACGAACCGGACGGCTCGGCGACGCTGCTCGGCGGCGTGGTGAAGGGCGACGGGACCTGGCAGGGCGTGGTGGGACGGGTCACGGCCCGCGAGACCTACGGCTGCATGGCGACGATCAAGCTGTCGGACTGGCGGACGTCCGGGCTGTTCAGCTACCCGGACACGACCACGCTGTCGTGCCCGTCCTCGCTGCTCGCGACGCCGGAGGGGCTGCGGGGCGCGCGGCCGGGCATCCGCACGAGCTTCCACGTGGTGGACCCGTTCATCCTCGAGTTCGGGCTGCTCGCGCTGCCCGAGTCGCTCGGCCGCACCGTCCCCGGCTCGCTCGGCCTGATCGAGCACATCCGCACCCTGAAGGCCCGGCTGCCGCAGTCCTGACCGTGTCCCCGACCGGACGTGCCCGCCCCCCCGAACCCCGAGGAGAGATCGCCATGAGCAGGCCGCACGGGCGTCCCGCCGGAACCGTTCCCCCACCGTCCGCCGCCGCCGTCTCGCGGCGCCGGGTCCTCGCCGGCTCGGCCGCCGCCGGCGCGGGCGTCCTGCTGCCCGGGACGGCCGCCCGCGCGGCGGCCGGGCGGGGCGGCCGGACGGTCGCCGTGCTCGGCGGCGGCATGGCCGGGCTGGCCGCCGCCCACGAGCTCGCCGAACGCGGCTTCGCCGTCACCGTCTTCGAGCGCAAGGCCCTCGGCGGCAAGTCGCGGAGCATCCCCGTCCGGGGGACCGGCGCGGACGGCCGCCGCGACCTGCCGGGCGAGCACGGGTTCCGGTTCTTCCCCGGCTTCTACCGGAACGTGCCGGACACGATGCGGCGCATCCCGTTCCCCGGCAACGCGAACGGCGTCCACGACAACCTGCTGCCGCTCACCTCGGCGCGGATCGCCCGCAACGGCGGCCGGTCCGACATCACGGTGCCCGAACCGGCCGCGCCCGGCGGCCTCGACCCGGAGGTGCTGCGGGAGACCGTCACCGGCCTCGTCGAGCAGGCCGCCGCCGTCCCCCCGTCCGAGCTGGCCCTGTTCGTCAACCGCTTCATCGTCTACCTGACCAGCAGCGACGAGCGGCGGTTCGGCGAGTGGGAGCACGTCCCGTGGTGGGAGTACGTGCGCGCGGAGGGCGCGTCCGCGGACTACCGCACGATCGTGGCGCGGTTCCTGACGCGCGGGCTGGTGGCCGTCAAGGAGCGGATCGCCAGCACCCGGACGGTCGGCGCCATGGGCGAGGCGTTCCTGCTGTCGGGCCTCGGCCTCGGCGCGGACGGCGGCCTGGCCCGCATGCTGAACGCGCCGACCAACGAGGCGTGGATCGACCCGTGGGTGCGGTACCTGCGCGGACGCGGCGTGCGTTTCGCGGTCGGGCAGTCCGTCGAGGCGCTGGAGACCGGCGGCGGCCGGATCCGGTCGGTGCGGCTGGTGGACGCGGCGGGCCGCCGCCGGAGCGCGGCGGCGGACTGGTTCGTCTGCGCGGTGCCGGTCGAGCGGGCCCGCGCGCTGCTCTCCCCCGCCGTCCTCGCCCTCGCCCCGGGGCTGGCGTCGCTGCGCGAACTGCGCACCGAATGGATGAACGGGCTGCAGTTCTTCCTGCGGAGCACCCCCGAAGGCATCGGCCAGGAGATCAACTTCATGGATTCGCCCTGGCAGATCACCGCCGTCCTGCAGAGCCGGATCTGGGATCGCGACTTCGCCCGCGACTACGGCGACGGCGAGGTCGCCGACTGCCTCTCCCTGGACATATCCGACTGGGACACGCCGGGAATGCTGTACGGGAAACCCGCCAAGAAATGCACGCGGGCGCAGATCGCCGAGGAGTGCTGGGCGCAGATGAAGGACCATCTGGAGGACACCGGCCGGTCCGTCCTGCCCGACGGCATGCTGCACTCCTGGGTCCTCGACCCGGCGATCGCCTGGCACCCGCCGGCGGGCGGCAACGTCAACGACGAGCCGCTGATGGTGAACACCGTGGGCAGCTGGGAGCACCGGCCGGAGGCCCGGACCGCGATCCCGAACCTGTTCATGGCCGGCGACTACGTCCGCACGAACATCGACCTGGCGACGATGGAGGGCGCGAACGAGTCCGGGCGCGCCGCCGTCAACGCCCTGCTGGACGCGGCGGGCTCCCCCTCCGGGCGCGTCCCGACGTGGCGGCTCTACCGGCCGCCCGAACTGGACGGCCTGAAGGAGATCGACGCCCGGCGGTTCCGCGCCGGACGGCCCAACCTCTTCGACACCGGGTGAACCGGCCGTCCGCGTTCACGGCCCCGGAACCCCGGTGAGCGGGGTCCCGGGGCCGTGTCACCGGTGCGCGGTCAGCACTTGTCCAGCAGGCCGGCGAGGGCGTTGCGCTCCGCCGAGTCGACGGTGAGGCCGTACCGCCACTTCACGTCGATCCACGACCGGGCGTACATGCAGTGGAAGGCCGCGCGGGGCGGCGTCCACTCGGCCGGGTCCTGGTCGCCCTTGGACTGGTTGACGTTGTCGGTGACCGCCCACAGCTGCGAGCTGCCCAGGTCGTTGGCGAACGCCTGGCGGCGGGACGTCGTCCAGCTCGACGCCCCGGAACGCCACGCCTCGGCGAGCGCCACCATGTGGTCGATGTCGATGTCGGACGGCTGCCGCCACGTGGCGCCGTCGTAGGGGCTGTACCAGGAGCCGCTCGTCGGGTAGCAGTCCGAGCCGACCGTGACGTTCTGCCCGTCCCGCTCGAGGACGGTCTCGCGGGTGTTGCAGCCGCCGCCCTGGTCGATCCAGTGCGGGAACTTCTCGCGGTCGTAGCCGCTCATCGAGCCTTCGGCACGGACGGTGAGGGACGCGAGGTGGCTGCGGGCGGTGGCCTCGCCCGGGGGCGGCGGCGGGGCCGCCGAGGCGGACGGTCCGGCGGCGACGAGGACGGCTGCGGCGGCGGCCGACGCTGCGGCCACGGCGGGGAGTCTTTTCACGGGAGACCTCTCGACGGGGGGATTCAGCCGCAGCGTCTCCTAAGTCCGTTATGGACAAACATCGATGCGCAAAACGGGAAATGTCTGACCATTAACGAGGCGTGGGGGTCTCGCGCGATGGAGCGAAGGTGAAATTCCGGCCTCTAGGGCGGGGATGATTCGGCCTGGCCGATATCCGGTCGGCGGGTCAGGCGGAAGGGAACGGGCGCGGACGCGCGGCCCGAACGGGCACTCGCGCGGGCGGGACGCCCGCAGGTGTCGGCGCGATCACGGAGGGTAGGGGCTACGAGCCCAGCGCATCCGGAGAACGGGAGTCCGCATGTCCAAGCCGCCGCTGCCGCGGGAGGCCGGCGCACTGCTCGCCAGGCCCAACCCGTGCGTCATCACGACCCTGCGCTCGGACGGCGCGCCGGTGTCCGCGCCGACCTGGTACCTGTGGGAGGACGACCGGGCGCTCGTCAACATGGACGAGGGCAGGGTGCGTCTCGGGCACATCCGGCGCGACCCGCGGGTCTCCCTCACCGTCCTGGACGGCGAGGACTGGTACACCCACGTCACGCTCATCGGTCACGTCACCGAGGTCCACGAGGATGTGGACCTGCGGGACATCGACCGCCTCTCCCGGCACTACACCGGGGACCCCTACCCCGACCGGACGCGCGCGCGGTTCAACGCGTGGATCCGGGTGGACCGCTGGCACGGCTGGGGCAGGCTGAAGGACAGCGACCAGGCGTCGTCCTGATCGCCGTCCGTTCCGGCGCCCGTCAGGCGGGCAGCAGCGCGGGCGCGAGGCGGCGCCACTCGTCGCGCGGGAAGGCGCTCTGGTCGGCGGTGAGGACCTGCACGCAGACGTGGTCGGCGCCGGCGGCCCGGTGCTCGTCCACCCGGCGCCCGATCGCCTCCTCGTCGCCCCACGCGATCAGGGCGTCGAACAGGCGGTCGCTCACCGACTCCACGTCCTCGGTCGTGAACCCGGAGCGCAGCAGGTTGTTGGCATAGTTCGGCAGCGCCAGGTAGGCGCGCAGCCAGTCGGTCCCGATCGCCCGCGCCTCGTCGCGCGTCCCGCACAGGATCGCGGTCTGCTCCGGGAGGACGAGCGGGCCGTCGCCGAGCGCCTCGCGGGTCCGGCGGGTGTGCTCCGGCGGGACGAGGTACGGGTGCACCCCGCGGCTCCGCTCCTTCGCCGTCTCCTGCATCTTGGGGCCGAGCGCGGCGAGCACCCGGCTCGCGGCGGGCACCGGCGGCTCCGCCCGGTCGAGCCCGTCGAGGAAGGACGCCATCGCGGCGAGCGGCCTGCGGTACCGGCCGGCCTCGTTCGCGTCCACCAGCGGGGCGTGGCTCACCCCGATGCCCATCAGGAAGCGGTCGCCGTGCGCGGCGGTCAGCGACGCGTGCGCGGCGGCGGCGTCCGCCGGCTCGTGCATCCACAGGTTCAGGATGCCGGTCGCGACGACCGTCCGGGAGGTCGCCGCGAGGAGCTCGCCGACCGCGTCGAAGAGCGGCCCGCCGATGTCCGGGATCCACAGCGCGGCGTACCCGAGCTCCTCGAGTTCCGCCGCGGCCTCCGCCGCCTCGCCGCGGTCGCCGTACCGCAACTGCTGGCTCCACACACCGACGCCGGAGATCTCCACAGCACCCATCCTTCGACCGTGAACCGTGAAGATCACGTTACCCGGGACGGCGGATCACGCGAGCCAGCGGCCGTCGCGCATCAGCTCGCGGTCGCGCAGCTCGTTCTCCTCGCGCCAGGCCTGGACGCGCCGCGGGGTGACGCGGAACCAGCGGTACGGCGCGGACTGCGCGCGCGGGTCGAACCCGGTGGTCTCGGCGAACCGGTCGGCCCGCTCCTTCGGCAGGGCGTCGATCTCGAGGACCTCGACCTCGCCGTCGATCACGGTCACGTCGCGGGTGGGCCCGAGGCCCAGCCGGACGGTGCGCGACGCGGCCAGGTTCCGGCCCGTCCGGCTGTCCCGCGGGGTGGCGAGCGTGAGCCGCTCCCCGTCCCAGTCGAACGACAGCGGCACCAGGTACGGCAGGCCGTCCGCCGACGCGCTGGCCACCCACACGTCGACGTCGTGGGCCAGGCGGTGCTCGGTGTCGCGGCGGCGCTCGGCGCGGGAGCGGAACGGGACGCTGGACGGACTGGTCATGGTCACTCCTGGAGTCGGGGGCCGGCGGGGCCGGTCGTTCGGCGTGGCCACAGCATCTCCCGGCGGGCGTGCGGGACGCCTCCGTGCCGGCCACGGAAAGCACCACGGACGGCGGGACGGTGGCGGGTCCGTGTCCGGTCAGCCCTCGACGCCCGTGTCGCCGTGGGACGCCCCGACGGGTTTGGACTCGGGCGACCCGCGCTGCCGCAGGAAGATCGCCAGCACCGCCATCGATCCGACGGCGAGGAACTCCGACTGCCAGTTCTGCAGCGTCCGGGACCAGAAGTCGGCGCCCGTCACGTACTCGGTCCACGAGACCGTGTCCTCGTACGAGCCCAGCTGGTCGGAGTTGTAGGCGGCTCGCCCGGTGATCGACTGCACCAGCCACGACAGCAGGAAGATCGTGCCCATCACCAGGCCCAGCGAGCGGGAGAAGAGGACGCCGCGGACGCCGCGCGCCGCCGCCCAGCGCGGCGAGTCGGCGCGGGCGTGCTCCCCGATGTGCTGCTCCTCCTCCGACTCGGTGCCGGCCTTCCCCGGCTCCTTCGACTCCGGCGAGCCGCGTTGCAGCAGCCACACCGTGACGAAGATGTAGAGGAAGAACTGCAGGTACTCGGACTGCCAGTTCTCCGCGACGTCCACCGCGAACGACGATCCGGTCACGTAGTCCAGGAGCGACACCGGCTCGCCGCCCTCGGCGACGCGCTGCTCGTTGTAGAGCGCCGCCCCGGCGAAGATCTGGCCGAGGAGCGCCAGCGCCAGCGCCAGGAAGAAGAACAGCGACAGGCCGTTGTCGTAGACGAACCCGGCGAACCGGCCGTGCCGGTGCCCGGCCTCGCCCCGCTCCGACGCCGGGGCGCTCATCGGTGCAGCAGCCCGATCACGGCCAGGTAGGCGAGCCCGCCCCCGATCACCAGCAGCGTCACCGCGAACATCGTCCGCACGGCCCGCCTCCCCTCACGCCTCGAACTCGCAGTCGAACGGGCGTCCCGAACGCGGCTCGCACCCGGCGGCCGTCACCTTCCAGCCGGATCCCCACCGGGTGAGGAACACCCAGCCGGACCCGACGCGCGCCCGCGCCCGGTCGCCCCAGACCTCGACCGCGCCGGCCTCGTTCCCCGACAGGCCCAGCCGCACGATCTGCCGGTCGCACCGGGCGCCGGCCGTCTCCAGGCCGTCGACCGCCCGCGGGACGAGCGCGGCGCACGCCGCCCGGCCGTCGCCGGTCTGCGCGGCCCGCACCATGCCGACGGCGGTACGCGCGACGTCGTCCTCCTCGTCTGCCGCCGCGCAGCCGGCCGCCGGCAGGACGATCGCCAGGAGCGCGGCGGCGCTCCGGATCGTCCGTGCGGTCATGCCCCGGGGCTACCCTGCGGAGCGGATCATGAACATCGGGGCGGCCGCGCGCTCGCCGGTGCAGTGGTACGCGGGCGGTCGCGGACGAGTTTCGTCCGAACAGGTCCAAAGGGCCGGTTCGCCGCTACGCTGCAAGTAAATGATCACACCGGCTCCCCGCTAGGAAGCGACCTCCATGACCGAGAACCCCCCGGCGGACCTGCGCACCGACGAGCCGCACCCGGCCCGGGTCTACGACTTCTACCTCGGCGGCAAAGACCACTTCGCGGCCGACCGCGCGTTCGGCGGGCAGGTGCTGAAGATCTGCCCGCAGCTGCGGCCGCTGGCGCTCGCCAACCGCAGGTTCCTGGCCCGCTCCGTCGCCGTGCTCGCGGGCGAGCACGGCGTCCGCCAGTTCCTCGACCTCGGCACCGGACTGCCGACCTCGCCCAACCTGCACGAGGTCGCGCAGGGCGTGGCCCCCGAGTCCCGCGTGGTGTACGTCGACAACGACCCGATCGTGCTCGCCCACGCCCGCGCGCTGCTGACCAGCCGTCCCGAGGGCGCGACCGCCTACATCGACTCCGACGTCGTCGACATCGACCGCATCCTGCAGGAGGCGGCCCGGACGCTCGACTTCGGCGAGCCGGTCGCGGTGAGCGCGCTGGCCCTGTTCCACTTCCTGCCCGACCCCAAGCCCGCCGAGCTGCTGGCCCGCCTCCGCGACCGGCTCGTCCCGGGCAGCTTCCTCACGATCAGCCACGTGCTCCCGGCTCTCCAGGACGTCGCGGCCGCGTACCAGGGCACGATGGGCCTGGGGACGCTGCGGGACCGGGACGAGATCACCGCGCTGTTCGCCGATTTCGAGCTGCTGGAGCCCGGCCTGGTCGACCCGTTCCGCTGGCGCCCCGAACTGGACCCGGCCGAGAAGGAGCCCGGCGACGAGATCGAGAACCTGGGAGCCTGCGGGGTCGCCCGCAAGCCCGAGAGGTGACCCGACCGTAGCGGGGCCCGGGCCTCACCGTTCCCGCGGGCGGGCGTTCCCGTCCTCCGCTCCGGTGTCCGCCGGTGTGATCGCGCGGAGGCAGAACGCCGTGACGCGCTCCACGTCGCCGTCCGTGGGCTCGGTGCCGCCCCACACGTAGTCCGCCAGCAGGCCGAAGGTCGCGTGCGCGGCGAGCGAGGCGTCCAGGAGGGGGTCGACGCTGCCCAGTTCGCGGAACGGCCCGGGCAGCAGTTCGGCGAGGCGGCCGCTGGCGACGGGCGGCTTGGACCCGGCCAGTTCGCTGAGCGCCCCGGCGTTCCACAGGACCGCGCGGGTCGTGGCGGCGATCTCCTCCCGGGCCTGGGTGAACACCCCGCCGACCCAGGCGCGCACCTGCCCCTGCGGGGTCGGCTCCTTGGCCATCTGGTGCGCGACGTAGCCGTGCAGGCGTTCGGTCCCGTCCTCGAGCAGCGCGGCGACCAGCGCGTCCTTCGAGCGGAAGTGCCGGTAGAACGCCTCGTTGGACAGTCCCGCGGCGCCCACGATGTCGGCGACGCGCGGGCGCGACGCGGTGCCGCGCTCCCGCATCACCTCGAGCGCGGCGTCGAGGAGGCGGCGCACCTCCCCGGCGTAGACCTCGCCCCGCTTGGCCAGGGTGCGCCGGGCGATGCGGCTCGCGACGTCGTCCGACCGGCCGGAAACTTGATTCTCGCTCACACGAATCGGATTCTTGCACCGGTCGGGGCGGGGCGCAACGCCGACCGCGACGCCGACCCGTGGCGCCCGGGGACGAGCGGAGGGGCCGCCCGCCCCCGGACGTTCGGAGCCCGCCGGGGCGCCGGGGGGACGTCAGTCGTCCTGGCCGACGTCGAACTCCCAGTGCCAGGGCTCGTACGGGTTGCTGTAGGCCCAGTCCGGGTGGATCCAGCCGTAGTCCTCGGCGTTGTCCTCCAGCCACTCGAACTGCGGCGTGCCCTCTTCCTCGACGCCGCCGCACAGGTCGGCGGCGATGCCGAGGCCGTGCTTGCTGTTGCCGGGGGCCGCCGCCATGCCCGCGGGCATGCTCTCGTACAGCTCTTCCTGCCGCTCGTAGCTCCGGTAGGAGCTGCGGACGCACATCTCCTCGCCGAACCGCTCGTGGTAGGCGGCGTTCAGCTTGTAGAACGCCGCGGCCGCGTCGGCCCGGAGCGACTCGTCCTCCTGCGGAAGCGGGCACAGCTCCTCGTCCGGGATGCGGCCGTTGTCGTACTCGAGCTCGGCGGCCTCCTCCGGCTTGCAGTCGGCCGGGAGCTTCGGGGGTCCGCTCTCGCGCTCCTTGGGAGCCGCCGACGGCGCGGCGTGGTTCGCCGAGAGCGCCGCGGCTCGCGGTCCGCCGCCGGGGTCCTCGCCGCCGCCCGCGGACGCCAGCCCGAGGGATCCGGCGAAGATGCCCGCGAGGGCCATCCCGGCCAGCGGGGCGGAGAATTTGGTCTTGATGACGTGCCGACCTGTCACGACTGCTCCTTCCATGCCGCCTACCGGGTTAGCTGACGGATTCGGGCATGGAAGACGCCCTACGACGCCTCGTGGCGAGGCGTCGATTCACCCCTGCGAAGCGACGCGGACCGGCCGGTCCGGGCGTCGATCGCGCTGGTTCCCCGGCTCCGCGCGGACGCGGACTCGGCGTCGCCGCCGCCACCCGCACGCACGCGTGCCGGGTGACGCGGACACTGATCGATGATCCGGGCGCCCCTCCGGGCGCCAATGTGGGCATGACGGTACCAAAGCCCCAAAAGACCGCAAAGGGGAGGCCAAGTCCGCCCCGGCCGCGGTCAGCCCCGCAGGTAGCCGATGACCAGGTCGGCGAGCTCGTCCACCATGCGCTCGTGCGGGACGGCCGGACGGTCGAGCACGTACCGCACCGAGACCGAGCCGACGATCTCGGTCAGCATCCACAGCGTCGTGTCGACGTCCAGGTCCTCGCGGAAGTCGGCCCGGTTCAGCAGCAGCTGGACGCGGACCAGGTCGGTCAGCCGCCGCTGCAGCCCCGCGAGCTTGTCGAACGGGCCGAGCCGCGGGATCTGCTCGACGATGATGCGCAGCAGGTCGGCGTGCTCCTCGAAGAGCCGGATCTGGACGTCCAGGAGGGCGCGGCCGGCGACCGGCCACGGCTCGGTCATCGTGGCGTCGATCTGGGCGCCGAGCCGCTCGGTGAGGTGGTCGGCGAACCGGTCGACCACCGCGACCATGATGGCGTCCTTGTTCGGGAAGTACTGGTAGAGCGATCCGTTGCTGATCCCCGCGGCCGCGGCGATGCGGTTGGTGGACGCGCCGTCGTACCCGCGCTCGGCGAGAACGCGAGTGGCGGCGTCCAGGATCGCCTCGACCGTGCGGCGCGAGCGGTCCTGCCGGGGGATTCTGCGGGGCGTCAGTCCAGGTGGGCGGCTCATGCGGCACCTCACAGCGAACGCGACTTGTAAGCGACTGCTTATTCGCGTTCAACTTATCCCGTAGCCCCCTGTGCGCGGAAGGAATGACGAGGAGATGACGACCGAGGAGATGACGACCGGGCAGACGGCGACCGGGCAGACGGCGACCGGGCAGATCGTCCCGGCCCGGGAGAACGTCCGGGAACCGGTCCCCTTCGGGCCGGGCTCGATCCTGTGGGACACGATGGGCCTGTACAGCTCGGCGGTGGCCGGCAACAGCGTCTTCATCCTGCAGTCCATGCATCCGGCGATCGGCACCGTGGTGGACCGCCTGTCGAGCTTCCGCACCGACCCGGTCGGACGCGCCATGCGCAGCTTCGCGTCGGTGCAGACCTGGGTCTACGGCGGGCAGGAGGCCATCGACGAGGGCCGCCGCCTCCGGGAGATGCACAAGCCGCTCAGCGCGGTCGACGAGGACGGGAACCGGCACCACGCGCTGTCCGCGGAGCCGTGGGCGTGGGTGCACCTGACCGGCTTCTACGCCGCGGTCACCGCGTCCCGCTACTTCGCGCCGGAGCCGATGAGCGACGAGGAGCAGAAGCAGGTCTACGAGGAGTTCCTCGACCTCGGCCGCATCCTGCGGGTGCCCGAGCGGATGTTCCCGGCGACGATCGCCGACTACTGGGACTACTTCGACGACATGGTCGAGAACACGCTCGTCCCGCACCGGGTCGCGCTCGAAGTCCTGGACAGCATGGACAAGGTCCCCCCGAACGTCCCGGCGCGGCTGCGGCCGGTGGTGGCGCCGCTGAGCCTCGTCGGGGGCAGGCTCGGCCGGCTCGTCACGGTCGGCACGCTGCCGCCCGCCGCCCGCGCCAAGCTCGGCCTCTCCTGGACGGCCGCGGACGAGCGCCGCCTGCGCGCCGTCGGGGCGGTCATCGGCCGCGGCACGCCGCTGCTGCCCGAACGGCTCCGGTACATGCCGATCGCCTACCGGGCGCGGGAGGCGGCGCGGGCGCAGGAGAAGCTGCGCAAGGTCCTCGCCGAACGCCCCCTCTGACCCGCCGACCACCGCGCACGACCACCGTGTCGGCGACGGGCGTGGCGTCCGGCCAGGCGGGCGCGCTCAGCCCGGCGTCCGGCGGCGCCCGTACTCGCGGGCGAGCAGGTCGGACGGCATCGCGGGCCACCGGCTCAGCGCGCCCGTGTCACGGTCCACGATCAGCACGGGGCTGAGGTCGTCGGCCGCGATCTCGGCGGGCCGCACGATGAAGCCGTCCCGGAACTCCTCGACCGACACCGGGACCGGGCGCCCGCCCAGGCAGGCGTCCGCCCGCCGCCACGCCTCCGCCCGGTCGACGGGCGCCGGACGGACGGCGTAGGCGGCCAGGACGTCGGCCACCCCGTGCAGCGTCCGGCACTCGGCCGTCCCGCACCCCCGGCAGATCGGCGCGCCGCTCGGGTCGCTCCCGGGCCGGTGCGCCGACAGGACGCAGGTCAGCGCGGCCGTGCAGGCCAGCGCGAGCCGCCGCGCCTCCCGGACGAACTCCCGGGTGTGCGGGTCGAGGCGCGCCTCGCCCAGCTCGGCGACGAACCCGTCGATCGCCCGGTCGTCCGCGCGCATCGCCGCCGACATCGCGGAGCGGACCCGCTGATGGACCTGGTCGTGGGTCCAGGCCGCCGGACGCCTCACGCCGACCACTCCCCCGCGAACAGCGCCGACACCGTGCGGCCCCGGTCGTCGCCGTGCCAGCCCCAGCTCGCGGCGAGGAGGGCGATGGTGTGCAGGCCGCGCCCGGACTCGTCCAGGTCCCCGGCCTTCCGGCATACCGGCTCGCCCGGCCCGCCCTGATCGGTGACCGCCACGCGGACACCGTCCCGCGCGTGCACCAGCTCGACGGCGAACCGGCCGCCGCACTCCCCGGACCGGGTGTGCCGGAGCGCGTTGACGACGAGTTCGTCGGCGGCGAGCAGGACGTCGTCCAGGTAAGGGCAGCCGGCCAGCAGGCAGCCGACGAACCGCCGGACCGCGCGGGCCTGTTCGGGACCGCCGGGGAACGAGCGCCGCCAGCGCAGCGGCGCGGGCTCGGCTTCCAGAGACGGCGACGAAGACATGATCGATCACCTCGGTTCACGGGTGGAGACGATGTTGCGGATCTGTCGGGTCACCCCGGCTTCCACGACCCCATCGTCACAGCAGGTCACCATCCGAGCACGAGAAACCGCCTGAAAGGCGTCCCCGGAGAGCCGATCGGGGCGATCAGATTTCGGGCGACCAGGTTCTCGCCGCGTCAAATCTTGAATGTGCAGAACTTGCTCGCCCGGATGTTCGAACCCGACAACCCTCTGACCTGGACTTTTTCGAAGACGGTCACCTCGTCGTGACCAATCCGGTTGCGAGGCTTGACCAGATGCACAAAGTTATTGATCTGTACGCAGCGTGATGATCGCAGGTCGTCACGGCCCGACATCCGTTCAAGGGGGAGCGGGAATGCCGAGTGCCTACCTCCGTCGCCGACGGCTCGCCGTCGAGATGCGCAAGCTGCGCGAAGAGCGCGGCGTGACCGTCGAGGAAGTCGCGGGGCGCATCTACCTGTCCAAGTCCAAGATCACCCGGCTGGAGAACGCCCAACTCCGGCCGGAACTCGCCGACATCATGACCATGCTCGACATCTACGAGGCCACACCTCAGCAGCAGGAGAGGCTCCTGCGCCTCGCCCGCGAGGCGGCACAGCGGGGCTGGTGGGACGGCTACGGCATGTCCATGGGCCCTCGTCAGAAGATCGCCGCCGACTTCGAGAGCAGCGCCCAGACCATCCGCAGCTACGACCAGACCGCGATGCCGGGAGTCCTACAGACTCGCGAGTTTCTGGCTGCACTGATCGAACTCGATCAACTCCAGGGGACACCGGACTACGTGCCGGAACGGCTGGCCGAGGCACGCGAACACCGGCAGCAGGAGCTACTGCGGCCCGACGGCCCCACCTACGAGACCATCCTCGATGAGTGCGTCATCCACCGACTGGCCGTGCCGCCGGACGTGAAGGCGGCGCAAATACGGCACCTGACCACAGTGGTAAAGAACGAAGAGCGAATCACCGTCCGAGTCCTTCCGCACGATGCCCCACTTCCGGGCGGCACGCTGCCGCAGTGCTCGTTCTACCTCTACACGTTCGCGGACGCCGGCGACCCCCCGGCAGCGGTAGTCGATACCGTCACCACCGATCTCGTCCTCACACAACGCAAAGAGCTCACGAGATACACCAAGATGTACGACCGCCTCCGAAATGCCTCGCTGTCTCCCGGGGAAAGCGTCGCCTTCCTCAACCGGGTAGCCGACCGGCTCGCCGACCAGGCAGGATCGTGAGCATGACCAAGCACTACAACGGCTGGCGCAAATCACGGCACAGCAATCCGGACGGCCACTGCGTCGAAGTCGCCCAGGCGGCCGACGGGACGGTCGGCGTCCGGGACTCCAAGGCGGCTCCCGCCTCGCCGATCCTCGAACTGACCCGCGCGGAGTGGAGGGCCTTCCTCTCCCGGATCCGCTGAGCACGGAACGGGCCGTCCCTCTGCACAAGGAGGTCGGCCCGTTCCGTTCGGCGCGGACGTCGCGCTACTCGTCGGCGTAGGGCTTGAAGAGCACGTCGCGGTCCATCCACGACTCGTTGAGCAGCTCGCCGGGCACCTCACCTTGGACAATGCCCAGGAGAAGGTCTGTGGTGAGCAGGTCGTACCGCTCCCACACTTCGCCGTTGCGGTCCGAGGCCCGGATCGGGTACGGATCGGCCGCCGCCTCGGGTGAGACCTGCCAGTAGAGCGTGCCCCCCGTGCCGGTCGAGGCCCAGGGCAGCAGCCTGGAAGCAGGGGCGAGGTCGTCGGGTGGTCTCACGACCTCGTCCTCGAACAGCTCTTGGAGCTGTTCGAACTCCAACCCAGATTCCTCGAGATCGACGTGCTTGAAGCCGGGGCCGGGCGCCGGGACGTGGAGCCTCAAGTAGTCGAGCCAGAGTCCGCCGCCGCCTGCGTCGAGAAGCTCGCGATAGTCCTGCGGGACGGGCGCCCCGAGCCGGTGCTCGACCCGTTCCCAGTCGAACGGAGTGGCGGGCCTCGCGAGGCGGGCCGCTTCGATGAGCTGCCGGGCACTGGTCGTCATGCGGGTCCACGATTCCACGCGCCACGGGAGTTCGTCAGCCCGGCTCCGATGCGCCCGGAGCCGGGCCCTCACCGTGCCCGCTCGCCGGTCACTCCGCCGTGATCGCGCGTTCCGGGCAGTTGCGGACGGCCGCGTGCACCCGCTCCTCGTGTTCGGCGGGGATCTCCGGCACGCGCACCACGGCGTAGCCGTCGTCGTTGAGGTCGAAGACCTCCGGGCACGTGGAGCAGCAGACGCCGTGCCCCGCGCAGCGGTCCTCGTCGATCGTGACCTTCATCGGGTCTCGCCCTCCTTCGGCGTGAACTCCAGGTACAGGCTGGTGATCCCGCGGAGGATGTAGGTCGGGACGTACTTGTACCTGCGGTCGTCCGCGGGGCCGTGCTTCTTCTCGGAGACGCGGATGTCGGACGTGCGGTCCAGGATGCGCTCGATGGCGGCGCGCGCCTCGGCGCGGGCGAGCGGCGCGCCGGGGCAGGTGTGGATGCCGCGCCCGAACGCCACGTGGTGGCGGGCGTTGGCGCGGGCCGGGTCGAACTTCTCCGGGTCCTCGAACTTGCGGGGGTCGCGGTTCACTCCCCCGTTCACCACCATGACGGTCGTCCCGGCCGGGATGTCGACGCCGCCGACCGTGGTGGGGACGCGCGACAGCCGGAAGTCGCCCTTGATGGGGCTCTCGTGGCGCAGCGTCTCCTCGACGAAGTTCTGGATGCGCGAGCGGTCCTCGCGCAGCCACGCCTGGACGTCGGGGCGTTCGGCGATCACCTTGAGCGCGGAGCCCAGGAGGCGGACGGTCGTCTCCTGACCGGCCGCGAACAGGTTCGCGGCGACCCGCGCCGACTCGATGGGCGTGGGCGTCGAACCGTCCGGGAACGTCGCGGCGGCGATGCCGGAGAGCACGTCGCCGCGCGGCTCCCGGCGGCGGTCCTCGATGTAGGCGGCGAAGCGCTCGTAGAGGAAGCCGAGCGGCGTGTGCGCGAGGCTCGTGTCGTCGGTGCTGCCGATGGTGCCGGTGTTGTCCTGCAGGTTGAACTGCTCCCGGAACTCCGGCAGGTCCTCCTCGGGGACGCCGAGGAGGTCGGCGATGACGAGGAGGGTGAAGGGCCCGGCGAACCCGCGGATGAACTCGCCCTCCGTCCCGTCGAGCCACGTGTCGAGGAGTTCGTCGGCCAGCCGCCCCATCTGCTCCTCGTTCTCCTTGAGGCGCTTCGGGGTGATCAGCTTCATCAGCAGGCTGCGGTGCGCGGTGTGGACGGGCGGGTCCAGCGTGGGGAGCTGGTCGCTCATCGGGAGCTTGTCCCGGTGCTCCTCGATCAGCGCGGTGACGTCGTCGCCCTCCAGCGGGACGGGGAAGCCCGGGAACGGGCCGGTCACCGAGAGGCACGAGGAGAACGTCGCGGAGTCGTGCAGCACCTCGACGGCCTCGTCGTACCCGGTCACCATCATCACGCCGTGGTTGGGCTCGCGGTGCACCGGGCACTTGCCGCGCAGGGCGTCGAAGTAGGGGTAGGGGTCGACGTTGAGTTCGTCTCCCCGGAAGAAGTCGACATCGGCGAGGTCGTCCGCCATCGGATCCGCTCCTGTTCGCGAAGGGCGAAGGCCCGGTCACGGCCTTCGCAGGTGGGAAGGGGTGGCCCGCGCCGTGCCGCGCGGGCCGGTTTCACGCGGGCGGCCGCGCGGGCCTGACCTGGGGGCGGCTGCGCGGGAGGCCGAGGTGGCGCTCGGCGATGATGTCGCGCAGCACCTCGCTGGCCCCGCCGTAGATGGTGGTGACCGTGGCGGCCCGGAACGCGTGCTCGAACGCCCCGCCGGCGGGGGCGTCCGGCGCGCCCGGCGCCAGGAGTCCCTCGGCGCCGAGGATGTCCAGGGCGTCGGCGAGGTGGCGCTGGCCGGACTCGCTCCAGAAGAGCTTCCGCATGGACCCCTCGGGCCCCGGGACGCCTTCCTTCGCGGCCTTCCACTCCGTCCACACGCCCAGGAGCCGGGAGACCTCCTCCTCGACGGCGATCCGCCCGATCCGCTCGGCGACCAGCGGATCGTCCAGGACGGGCGTCCCGTCCGGGCGGTGCGTACCGGCCGCCCACCCGGCGAGGTCCGGGGCGACCGAGGAGCCGCCGGTGGCGGGCGAGCCGACGCCCCGCTCGTAGATCAGCGCCACCCGCATGACGTTCCAGCCCTGGTCGACCTCGCCGATCAGGGCGGTCCCGGGGACGCGCACGCCGGTGTAGAAGGTCGCGTTGGTGACCTGGCCGCCGAGCGTGTGGATCGGCCGGCACTCGAACCCTGGGTCGTCCGTCGGCACCAGCAGCAGCGACAGCCCGGCGTGCTTGGGCGCGTCCGGGTTCGTGCGGGCCAGGACGAACACGTGGCTGCAGACCTGCGCGGTGCTGGTGAACATCTTCTGCCCGTCGACGACCCACGCGTCGCCGTCGCGGACGGCCGTCGTCTTCGCGGCGGCCACGTCCGAGCCGGAGTCGGGCTCGCTGTAGCCGAGCGCGATCAGGATCTCGCCGCGCAGCGCGCCCGGCACGTACCGGCGCTTCTGCTCCTCGGTCCCGACGTGCAGGATCGTGTGCAGCACCATCGACGTCGTCGCCCACCCGTCGAAGTGCAGGCCCGCGCGGGCGCACTCGTCGAAGACGGCGCGCGCGTAGTCCGGGTCGACGTCTCCGCCGCCGTACTCGGCGGGCCATCCGGCGGCGAGGATGCCGTCGCGGGCGAATCGCTCGTGCAGCTCCGGCGTCTGGTGGCAGCCGCTGCGGCGCTGCTCCTCGGCCCATTCGGGGCGCACGTTCGCCTCGACCCAGGCGCGGGCGGCCGCGCGGTGCTCGGCCAGTTCGTCCGATTCGCGGAAGTCCATCGTCACACCCCTGCCGTGGTGGGGGACGCCGCGCCGAAGAGGCGGCGCGGCAGGCTCGCGTAGGCCGCGCGGCGGTCGCCCGCCACGAGCGGCCACGCCTTGGCGCGCCGGAAGTACAGCTGCACGTCGTACTCCAGGGTGTAGCCGTAGCCGCCGTGCATGTGCAGGCTGTCGGCCGCGGTGGTGTACGCGGTCTCGGCCGCGAACAGCAGCGCCATCGTCGCCAGCGCGTCCGCGTCCGGCGTCCCGGCGTCGCGCGCCCAGGCGGCCTTGTAGGCGAGCAGCCGCGCGCCCTCCAGCGCCGTGGCGTCGTCGGCCAGGCGGTGCTGGACCGTCTGGAAGCCGCCGATGAGGACGCCGAAGGCCCGGCGTTCCAGCACGTAGCCGAGGCCGAGTTCGAGCGCGCGGGCGGCGAGGCCGGTCAGGGCGGCGCCGGTCAGCGCCTCCCAGCGGCGGACGGCGCCGGCGTGCGCGGCGACGGCGGCCGGGCCCTCCGCGAGGACGATCGTCTCGCCCTCGTCCAGCGGGCGGTCGGCGACCGGCATGGCGCCGAGGTTCGGGACGGCCCGGTCCCGTGCCGGCGCCGCGCCGTCCGGGGCGGGCGTCCGGGTCGCGACCAGCTTCCCGTCGCGCAGCGCGACGACCACGTCGGCCACCGCGCCGGCCGGGACGAGCCGGGCGACGCCGCCGCTTACCGGCCGCAGCGCGAGGGTCGGCAGCAGGTCGCCCGCGACGGCGCGCGCCGTCCACGGGTGGTCCGGCGCCGCCTCGGTCAGCAGGAGGGTCGCGGCGGCGGCCTCGATCAGCGGGACCGGCGCCAGCGTCCGGCCCAGGCACTCGGCCGCGACGGCGAGCTCGAGCAGCCCGGCCCCGCCCCCGCCCTGCTCGGCGGGCACGGGGATCGCGGGCAGGCCCATCTCGACGACCTTGCGCCACAGGTCGGCGTCGAACCCGAGCGGTTCGGCGGCGCGCACCACGGCCGGGGGCGACTCGCTCTCGAAGAAGTCGCGGAGGCTCGCGCGCAGGACCTCCTGGTCATCGGTGAAGGCCAGGTCCACCAGGCGCCACCCCCACGTCGGGCCGGAGGAGCACACTCCGACATTGATGTTCTCGATAGCGAGATTAGTGTTCTCACAATGCCAGAGCAACCCTCCGTGAGGGTCGGCCGGTGCCGCCCTACGCGGAGATCTCGTCGACCAGCCCCCACGCCAGGGCGGTGCGCGCGTCGAGCGCCTCCCCCGTGAGCGCCAGGTAGAGGGTGCGGTGCCGGCCGATCCGGCGCGGCACGCTCACCGTCCCGCCCGCGCCCGGGATCAGCCCCATCGCGATCTCCGGCAGGCGGAAGACGGCGTCCGGACGGGCGACGACGCGGCCCGCGAACGCGGGCAGCTCGACGCCCGCGCCCACGCAGGCGCCGTGCACGCGGACCTCGGCCCGGGCCGCGAGCCGGTGCAGCGGGCGTCCCGCGCCCGCGCGGGTCCGGACGTGGTGGGCGGTCGCGAGATCGGGCGCGGTGCCGAACTCGTCGAGGTCCCCGCCGGAGCAGAACGCGGGCCCCGCACCGTCGAGGACGACCCGCGCGATCCCGTCGTCGAAGAGCGCCACCCGCAGGGCGTCCACGAGCGCGTCGCGCACCTGCCGCCCGTAGGCGTTGCGGCGCTCCGGCCGGTTCAGCGTGACGTGCAGGACGTCGCCCGCGCGGTCGACGAGGACGGGCTCGGCCGCCTCCGGCGGGAGCGGGCGCGGCCCGCGGGCCGCGAGCCACCGCGCGAACTCCGTCCCGCCGAGCAGGGTGGAGTAGGCGTACGACTCGACGTCCAGGGCGGCGGGCACGGGCAGGTGCTCGGTCGCCCGCAGCACCTCGCGCAGCACCAGCGCGGCGCGCGGGTTCGCCGCGACGGCCCGGCCGATCGCCGCGAGCCCTTCCTCCGGGTCGGCGGCGGTCACGCTCTCCGGCCCACCGCCGGTGGTGGTGAGGGTGAGGTCGAGCGCCCGGACGAGCGCGAGATCGGCGTCGCCCAGCCCGACGAGGACGCGGTCGCAGTCGAGCGTCGCGCGCACCGCCCGTCCGAGCAGCGCGGGCGAGCCGCCGCCCGACAGGTCGACGGCGACGAGGGGGTCGCACGGGGCGCCGTCCGGACCGAGCGGCGGGGCGTCCGCCGCGCCGTCGGCGAGGTCCTCGATCGAGACGATCACCGGGCTCCCTCCGGTCGAGATCGGCGCCGGGGCGCAGAGTGTATCGTCGGCCCATGTCCGTGCAGGCCGAGTGGGCGGCGAGCGGCGTGGTCGCGCTGACCGGACGTCCGGACGGCCCGCCCCTGGTGCCGCCGGGACGCGGCGCCGCGCGGGCCCGGGAACTCGCGGAGACGCTGCCGGTGCCGGTGGACGGCCCGCGGCTGCTGGCCGAGCGCGCCGCCTTCACCGGGCACCGGCGCGGCGGGACGGTCTCGGCGGGCGGTTCCTGCCGCCTGCTGCCGACCGCCGACGGCTGGGCGGCCGTGTCCTGCGCCCGCCCGGACGACCCCGCGCTGCTCGGCGCGATGATCGGTGCGGAGACCGGGCCGGACCCGTGGCCCGCCGTGGCCGCGTGGCTGCGCGCGCACACCGGCGCCGAGCTGGCGGAACGCGCCGAACTGCTCGGCGTCGCGGCCGGGCCCGTCGCGGCGGCGCGCCGCCCCCCGCGTGTTCCGGCGCCCGCGGCGCCGCGTTCCGTCGAGGGCCTGCTCGTCGTCGACTTCAGCGCGCTGTGGGCGGGGCCGCTGTGCGCGCACCTGCTCGGCCTCGCGGGCGCCCGCGTCGTGAAGGTGGAGACCCCGTCGCGCCCGGACGGCGCCCGCCGGGGCGATCCGGAGTTCTACCGGCTGCTGCACGCGGGCCACCGCTCGGTCGTCCTCGATCCCGGCACGGCACCGGGACGGGACGCCATGGCGGCGCTGGTGGACGCGGCCGACATCGTAATCGAGGCGTCCCGGCCGCGCGCGCTCGCCCGCTTCGGCCTGGACGCGGCCGCCGCCGTCGCCGCCGGGACGACCTGGGTGTCGATCACCGCGTACGGGCGGGACGCCGACCGCGTGGGCTTCGGCGACGACGTGGCCGCCGCGTCCGGGCTGGTCCGCCGCGAGCCGGACGGGACGCCGCTGTTCTGCGGCGACGCGATCGCCGACCCGCTCACCGGCCTCACCGCCGCCGCCCTCGCCGCCTCGGCGCCGCCGGGCGGCGGGGGCGTGCTGTGGGACGTCGCCATGTCCGACGTCGTGGCCGCGACGCTCGACGCGGACGAGCCGGATCCGGGCGCGGTCGCCGTCCGGCACGGCGACGGCTGGGCCATCGACACCGGCACGGGCGAACTCGTGCCCGTCGCCGAGCCGGTCCGCCGCCGCGTCGACGGCACCGCGCCCGAATCGGGACAGGACACCGCGCAGGTCCTACGCGAACTAGGAATCCCGACCCCGTGATCCGGCCGACCTCACGGAACACCGGAACCCGCGACACCACGCCTCGCGACCCGGGACACCGGTTCGCCGATTCGACCGCCGCCGGGGCGCCCGTGCCGGCCACCGCCGCCCCGGCAATGGGCGGAACGCCGCCATCACGCCTCGCTACCCCGGGAGGCCGGTCTCGTGACCGAGCCGACCTCGCCGGCACCGCTGTCCGCGCTGCGCCCGCGCGGCGGCGGGTGGGTGTTGTCGCTGTCGCGTTCCAGGTTCGGGGGCTTGCGGCGTGAGCGAGGCGGTGCTGCTGCGGGACGCGGAGGTCGACGGGCGCGTGCGCGCGGACGTCCGGGTCGCGGACGGCCGGATCGCCGAGGTCGGCGCCGGGCTGGCGCGGCGGGCCGGAGAGCGGACGGTCGAGTGCGACGGCGGGGCGCTGCTGCCGGGGCTGTGCGACCACCACCTGCACCTGCACGCCATGGCCGCCGCGGAACGGTCGGTGCCCTGCGGGCCGCCGCACGTCACGACGCCGGACGGGCTCGCCGCGGCGCTGCGCGGCGCGGTGCCCGACGCGCACGGCTGGATCCGCGGGACCGGCTACGCCGAGGGCGTCGCCGGGCACCTCGACGCCGCGGGCCTCGACGCGTTCCGCGCCGACCGTCCCGTCCGGATGCAGCACCGCGGCGGCGCGCTGTGGACGCTGAACTCCGCCGCCGTGCGCGCGGCGGACCTCGCGGCGGGCGACCATCCGGGCATCGAGCGCGGCGCGGACGGCGCGCCGACCGGACGGCTGTGGCGGGCGGACGCCTGGCTCCGCGACCGGCTGCCCCCCGCACCGCCCGCCGACCTCGCGGGGGTCGGCGCGCGGCTGCTGCGCCTGGGCGTCACCGCCGTCACCGACGCGACCCCCGACCTGGACGGGACCGCGCTCGCCGCGATCGGGGCCGCCGTCCGCGACGGCGCGCTCCCCCAGCGCGTCCACCTCCTGGGCGTCCCGCCGGAGGGCCCGGCCGAGCCGCTCCACCCGCGCGTCACCACCGGGCCGTACAAGATCGTCCTCGCGGACTCGGGGCTGCCGTCGCTGGACGACCTCGTGGCGCGGATCGGGCGCGCGCACGCGGCGGGGCGCGCGGTCGCCGTCCACTGCGTCACCCGCGAGGCCCTGTTCCTGCTGCTCGCCGCATTCGACGAGGCGGGGACGCGGCCGGGCGACCGGATCGAGCACGCCGCGCTCGTCCCGGCCGAAACGGCGGACGACCTGGCCGCGCGGGGGCTGCGCGTGGTGACCCAGCCCGGGTTCATCGCCGATCGCGGCGACGACTACCTCCGCGACGTCCCCGCCGCCGACCGTCCGGACCTGTACCGGTGCGCGGGCCTCCTCGCGGTGGGCGTCCCGGTCGGGCTGTCGAGCGACGCCCCGTACGGGCCCGCCGACCCGTGGGCCGTCATGGACGCGGCCGTCCGGCGCCGCACCCGGTCCGGCGCCGTCCTCGGGGCGGGCGAGGCGATCGGCCCGGCGGCCGCGCTGCGCGCCTACCTCGCGCCGCCCGACGACCCGGGCGGGGCGCCGCGCCGCGTCCGCGCGGGCGCGCCCGCCGACCTGGTCCTGCTGCACACGCCGCTCCGGGAGGCCCTCGCGGGGCTCGCGTCCGGCAACGTGCGCGAGGTCTGGGCGGGCTGACGCTCTCCTCGTGGCACCCCTGATCTCCACCCTTCCCTCTGTTGCTAGTTATGCTCTAACTTGGCAAGAACGGCATTCTTCATAACGAGAATGCGACTACGCGGCCGGCGGAGGGAACGAGGATGGGCTTCGCGGACGAACTGTTCGACCTGACCGGAAGGGTCGTCCTGGTCACCGGCGGCAGCCGGGGCCTGGGCCGGGAGACGGCGTTCGGCGCGGCCCGCTGCGGCGCCGACGTCGTCATCGCCAGCCGCGACCTGGACGCCTGCACGGCGGTCGCCGCGGAGATCGAGCGGGAGACCGGGCGCTCGGCGCTGCCCTACGGCGTCCACATCGGGCGCTGGGACCGGCTGCCCGGACTGGTCGACGCCGTCTACGACCGGTTCGGCCGGCTCGACGCGCTGGTGAACAACGCGGGCATGTCACCGGTCTACGACTCGCTCGCCGACGTCACCGAGAAGATGTTCGACTCGGTGCTGAACCTCAACCTCAAGGGGCCGTTCCGGCTGTCCGTGCTCGCCGGGGAGCGGATGGCCGACGCCGGCGGGGGCTCGATCGTCAACGTCAGCTCCACGGGGTCGGTCCGCCCGCGCCCGGCGATCGTCCCGTACGCGGCGGCCAAGGCGGGCCTCAACGTCCTCACCGAGGGCCTGGCCAAGGCGCTCGGCCCGCGGGTCCGCGTGAACACCCTGATGGCCGGGCCCTTCGCCACCTGGGCGACGCGCGGCTGGGACGAGGCGGAGCTCGCCGAGGGCGTGCGGCCCCACGCGCTCCAGCGCATCGGCCGTCCCCGCGAGGTCGTCGGCGCCGCGCTCTACCTGATCTCCGACGCCTCCAGCTACACGACCGCCGCGACGCTGCGGGTCGACGGCGGCATCCCGTGACGGCCGCGCCCCGCCCGAGGCCGGGGCCGGACCCGGCACACCCGACGAAAGGAACGAACGGCATGTGGGATTTCAGCACCGATCCCGAGTTCCAGGAGAAGCTCGACTGGGCGGACCGGTTCGTCCGGGACGAGATCGAGCCGATCGACGTGCTCTTCCCGGGCAACGACGAGCCCTACGACCGTGACAGCGAGGTCTTCCGCGAGGTCGTCCGGCCGCTGCAGGCGCAGGTGAAGGAACGAGGGCTGTGGGCGGCGCACCTGTCGCCAGAGCTGGGCGGCATGGGGATGGGACAGGTCAGGCTCGCGCTGCTCAACGAGATCCTCGGCCGGTCGCAGTGGGCGCCGATGGTGTTCGGCACGCAGGCGCCCGACTCGGGCAACGCCGAGATCCTCGCCCACTACGGGAACGAGGAGCAGCGCCGGCAGTTCCTCGAACCGCTCCTGGACGGCCGCATCGTGTCGACGTACGCGATGACGGAACCGACGGGCGGCGCCGACCCGGGGTCGTTCACCTGCCGGGCCGTCCGCGACGGGGACGAGTGGGTGATCGACGGCGAGAAGTGGTTCGCCTCGAACTACCCGTACGCCGCGTTCGTCATCGCGATGGTCGTCACCGACCCGGACGTCCCCGTGCACCGGGGGTCGTCGATGCTGCTCGTCCCGCGCGGCACGCCCGGGATGGAGATGGTCCGCCGGACCGGCCTCGGCGGCGAGCCCCTCGGCGAGGGCGCCCACGGCTACCTGCGGTTCACCGGCTGCCGGGTGCCGCGCGAGAACCTGCTCGGCGAGCCGGGCACCGGGTTCGCGATCGCGCAGAAGCGGCTCGGCGGCGGGCGCCTGCACCACGCGATGCGCTCGGTCGGGCAGTGCCGGCGCGCGCTGGAGATGATGATCGAGCGGATCGCGAGCCGCGAGACGCGCGGCGGGCCGCTGTCGCGGCAGCAGGCCGTCCGGCAGACGCTCGCCGACACGTGGATCCGGCTCGAGCAGTTCCGCCTCCAGGTGCTGCACGCGGCGTGGCAGGTGGACAAGGCCGATGCGAGCGGCGACCCGGCCGACGCGCGGGCCGCGCGGCTGCACATCTCCGCGGTCAAGGCCGCGACGCCCGGCACGCTCGTCGACGTCCTCTACCGGGCCATGCACCTGCACGGGGCGCTCGGCGTGTCCAACGAGCTGCCGCTGGCGAAGATGTGGCAGGCCGGGCCGGTGCTGGGCGTCGCGGACGGCCCCACCGAGGCGCACAAGGACGTCGTCGCCCGTCTCCTGCTCCAGGACGCCGAGCCCGCGGACGACCGGCTGTTCGGCTCCGCGCACCTGCCCGCACGCATCGAGGCCGCGCGCAAGAAGTTCGCCGGCCGCCTGACCGACACGGGAGCCGCCCGATGACCGAGTCGCCGACCTCCGCCGAACCCGTCGTCGATCTGGAGCGGCTCAACGCGTGGCCCGGCCTCGCGGACGTGCCGGGAGACGGCCCCGTCGAGTCGCTGGAGCCGCTCAAGGGCGGCGCGCAGAACCTGCTGTTCACGATGCGCCGGGCGGACGGCACCGAGCTGGTGCTGCGCAGGCCCGGACGGCACGCGGGCGCGGAGGCCGCGAAGCCGTTCGCCCGCGAGAGCCGCGTGCTGACCGCGCTGGCGGGCACGCCCGTCCCGCACCCGCGGCTGCACGCGAGCACCCTGGACGCCGAAGTGATCGGCGCGCCGTTCTCCGTCCTGGAGAAGATCGACGGGTTCATGCCGCGCGGCGAGCTGCCCGGCGCCTACGGCACCGACGCCGGATGGCGCCGGAAGCTGGCGTTCGAGCTCGTCGGCGGCGCCGCGACCCTCGCCGCGGTGGACCCCAACGCGATCGGCCTCGGCGACCTCAGCAGGACCGACGGGTGGCTGGAGAAGCAGGTCTCCCGCTACCTGAAGATGCTGCACGGCTACCGCGCCACGGACGGCTACGCCGAGCACGAGTCGCCGCTCGTCGACGTCGTCGCGACATGGCTGGACGACAACCGGCCGGGCACCTGGACGCGCGGCATCGTGCACGGCGACCTGCAGTTCGCCAACGTGATGTTCCGGCACGGCGCCCCCGAGCTCGCCGCGATCGTCGACTGGGAGATGGCGGCCGTCGGCGACCCCGTCCTCGACCTGGCGTGGATCCTCACCGCCTGGCACGAGGACGGCGACCCACCGGGCGGCGAGCCGCAGCTGCGGCCGTGGGACGGGATGCCGCGGCGGGCCGAGCTCGTCGACCACTGGGCGGCGCTCACCGGCCGGGACGTGTCCGGTTTCCGCTGGTTCCAGGTGCTCGCGTACTTCCGGCTGGCGGCGCTGCTCGAGGGCTCGTTCGCCCGGGCGCTCGACGGGCGGATGAACCGCGCGATGGGCGAGGGCCTGCACGCCTACGCGGGGCGGCTGTGGGCGAAGGCCGAACGGGAGATGGCCCGCGACTGACGGCCGGTCCCGGGGCGCGCGCGTCCGCGCCCCGGGACCGCACCGGCTCACGCGACGGTGAAGGTCTCCCGGACGAACGTCAGGAACTCCTCGGCGCCGATGCCCTCAGGCTCGTCGCTGATCATCGGGTCCATGAGCGTGAAGCTGTCGATGAGCGCGCTGCACATCCGGGCGAGGGCGTGCGGGTCGCCGGGGCGGATCGTCCCGTCGGCCTGCCCGTCGGCGACGACGCCCGCCAGGATCCGCACCGTCTCGCGGTGGAAGTCCTTGTAGTCCGGCGGGACGTCGGCGACGTCCCGGCCCCCGACCTTGGTCATCTGGGCGTGCAGCTGCGCCCACGCCGGATACTTGCGGCGGTGCTCCAGCTCCGCCGTGACCAGCGCGACGAAGCGCTCCGCGGCGGTCGATCCGGCGGCCGCGGCGAGCCGCTTCATCTCGTCCAGCCGTCCCGGCCCCCGCCGCATCAGGACCGCCAGGTACAGCGCCTCCTTGCTGTCGAAGAAGGAGTAGATCGAACCGACCGAGAACTCGCAGCGCTGCGCGACGTCCTTCAGGTTGGTCGCGTAGTAGCCGCGCTCGGCGAACAGCTCCTCGGCCGTCTCCAGCATCTGCTCCCGGCTCAGCTCGATCCGCTGCCGGCGGCGCACCTCGCGCGGGCTGAGCCGCTCCGGGGCGGCCGTCCCGTCCTCCGTGACGCCGGCCGCTTCCCTCTTCGTCACCGCACCCTCCTCGCCGCATCGCGCACCCCGAACCGGCCGTCAGCCGATTGAACCGTCGCTCAGTCTACGCCAGCCGCGTTCCGGCCCCGACGCGACGGGCACCGGGACCGGAACGAACGAAGACGCGCGAGGACCAGAGAAGACGAGCGAGCGGCGCCGGAGGACGTGCGAGGGCCGTGCGGGAACGTGCGGGCGGGGCCGGTCAGGCGATCGGGGCCCCGGACGCGCGGAGGCTCTCGGCGGACCAGAAGACCTCCGTCGGACGGGTCGCCGGGTCGGCCGACGCGGAGCCGGTGGGGCCGGCCGGGGCGCAGTCGCCGGTGATGCAGTCCGGGGAGACGCACTGCGGGCGGGCTCCCGCGGACGCCGCCGCGGCCGCGAGGGCGTGCGCCTTGAACGCGCGGGCGGCGCCGCTCAGCCGGTGCTGCACGCATCCGGGGACCTCGTCGGCGTACGCGGCCCGGCTGCCGCCCCACAGGCGGATCTCCATGCCGCTGTCGAGCACGCCGATCAGCCTGCGCCGGATCCGCTCGTCGGACTCGTAGAGCGCGGCGTCCACCGCGAGGGCCCGGGGCCGGGGGCCGCGCACCTGGGAGTTGAGGGCCATCTCCAGGTCGAGGCCCCGCGCGCCGAGGATGCGCAGCGCCCGGGAGCCGGCGCCGTCCGCGGTGAGGACGGTGACGTCCCATCCGGCCGCGACACGGTCGAACACCCAGCCGCCCGCGAAGCGCACGCCGCCGAGCATGCTCGGGGCGATCACGACGAGGTGGTGCCTCAGGGTGTATCGGCGGCGGGTGCGAGTTGCCGGGCGAGCGACCCGGTGTACTCCTTGAAGACCTCGGTCAGCGGAATCGAAGGGTCCAGCAGCCATGATGTCTCTATCCCGTTGAGGAAGGCGACGATCTCCACGGCCTTCACGTCCGCGTCCACGTCGGCGCGGTACCGGCCGGCGCGCTGGCCGCGCCGGATGCCTTCGGCGATGGTGCGCACGGAGGCCCGGTAGCGGCCGAACATGCGGTCGTGCAGCGGATCGTCGGGGTCAAGGTTCTCCATCAGGAGGACGGCGAACATGCCGATCAGGTCGGGCGCCCGGTGGAACCGCTCGGCGACTCCCTCGAGCTGCTCGATGATGTCGGCGTCCATGTCGGCGTGCGCCTCGTCGTAGGCGTCGCGCGCGTCGACGGCGGCGTGGAGCAGGGCTTCCTTGGACTCGAAGTGGTGCAGCAGGCCGGCCGGGCTCACCCCGGCCTCCCGGGCGATCCGCCCGAGCGTGATACCGCGCCATCCGTGCCGCTTCAGCAGGCGCTGCGCGGCGGTCAGGATCCGCTGTCGGCGGTCCTCTCCCTTCGCGAGGAGGGCGGCGTACGGCCGTTGTTCGGTCAACCGGAGGACTCCTTCCAGAAACCTACTGAACACACATTAGGTCGGTTGGCGACGCTGTGACAAGGGTCACGCGACCGTAATCCGGGAGGCGTACGCCGGAAACGCGGAAGGCCCCCGGACGGTCGCCGTCCGGGGGCCTCGCGCGCGCCGCGCGAGGTCGTCACCAGCCCAGGCGTCCCCCACCGGACACGAGGGCCTTCGCGATGACCAGGCGCTGGACGTCGTTCGTCCCCTCGCCGATCGCCATGAGGGGCGCGTCGCGGTACAGCCGCTCGACGACGAACTCCGCCGAGTAGCCGTAGCCGCCGTGGATGCGCATCGACTCCAGCGCGCACCGGATGGCGACCTCGGAGGCGTACATCTTCGCCATGCCCGCCTCCATGTCGACCCGGCCGCCGGTCGTCTCGGCCCGGTCGGCGGCCCAGTAGGTCAGCAGCCGCGCGGCCTGGATCTCGGTGGCCATGTCGGCGAGCTTCAGCTGGATGGCCTGGAAGTTCGAGATCGGCCGCCCGAACGCCTCCCGCTCCCGGGAGTAGCCGAGCGCCGCCTCGTAGGCGGCCTGCGCGACGCCGACGGCCCGCGCGGCGATGTTGATCCGGCCGATCTCGAGCCCGCCGAGGACCTGCTGCAGGCCGCGTCCCTCCTCCCCGCCGAGCAGGTCCGCGACCGGCACCCGCACCTCGTCGAGGACGAGCTCGCAGGTCTCGGGCCCCTTGTAGCCGAGCTTGGGCAGGTCGCGGGTGATCTTGAAGCCGGGCGAGGACGTGTCGACGAGCAGCACCGACATCCCCTCGTGGGCGCGCTCGGCCCGTCCCGTCTTGACCAGGACGGGCAGGACGCCCGCGACGCGCGCGTTGGTGATCCACGTCTTCGCGCCGGTCACCACGTAGTGGTCGCCGTCCCGCACGGCCGTGGTCGCGATGCCCTGCAGGTCGGTGCCGGCGCCGGGCTCGGTCAGGCAGATCCCCGACCGCAGCTCGCCGGTCGCCATCCGGGGCAGGTACCGCTCCTTCTGCTCGGCGGTGCCGTGCCGGGCGATCAGGACGCAGGCGACCGAGTGCGGGCCGAACAGCCCGGCGGCGCCGAGCCAGGCGCGGGCGATCTCCTCGAACGCGAGCGCGTAGGAGACGCGGTCGGCGCCGAGGCCGCCGTACTCCTCGGGCACGTTGAGGCCGAACAGCCCGAGTTGGCGGAGCCGCTCCACGATCTCCGTGGGGTACCGGCCGGTCCGCTCCCAGTCGGGGGCGACCGGCGCGATCTCCTTGTCGGCGAAGTCGCGGAGCGTCTCCCGGAACAGCTTCTGCTCGTCGTTCAGCTCGAAGTCCACCGCGTGGTCACCTTCCCGTCCATTGCGGCGCGCGGCCCTCGGCGAAGGCGCGGGCCCCCTCCTTGGCGTCCGCGCTGCCGAACACCTCGTTCACCTCGTCCGGCGTGCACCAGCGGCGCTGCCGCATGAGCTTCTTGGTCATCGCGACGCCGAGCGGGCCGTTCTCGGCGATCCGGCCGGCCAGCGCGAGCGCCTCGGCGCGGACGCGCTCGGCGGGGACGACGCGGTTCACCAGCCCGTACTCGCGGGCCGTGTCCGCGGTGACGGGGTCGCCGGTGAGGCCCATCTCCAGGGCGAGCGCCATCGGGATCCGCTGGGAGAGCGTCGTGCCGCCGCCGCCCGCGAACAGCCCCCGCGTGACCTCGGTCATCCCGAGCCGGGCGTCCTCGGCCGCGACGACCAGGTCGCACGCCAGCACCAGTTCGAAGCCGCCGCCGAGCGCGGGGCCGTTCAGCGCCGCGACGACCGGCGTGGGGACGCTGCGGTGGTAGAACCACACGAGTCCCTTGATGTCGCCGCCGCGGGCGAACGCCTTCATGTCGAGCCCGGCGCAGAACACCGTCCCCGCGCCCGTCAGGACGATCGCGCGCGTGGCGGGATCGTCGTCGGCGGCGCGCAGCGCGGCCGACAGCTCCTCCATCGCGGCCGGGTCGAGGGCGTTGCGCGCCTCGGGGCGGTTCAGCGTCAGCACCCGCACGTGGCCGCGCTGCTCGATCAGGACGAGGTCGCTCACCGGGCCTCCACGGCCCGCGGGCGCCCGTGCGGCGATGACGATCGTGGCGCTGACGTCCGTTGCGGCGGCGTGTACGGCGCACGCGTCTGTGGCGATGGCAAGGGCGGTCCTTCAGTCGGAGGCGGGCAGCGGCTTGGCCGCCTTGATGGTCATGGGCGCGCCGTCACAGGTCAGCTCGCCCGCGCCCGAGGACACGCACAGCAGTTCGACGGTCCCGGCGTCGTCCACGTAGCGCTTGCCGACGAGCGTGGCGTTCGCGGCGTCGCCGGACGGCGCCGCCGGCTTCGCGGGCCCGCCGGACGCGGCGGCCATCGGGCTGCCGCCGCAGGCGATCACCGGGGCGCCCTGCGCGGGAGCCCGGACGACCACCACCTTCGTCGCGCACACGGTGCTGGCGAGCTGCGTCCCGGGGCGCAGCGCCGGTTCTGGTGACGTCATGACGGTGCTTCCTTCCTCTCGCTGCGGAAACTATCTTCTCATTTTACGAGAATCAACCGTTCAGCGGAGGAGCCGGGGGCGGGCGGCGCCCGACTTCGGCGAGCGCCGGCATCGACGGATTGACGTTCGCGGCCTCTCATGAGAACCTACGATCCACAAATGAGAATGTCATTCTCGTCAGCGAGAAGGAACGCCACGAGAGGTCGGACCCTTGCCTCACTTCCCGAAACCCGCCGCGGGCAGCTGGACGGAGCACTATTCCGAGCTGGGCACGGCACCCGTCGACTACAACGACTCCATCGACCCCGCGCACTACGAAGCAGAGCGTGAGGCGATCTTCAAGCGGACGTGGCTGAACGTCGGCCGGGTGGAGTCGGTGCCCAAGGTCGGGAGCTACTTCACCAAGGAGCTCGCCGTCGCGGACACCTCCCTGATCATCGTCCGCGGCAAGGACAAGCAGATCCGCGCGTTCCACAACGTGTGCCGGCACCGCGGCAACAAGCTCGTCTGGAACGACTACCCCGGCGAGGAGGTCAAGGGCACCTGCCGCCAGTTCACCTGCAAGTACCACGCCTGGCGCTACGACCTCGCCGGAGAGCTCACCTTCATCCAGCAGGAGGAGGAGTTCTTCGACGTCGACAAGGCCGACTACGGGCTCAAGTCCGTGCGCTGCGAGATCTGGGAGGGGTTCATCTTCGTCAACCTCGACCCGGACGCCGCGCCGCTCGCCGAGTACCTCGGCGAGATGGCCAAGGGCCTGGAGGGCTACCCCTTCCACGAGATGACCGAGGTGTACAGCTACCGGGCCGAGGTCGGCAGCAACTGGAAGCTGTTCATCGACGCGTTCGCCGAGTTCTACCACGCGCCCGTCCTGCACCAGAAGCAGGCCGTCAAGGACGAGGCCGACAAGCTGCTCGGCTACGGCTACGAGGCGCTGCACTACAAGCTCGACGGGCCGCACTCGATGATCTCGTCCTGGGGCGGCATGTCCCCGCCCAAGGACCCGAAGATGGTCAAGCCGATCGAGCGGGTGCTGCGCAGCGGGCTGTTCGGCCCGTGGGACCGGCCCGACATCGACGGCCTCGACGACCTCCCGCCCAGCCTCAACCCGGCCCGCCACAAGGCGTGGGGAAGCGACTCCTTCGTCTTCTTCCCGAACTTCATGCTGCTGATCTGGGCGCCGGGCTGGTACCTGACGTACCACTACTGGCCGACGGCCGTCGACCGGCACATCTTCGAGGCGAGCCTCTACTTCGTCCCGCCGAAGAACGCCCGGGAGCGACTCGGCCACGAGCTCGCCGGCGTCACGTTCAAGGAGTACGCGCTCCAGGACGCCAACACCCTCGAGGCCACGCAGACCATGCTCAAGGGCCGCGCCGTCACCGAGTTCCCCCTCAACGACCAGGAGATCCTCCTGCGTCACCTGCACAAGATCGCCCGCGACCACGTCAAGGAGAACAGCGATGCCGCTGCCCGCTGAATTCGCCGACCTCGAGCCGTACGCGGGCTGGGCCCTGGCGACCGAACCCGAGCGGTACGCCAAGCGCCTCGAGAGCTCGATGGAGGAGATGCAGGCGTTCTACGACGCCGCGTTCCCCCGCCTCGAGGACGCCATCGCCTACATCGACCGGCACCCGTGGGACGACCTGCCCGAGGACGCCCGCACGCTGATGCACCTCATGCAGGGGCTGATCATGGTGTCGTTCCCCGTCGAGGTGTGGAAGCAGCCCCGCGTCCCCGACAGCGGCGCGGCGTACCTGGACCTCATCGTGGAGCCCGTGGTCTGACATGCTCACGCTGAGAGCGGGCGGGCTCCTCGACGTCGACGCGGGCGAGATCGTCCGGCCGGGGATCCTGCGGATCGACGGCGACCGCATCGCCGGGGTCGGGGGCCCGCCCGAGGGCGAGGTCGTCGACCTCGGCGACGCGATCCTGCTGCCCGGCCTGATGGACATGGAGGTCAACCTCCTGATGGGCGGGCGCGGCGAGACGCTGGAGTACTCGCCCGTCCAGGACGATCCGCCGCTGCGGATGCTGCGCGCCGTCGGCAACGCCCGCCGCACCCTGCGGGCCGGCTTCACGACCGTCCGCAACCTGGGGCTCTTCGTGAAGACGGGCGGCTACCTGCTGGACGTCGCGCTCGGCAAGGCGATCGACGCGGGCTGGATCGACGGGCCCCGGATCGTCCCGGCCGGGCACGCCATCACCCCGACCGGCGGGCACCTGGACCCGACGATGTTCGCGGCGTTCGCGCCCGGCGTCCTGCAGCTGTCGGTCGAGGAGGGCATCGCCAACGGCGTCGACGAGGTCCGCCGGGCCGTCCGGTACCAGATCAAGCACGGCGCGAAGCTGATCAAGGTGTGCGTGTCCGGCGGCGTCATGTCGCACACCGGCACGCCGGGCGCGCAGCACTACTCCGACGAGGAGCTGCGCGCGATCGTCGACGAGGCGCACCGGCGCGGCCTGCGGGTCGCGGCGCACACGCACGGCGCGGACGCGGTGCGCAACGCCGTCGAGGCGGGCATCGACTGCATCGAGCACGGGTTCCTCATCGACGACGAGACGATCGCGCTGATGGTCGAGCGCGGCACCTGGCTCGTCCCGACCACGGCCCTGGCCGACGGCATGGACGTCTCGAAGGCGGCGCCCGAGCTGCAGGCGAAGGCCGCGGAGATGTTCCCGAAGGCGCGGCAGTCGGTGCTGGCGGCCTACAAGGCCGGGGTGAAGATCGCGGTCGGCACCGACGCCCCCGCCATCCCGCACGGCCGCAACGCCTTCGAGCTGACCGCGCTGGTCGAGCGCGGCCTGGCCCCGGCGGACGTGCTGCGCGCGGCGACCGTCCGGGCCGCCGAGCTGATCGACGTCACCGACCGGGGGCGGCTCGCCGAGGGGCTCCTCGCCGACGTCATCGCCGTGCCCGGCGATCCCCTGCAGGACATCGCCGTCACCAAGGACGTGCGGTTCGTGATGAAGGGCGGAAAGGTCTTTGTCAACAAATAGCGTCGAGGACCACGTCGCGATCCAGCAGCTCCTCGCCCGGTACGCGGTGACCATCACCAAGGGCGACATCGACGGGCTGCTGAAGGTGTTCACCCCGGACGGCACCTACAGCGCGTTCGGCGACACCTACCGGCTCGACGAGTTCCCCGAGCTGGTCGAGGCGGCGCCCAAGGGCCTGTTCCTCACCGGCACGGCGGCGGTCGACATCGACGGCGACACCGCGACCGGCACGCAGCCGCTCTGCTTCGTGGACCACGCCACCCACGAGATGCGGATCGGCTACTACAGCGACACCTACGCGCGGACCGGCGACGGCTGGCGGCTGCGGACGCGGGCGATGACGTTCATCCGGCGCAGCGGCGCGCACGACTCCGGACGTTCGCACGCGCACCGGCGCGCCGGAGCGTGAGCATGGACGTCGCGGAGTTCCGGGCCGGGGTGCGGGCGTGGCTGGACGCGAACGACCTGTCCCCCGCGCCCGGCCTGGACTTCGACGGGCAGGTCGCGCACCTCGGCCGCGTCCGGCGCGCGCTCTACGACGCGGGTTGGATGCGGTACGGCTGGCCCGCCGAGGTCGGCGGGCTCGGCGGGCCGGCCGTGCTGCGCGCGGTGCTCGGCGAGGAGGTCGCGACCCGCGGCCTCGCCGAGCCGGGGATCTACTCGATGATCGAGGTGCTCGCCCCGACGATGATCTCCTACGCGCCGCCCGCGCTGGCGGCCGAGATGGTGCCGCGGCTGCTGAACGGCGACGAGCAGTGGTGCCAGGGGTTCTCCGAGCCCGGGTCCGGCAGCGACCTCGCGTCGCTGTCGACCCGGGCGGAGCCCCGCGGCGGCGACTGGGTGATCAACGGGCAGAAGGTGTGGACGAGCCTCGCCCAGTTCGCGGCGCGGTGCGTGCTGCTCACCCGCACCGCGCCCGGCCACGCCGGGATCACGGCGTTCTTCCTCGACATGGACTCCCCCGGCATCACCGTCCGGCCGCTGCGCACGATGCACGGCGTCGACGAGTTCGCCGAGGTGTTCTTCGACGACGTCGTCGTCCCCGGCGACCGCATGCTGGGCCGTCCGGGCGACGGGTGGCGGCTGGCGATGGACCTGCTGCCCCACGAGCGCTCGACCTGCTTCTGGCACCGCGTCGCGCACCTGTACTCGCGGCTGGACCGGCTCGTGGACGAGAGCGCCGAGGCCGGTGAGGGCGACGACGCCGCGCTCGGCGCCGCGTACCTCGCGCTGCACACCGTCCGCTGCCGGTCGCACGCCACGCAGCGGCGGCTCGCCGGCGGGGCGCGGCTCGGCCCGGAGACCTCGGTCGACAAGGTGCTGCTGGCCACCGCCGAGCAGCGGCTGTTCGACACCGCCCGGGACCTGCTGCCGGGGGTGCTCGAGCTGGACGGGACGCCGTGGCGCTCGGAGTACCTGTACTCGCGGGCCGCCACCATCTACGGCGGGACCGCCGAGATCCAGCGCAACATCATCGCCCGCCGTCTCCTCGACCTGGGGAAGGAATGACCATGGAGCCCCCTGCGCCGGAGTCCCCCGCGATGGACGCGGCCGAGCGGGAGATGCTCGCCGACGCGCTGCGCAAGACGATGGCGGCGGCGTCGGGTCCCGGCCTCGACACGGCCCTCGCCGAGCTCGGCTGGCCCGACCTGCTCGCCGCGGTGCCGGACGTCGCCGTCCCGCTCGTCTTCGGGCTGCTCGGCGAGACCGGGGCCCACGCGGCGGTGCTGAACGACGTGGTGCTGAACGACGGGGTGCTGCACGCGGCGGGGCGTCCCGCCGGGGACGCGCCGCCGCCGCTGCCGTACGCGGGCGGCCGGTGGGTCGTCTGGGAGCGCGGGACCGCGGAGCGGGACGCGGACGTGCTCGACGGCGACCTGCCGTTGCGTTCCGTCCCGGCCGGCGCTCCGGTCCCGCTCGCCGCGGGCCGGCGGGCGCTCGGCTGGTGGCTGGTCGGGACCGGACGGGCGATGCTGCGCCTCGCGCGCGAGCACGCGCTCGACCGCGCGCAGTTCGGCCGTCCGATCGCCGCGTTCCAGGCCGTCCGGCACCGGCTCGCCGAGACGCTGGTCGAGCTGGAGGGCGCGGAGGCGGCGCTGGCCGCCCCGCACGACCCGGCGGACGCGGACCTGGCGGCGCTGCTCGGCAAGGCCGCGGCCGGACGGGCGGCGCTGACGGCGGCCCGGCACTGCCAGCAGGTGCTCGGCGGGATCGGGTTCACCGCGGAGCACGAACTGCACCGGCACGTGCGGCGCGCGCTCGTCCTGGACGGCCTGCTCGGCGGCTCCCGGGAGCTGACCCGGGAGGCGGGGCGGATCCTGCGCGCGGAGGGGACGGCGCGGCGGCTCGTGGAACTGTGACCCGTGGAACCGTGAGCGGTAACGCGGCGCGGAGCGTGCGCCTATGACACTCTTGAGTTAGGGAAGTCATAGTCTCGTTGCCGTGCGCGCCGTAGGGCGGTGCCGGTACCGGTGACTGCCGATACTGTGCAGTAAGGTTCTACACATGGTGCAGAAGACGGATTCGACGGCGGACACCCCGAGCCACCGGCCGGCCTGGAAGGACCGCGCGGTCGAGCGGTCGACCAAGGCGGCGCGGCTGCGCGCAGAGCAGCGGGTGGAGCGCTTCCTCGACGCGGCGCAGGCGATCATCGCGGAGAAGGGCAGCACCGACTTCACCGTGCAGGAGGTGGTGGACCGCTCCCGCCAGTCGCTGCGCAGCTTCTACCAGCACTTCGACGGCAAGCACGAGCTGCTCCTCGCCCTGTTCGAGGACGCCCTGCGCCGGTCGACCGACCAGATCCGCGCCGCCGCCGGCGGCCGGACCGACCCGATGGACCGCCTCAAGGTGGCCGTGGAGCTGCTGTACGAGCTGTCCCGGCCCGACCCGGCGGCGCAGCGTCCGCTGTTCACCGACTTCGCCCCGCAGCTGCTGGTGTCCCACCCGGCCGAGGTGAAGTCGGCGCACGCGCCGCTGCTCGCGCTGTTCACCGAGCTGCTGGAGCAGGTGGAGGCGGCGGGCGCGCTGCGGCCGGGCGTCAAGCCGCGGCGCGCGGCGGCGCTGGTGATGCAGACGGTCATGTTCATCGCGCACGGGGCTCCGGTCGACGAGGACGCCCACCCGATCACGGCCGAGGAGCTGTGGGAGTTCTGCTCCACGGGGTTCGCCGCCGCCGCGTGAGACGCAGATGAGAATAGCATTCTCATAGATCGGTCACGTGATTTACACTAGTGGCATGCCCACTTCCGTGACCGATCCGTGGAGCGACCTCCTCGCCTGCCTGGAACTGGAGGGCTCCGGCCCCGTTCCGGAAGGCGACTCCGGCGCCGCGGGCGCGCGCTCCGCCACCGCACAGCTGACCGGACGCAACCAGCGGCTGACCTACCACCGGCTGTTCGGCGGCCAGCTCCTCGCCCAGTTCGTCCGGGCGGCCACCGCCGTCTGCCCGGACAAGGCCGTCAAGTCCCTGCACGCGCTGTTCCCCCGCGCGGGCCGCTCGGACGAACCCGTCCGGTACGAGGTCGAGCGGCACCACGAGGGCGGGACGTTCGCCACCGTGACGGTCACGGCGCGGCAGGAACCCGGCGTGATCGCCACCGCGTCGGTGTCGCTGCACGCCGGGGAGGACGGCGCCGACCACCAGTCCGTCCCCGGGGTCCCGCCCGTCCCCGGCGCCGAGCACGGGGTGAAGCTCGACCTGCTGCCGTGGGACACCCGCTCGACCGCGGAGCTGGACGCCGCGGCCGCCGGGCCGCCCGAGTACGAACTGTGGATGCGCACGCCGGCCGTCGGCGCGGAGCTGGCGCCGGCGCTGGCCGCCTACGCCACCGACCTCACGCTCATCGGCACGGCGCTGCGCCCGCTCGACGGCGTCTCCCAGAACGACGCGGGGACGGCGTTCACGTCGGCCGTCACCTCGCACAGCGTGTGGTTCCACCGCCCGTTCCGCACCGACGACTGGCTGCTGCTGCGCCAGCACAGCCCGATCCTGGCGCACGGCCGCTGCTTCGGCCGCGGCGACCTCCTCACCGCGGACGGCTCCCTCGTCGCCTCCTACGCGCAGGAGGCCCTCCTGCGCTTGAAGGAGCGCGCCTGAGGGAGCCCGCCCATGGGCGCGGCCGAGGAGCCGCGCCCGTCGGCTACCCGAACTCCTGCTCCTCCGCCGGCCCGCCGGGCTCGCGGGACCGGCGGAGGAGCAGGTCCGCCGCCGTGTAGGCGTCGTGGCGGCCGTCGGCGACGGCGGCGGCGAGCCGGGCGAGCTCGGGATGGGCGCGCAGGCGCGTGTGGGCCAGCGAGAGGATCTGCGCGTGCGCGCGGGACGTCCGCCGCTCCGCGGTGTCGGCGCGGTGATGGGCGTCGATCGCCTCGACCAGCTCGGGCAGGCCCGTCCCCTCGGTCGCCACGAGGGTGAGCACCGGGGCGCCCGTCTCGATCCGCAGATCGCGGACGGTGCGCGCGGCGCCGTCCCGGTCGGCCTTGTTGACGACCAGCAGGTCGGCGACCTCCAGGAGTCCCGCCTTCGCCGCCTGGACGGCGTCGCCCGCCCCGGGCGTCAGGACGACGACGGTGGGGTCGGCGACGGCGGCGACCTCGATCTCGGACTGCCCGACGCCGACCGTCTCCACCAGGACCAGGTCGAACGCCAGCGCGCCCAGCAGCCGGACGGCGGCGGGCACCGCGGCGGCCAGGCCGCCGAGGTGGCCGCGCGTCGCCAGCGAGCGGATGAGCACGCCGGGGTCGGTGGTGTGCGCGGCCATCCGGATCCGGTCGCCGAGCAGCGCGCCGCCGCTGTACGGGGACGACGGGTCGACCGCGAGCACCGCGACCCGCAGCCCGCGCTCCCGGTAGGCCCCGACGAGCGCGGCGACGGTCGTCGACTTGCCCGCGCCGGGCGGCCCGGTCAGGCCGACGACCCGGGCGGCCCCCGCCCCGGAGGCGGGAGCGGGGGCCGAGTCGGAGGCCGCGCCGGGCGGCGCGCCGGGCGGGCCGTCGAGGGCGGCGAGGACCTCGTCGCGGCGCTCCCCCTCGACGAGGCTCAGCAGCCGGCCCGCCGCGCGGGGCGACCCGCGGCGGGCCGCGGCGAGCAGCCCGGGGACGTCCGTCACGGGCGCGCCCGTCACCGGGGCGTCCGTCACGGGGCGGGGACCTCGATCACGGTGGCCGAGCCCATGCCGCCGCCCGCGCACATCGCGGCGACGCCGACGCCGCCGCCCCGGCGGCGCAGCTCGTGCACCAGCGTGACCAGCATCCGGGCACCGGTCGCGGCGACCGGGTGGCCGAGCGAGCAGCCGCTGCCGTTGACGTTGACCCGGTCCGGGTCGAGCCCGAGCCGGCCGACGGTCGCGACGCACATCGCCGCGAACGCCTCGTTGATCTCGAACACGTCGACGTCCGCGGGCTTCATCCCGGCGCGGGCCAGCGCCTTCGGGATCGCCTTCACCGGCGCGAGCCCGGTGACGCGGGGGTCGACGCCGACGGACGCCCACGACCGGACGGTCGCCAGCGCGGGCAGCCCGTGCTGGCGGGCGAACCGGCCGCCCGCGACGACGAGCGCCGCGGCGCCGTCGTTGGCGCCGCAGGCGTTGCCCGCGGTGATGCTGAATCCCTCGATCTCGGGGTGCAGCGGCTTCAGCGCGGCGAGCTTCTCGAGCGTGGTGTCGCGGCGCGGGTGCTCGTCGACGGCGAACGTCCCGTGCGGCGTGTCGATCGGGACGATCTCCGCGTCGAACCGTCCCTCGTCGATGGCGCGGACGGCGTTGCGGTGCGAGCGCAGCGCCCAGGCGTCCATCTCCTCCCGGGACACGCCCGCCTCGACGGCCGCGTTCCAGCCGACGGTGATCGACATGTCGCGGTTGGGGGCGTCCGGACGGTCGGGGTGGGTGGGCGGGAACCAGTCGGTCCACTCGCCGTCCACCCGGAAGGACGACTTCGGCGCGGTCGACGCCGAGTTCACGCCGCCCGCGATGATCAGGTCGTCCATCCCGGCGCGGACGCTCGCGGCGGCGCTCTGCACGGCGGCCTGCCCGGCGGCGCAGTGCCGGTTCTGGGCGAGGCCGGGGACGTCGGTGAGCCCGGCGGTCAGCGCGGCGTGCCGGGCCACGACGCCGCCGCCGTAGAGGCCCTCGGCGAGGATCACGTCGTCGATGACCTCGGGGTCCAGGCCGGACGCCGCGTGCGAGACGACGTGGTGGGCCAGGTCGAAGGCGGTGGTGTCGCGCAGGGTCCCCTTGAACGCGGTGCCGATGGGCGTGCGCAGCGCGGACACGATGACGGCTTCGGGGGCGGTCTCAGGCATGTGCGGACTCCAGGTCGGCCAGCAGGGTGCGGCGGAGGATCTTTCCGGTGTCGGTCTTCGGCAGTTCCGCGCGGAAGACGATCGCGTCGGGCGTCTTGGACGAGCGCAGCCGCTCCCTCGCCCACCGCCGGATCTCCTCGGGGTCGCCCTCGCCGACGACGACCGCGACGATCCGCTGCCCCCACTCGGGGTCGGGCGGGCCGATGACGGCGACCTCGGTGATCCCCGGGTGGCCGAGCAGGACGTCCTCGATCTCGGCGGGGGCGATGTTCTCGCCGCCTCGGATGATGGTGTCGTCGGCGCGGCCCTCGATGAACAGGTAGCCGCCGTCGTCGAGCCGGCCCCGGTCGCGGGTGGCGAACCAGCCGCCGGCGTCGAGCACCGTGCCGCCGCCGTACTCGCCGGAGATCTGGTCGCCGCGGACGAACACCAGCCCGGTCTCGCCGGGCGCCGCGGGCTCGCCGTCGTCGCGGCGGATCTGGAACTCCACGCCCGGCACGGCCCGGCCGACCGACTCCAGCCGCGCCCGCACCGCGGGGTCGTCCGAGGCGAGCGCCTTGCGGTGGTCGTTCGGCCCGAGGACCGCGACCGAGGACGCCGTCTCCGTCAGCCCGTAGGCGTTGACGAACCCGGTGCCGGAGAAGACCCGCAGGGCCCGTTCGAGGACGGGCCGCGGCGTCCGCGCGCCCCCGTAGGCGAGGGTGCGCAGCGTCGGCGTCCCCGCGTCGTCGCCGTCCACCTCGGCGACGATCCGGGCGAGCATCGTCGGGACGACGAGGGCGTGCGTCACGCCCTCGCGCCGGACGGTCGCGAGCCACTCGGCCGCGTCGAACCGCGCCATGTAGACGACGCGGCGGCCGGTGTAGATGTTCGTGAGCAGGTTGGCCAGCCCCGCGATGTGGTACGGCGGGACGGCGACGAGCGCCGCGTCCTCCTCCCCGGCGGACGCGAACTCGAGGGTGTTCATCACGTAGGCCAGCAGGTGCCGGTGCCGCAGAATCGCCGACTTCGGCGCCGAGGTCGTCCCGCTGGTGTAGAGGAGCACGGCGACCTCGTCGCCGTCCGGCATCTCCCCGAGTTCCGCGCCGGCGGGCGGGTCCGCGGCGTCGAGGAGGCCGTCGAGGTCGTCGGGGCCCAGCACGAGGGCGCCGGGGTGCCGGTCGCGCAGCCCCTGGAGCTGCTCCTCGCCGAGCCGGTAGTTGAGGGGGACGAACGGGACGCCCGCCAGCGCCGCGCCGAACAGCGCGACGGGGTAGGCGAGGTGGTTGGTGCCGAGGTAGAGGACCGCGGGGTACTCGCGGAACCGATGCGCCGCGGAATGGGCGAGGCTCAGGAGCTCGGAGGCGGTGCAGGAGCGGCCGCCCGCCGCCCCGTCGCCCGCCGACACGGCCACCCGATCACCCGCCGAGACCGCCATTTCGAGGATCATCGCAATGTTCATGAGAATGCTATTCTCGCTCAGGTAGATCCGTATTAGCAAGAGAGGGGACACCGATGCAGATCAGCGGGAGCTCCGCGGTCGTGGTCGGCGGCGCGGGCGGCCTCGGCGAGGCCACCGTGCGCCGCCTGCACGCGGCCGGCGCGAAGGTCGTCGTCGCCGACCTCGCCGACGAGAAGGGCAAGGCCCTCGAGGCCGAACTGGGCGTCCGGTACGTGCGGACCGACGCCACCGAGGAGGCCGACGTCGAGGCCGCGATCGCCGCCGCCGCGGACGCGGCCCCGCTGCGCGTCTCCGTCGACTGCCACGGCGGCCCGGCGACCGGCGGGCGGCTCGTCGGCCGGGACGGCTCCCCCCTCGACCTCGCGGGCTTCCGCAAGACCGTCGACGTGTACCTGACCGGCGTGTTCAACGTGATGCGGCTCGCCGCCGCCGCGATGGGCCGCCAGGAGGCCGTGGACGGCTCGCGCGGCGTCATCGTCAACACCGCGTCGATCGCCGCGTACGAGGGGCAGATCGGGCAGCTCCCGTACGCGGCCGCCAAGGGCGGGGTGGTCGGCATGACGCTCGTCGCCGCCCGCGACCTGTCCCCGCTCGGGATCCGCGTGGTCACCATCGCGCCCGGCACCTTCAACACCCCCGCGTACGGCAAGGCCGGCGACAAGCTCGAGGCGTACTGGGGTCCGCAGGTGCCGCACCCGCGCCGCATGGGGCAGAGCCCGGAGTACGCGGCGCTCGTCGAGCACATCTGCGAGAACGACTACCTCAACGGCGAGGTCATCCGGCTCGACGGCGCTCTGCGGTTCCCCCCGAAGTGAGCCCGTCGTGAGGCCCCGGGAGCCGCGGCTCCCGGGGCCTCGTCATTTCACGTCATGCACGTCATTTCGCGTTCTTGGCGAGCCGCGCCATGCTCGCCGCGAAGTCGTCCGTCTGGAAGGACTGGTCCTCGGCGTTCAGCGCGAAGTCGAGGGTCGCGAGCACGGTCCGCTCGAGCTGGATGTTCAGGATGCGCTTGGTGCTCTCCACCGCCAACTGCGGCAGGCCGGCGATCCGCTTCGCGCACGCCAGCGCCTCGGTGAGCGGATCCTCGACGACGTGGTTCGCGAGCCCCATCTCCAGAGCGCGCCGCGCGGGGATGCGCGCGCCGGTGATCGCGTACTCCTTGGCGAACAGCAGGCTGGTGTGCAGCGGCCACGTCAGCGGGCCGCCGTCCGCCGCGACCAGCCCGACCTGCACGTGCGGGTCGGCGAGGTGCGCCTTCTCCGCGAAGTAGACGACGTCGCTGAGCGCGACCAGGCTGCATCCGAGGCCCACGGCCGGGCCGTTGACCGCCGCGACGACCGGCACCCGGCAGCGCGCCATGCCGAGGACGATGTCGCGGCCGTCCGCGAGCGACTTGGCGCGCAGCTCGGGGTCGCCGCGCAGCTCCTCCAGGTAGGCGAAGTCGCCGCCCGCCGAGAACGCCTTGCCGCGCCCGGTCAGGACGGCCGCGCGGGCGCCGCGGTCCGCGGCGAGCCGCGGCCACAGCCGCGCCAGCCCCGCGTGCAGCGGGTCGTTGACGGCGTTGAGCGCGTCCGGGCGGTTCAGCGTGATGATCCGCACCGGGCCGTCGGCGGTGACCTCGATCTCGTCCGGCATGTCGTACATGGGGCCTCCTCGGCTTCAGACGGGCGGGTCAGACGGGCAGGCGCAGGATGCGCTGGGCGATGATGTTCTTCTGGATCTGCGAGGTGCCGCCCATGACGCTCTGGGCTCGGCTGTACAGGTAGGCGTGCAGCATCTCGGCGTCGCGGGTGCCGGCGACGGCCAGCGCCGCGTGCCCGGCCGACTGCTCGACCCACGTCATGAGCAGCTTGTCGAGGGACCCCTCGGGGCCGTGCGAGACGCCGTCGAGCCGTTCCGACAGCCGCCGCCGGACGTGCAGCCGCAGCATCTCCGTCTGGACGGCGGCCCACGCGAGCTCGTCCCGCGCCGTGCGGTCGAGCCCCGCGCCGTCCGGCGCCGTGCCGTCCGGCGCGTCGCCGTCCACGCGGGACGCCAGTTCGCGGACGAGCTTGCCGTACCGGGCCGAGAAGCCGAGCTCGGCGGGCTCGCGCTCGTGCCCGACGATCGTCATCGCCAGCGCCCAGCCCTCGCCGGGCGCCCCCACCATGCGGTCCGCGGGCACCCGCGCCCCGTCGAAGACGACCTGGCCGAACTCGGTGCTGACGCCGCTCATCATCGTCAGCGGCCGCTGCTCGATGCCGGGCTGCTTCATCGACACGATGAACCCCGACAGCCCCTTGTGGCGCGGGACGTCCGGGTCCGTGCGGGCCAGCAGCAGGCACCAGTCGGCGACGTCGGAGTAGCTCGTCCAGATCTTGTGCCCGTGGATGACGAACTCGTCGCCGTCCCGGGTCGCGGTGGTGGTGAGGGACGCGAGGTCCGACCCGGCGCCGGGCTCGCTGAAGCCCTGGCACCAGCGCTCGGTCCCGTCGATCATCCCGGGCAGGAACGAGCGCCGCAGCTCCTCGCTCCCGTGCCGGCCGAGACCCTGCACGAGGTAGCCGAGGCTCGGCCGGGGCGGGGCCCCCGCGCGGGCGAGCTCCTCGTCCAGGATCACGTCGTAGACGGACGGCAGCTCGTGGCCGCCGTACTCCTTCGGCCACGACAGGCCGAAGAACCCGGCCGCGTACAGCGTCCGGTGCCATTCGCCCGCCCGCCGCCAGTACTCGTCCCCCGACGTCGGGAACGTCCCGGCGCGTTCGGCTAGCCAGTCGCGCAGGCGGGCGCGGAACGCCGCCTCCTCCGGCGAGTCACGAAAGTCCAAGGTCGATCTCCTCCAGTCGCGCGGGGAACAGCTCGGTGGACGTCAGCGCCCGCCGCAGGTACACGTGCGCGAGGCACTCCCAGGTGTTGCCGATGCCGCCGTGCACCTGCACCGCCGTCTCGCAGACCGTCCGCGCGGCCCGCGCGCAGTAGACCTTCGCGATCCGGGCGGCCCGCAGCGCCTCGTCCGCGGTCAGCTCGTCGACGGCCCAGGCCGCGTGCCGCAGGACGCTCACCGAGCCCTCGATCAGCGCGAGCCCCTCGGCGAGCGGGTGCGCGACGGCCTGGTAGGACCCGATCGCCTTCCCGTACTGCTCGCGGACCCCGGCGTACTCGACCGCGAGCGCCAGCGCGCCGCGGGCCGCGCCGACGAGGTCGGCGGACGTGACGGCGAGCGCCAGCGCGAGCCGCCGCCCGGCGGCGTCCGGGTCCAGCTCGCCCGCGGGTTCGAGCGCGCCGACCTCCGCGGCGCGCCGGGTCAGGTCGGTCTGCGGGAGCGCCGCGCCGACGGGACCGGCGAGGATCCGGCCGTCCCGGACGGCGAGGGCCCGTTCGGCGCCCGCCGCGTCCACGGCCTCGACCGTCCCGGCGGCGCTCCCGGCCGCGACGTCCACGGCGATCGTGCAGGCGTCCCCGGCGTCGGCGTGCGGCCGCAGGTCGTCGGCCAGGACGGGCCCGGCGAACGGGACGTCGACCAGCCCGCGGGCGAACTCCTCGGCGACGATCGCGACCTCCACGCCCGACGCGCCGTCGGAGCGCAGGGTCCGCCAGCCGGTCGCGGCGACCGCCTTCTCCAGCCGGGCGGCGCGGTCGGCGTCGGCGAGGTCCTGGACGGACCCGGGGCCGAGGTCGGCGGCGAGCCGCGCGGCCGCGTCCCGCAGCTCGCGCTGTTCAGTGGTCAGTCGCGCGTCCATGACGCTCCTTGAGTACTCGGCGCAGCACCTTGCCGGAGGGCAGGCGGGGGATCTCGGGCACGACCACGACGCGGCGCGGGCGCTTGTAGCCGGCGAGCCGCTCGCCGACGTACGCGATCAGGTCCGCGTGGTCGAGCGGCGGGCCCTGTGGCGTGACGGCCGCGACGATCGCCTCGCCGTCGGCCTCGTCGGGCACGCCGAAGACGGCGCAGTCCGCGACGCCGGGGTGGCCGTGCAGGACGCCCTCGATCTCGGCGGGCGCGACCTGGAACCCCCGCACCTTGATCATTTCCTTGGACCGGTCGGTGAGCGTCAGCCAGCCGTCCGCGTCGATGCGCCCGACGTCGCCGGTGCGGTACCAGCCGTCGGCGAAGCCCTCGGCCGTCGCCTCGTCCGGCAGGTAGCCCGCCATCAGCGACTCGGCGCGCGCCTGGATCTCGCCGACCTCGCCGGGGCCGAGGGGCTCGCCGGTCTCCAGCGACACCGTCCGCAGCGTCACGCCGGGCACGGCGCGGCCCGCGCTGTCCAGCCGCGCGCCGTCGAGCGGGTTGCAGGTGATGACGGGCAGCTCGCTGGCCCCGTAGGCGGGCACCCAGCCGACGCCCGTCCGCCGGGTGACGGTCTCGGCGACGCTCGGCGTGACCGGCGTCGCGCCCCACATGATGAACCGCAGCGACGACAGGTCGTAGGACTCGAGGTCGGGATGGTTCGCGAGCGCCAGCGCGATGGGCGCGACGGCCATCTCGACGGTGATGCGGTCCGCCTGGATGTGGTGGAGCATCCGGTCGAGGTCGAACCGGCGGTGCAGCCGCAGCCACGCGCCCGCGTCCAGGGCGGTGACGATGTTGAGCAGGCCGAGGATGTGCGAGGGCGGCGTCGTGATCTGGATGCGGTCGCGGGCGGTCAGCGCGAGGGCGTCCCGCCAGTGCCGGACGGCCGCGGCGAACGAGCCGTGCGTGTGCCGGACGGCCTTCGGCATGCCGGTGGTGCCGGAGCTGAACACGAGGACGGCGTCCGCGTCCGGGTCGGGGTCCTTGTAGGCGGCCGCGGCGGGTTCGACGGGCTCGTCGAGGTGCAGCATCGGCATCAGCCCGGCGAGCACCGGGTGGTCGCCGACCGCGTGCGCGGGCTCGGTGATCTCCAGGGCGTGCGCGACCTCGGTGCGCTTCCACGCCGGGCTGAGCAGGACGACCGCCGCGCCGAGCTTCCACACGGCGCGGACCGCGACGACGAACTCGGGGCGGTTGGACGACATCAGCGCCACCCGCTGCCCGGCCCGCACGCCACGCTCCGCGAGGGCGGCGGCGAGGCCGTTCGCCAGCGCGTCCAGCCGTTCCACGCTGTACTCGCGGTCGCCCTCGCCGGACTCGGGGTCGGCGAAGACGAGCGCGATCCGCTCTCCGGCGTCCGGAGAGCGCGGGTCAGGGGACGACATTGAGAGTCTCCCGTCCAACTGAAGAGAATTGCATTCTCATAATGTTAGAGCGTCCCGCCGTGCTCGCCCAGCCGGGGCGGCGGCCGGTGCTCCGGTTCGTGGCCCGCGACGCGGACCGGGCAGCGGACGAGCCGGAAGCCGCCCGCCGTCACGATCGCCTCGGGGGTCGCGGCGAGCGCCTCCGGGAGCGTCCGCACCGCCGCCGCCGGGACGCCCAGCGGGCGCAGCCGCGCCTCCCACCCGGCGGCCGTGTCGGCCGCCAGCGCCTCGGTGACCGCCTTCAGGACCTCCTCGCGCCGCACCGCCCGCTCCCCCATCGTCGCGAAGCCCGCGATCCCGGCCTCCGCCGAGAACGACCGCCAGAACGCGTCGTGGGTGATGAACAGCGCCAGGTGGCCCTCCGCCGTCGGGAAGAGCTGCGCCGGGACGTAGTAGGAGTGCGCGCCGTTGGCCAGCCGCCGCGGCTCGACGCCCTCGTTGAGGTACGCCGAGGCCCGGTAGTTGAGCTGCGACAGCATCACGTCGCGCAGCGACACCTCCACCTGCCCGCCGCGCCCCGAGACGATCTGGGCGAGCAGGCCGAGCGCCGCCGTCAGCCCCGCCGAGTTGTCGGCCGAGGAGTACCCTGGCAGCGTCGGCGGCCCGTCCGGATCGCCGGTCAGCGCCGCGATGCCGGTGGCCGCCTGGATCACGTAGTCGAACGCGGGGTCGTCCCCGGCGTCCAGGCCGAACCCGGTGACCGCGACGCAGACGATCCGCTCGTTCCACCGCCGCAGCGCCTCGTACGTCAGCCCGTACTTGCGGATCGCCGACGGCTTCAGGTTGACCAGCAGCGCGTGCGCGTCCGCGGCGAGTTCGCCCAGCCGCGCCTGCCCCGCCTCGGTGCCGAGGTCGAGCCGGACGCTGCGCTTGCCCCGGTTGAGGCTCGCGAAGTAGGCGTCGCTCACCTGCCGGGAGATGTCGCCGCCCGGCGGCTCCAGCTTGACGACGTCGGCGCCGAGGTCGGCGAGCATCATCGTCGCGTACGGGCCGGCCAGCATGTGGCCGACCTCCAGGACGCGGATCCCCGCCAGCGGCCCCGCCCCCGGAGCGGTGGTCATCGCAGGTCCGCCGCGATCCCGGCGAGCACCTCGCGGGTCCGGCGCTTGGACGCCACCAGCTGCTCGCGCCCCTCGCCGATCGGCAGCAGCCGCACCGACAGGTCGGTGACGCCCGCGTCGCGGAACCGCCGGAACCGCGCCGCGATGGCCTCCTCGTCGCCCGCCGCGCACAGGTCCCCGACGTCCTTCGCGTCGCCGTAGTCCAGGAGCCGCTGGTAGTTCGGGGAGATCTCCGCCTCCCCGAGGATGCGGTTGGCGCGCTCGCGGGCCGCGTCGACCTCGGACGGCGCGCACAGGCACACCGGGACGCCCGCGACGATCCGCGGCGCGGGCCGTCCCGCCTCCTCGGCCGCCTTGGTGATGCGGGGCGCGACGTGCTCGGCGACCGCGCGCTCGTCCGCCATCCACAGCACGGTCCCGTCGGCGCGCTCGCCCGCGATGCGCAGCATGACCGGGCCGAGCGCCGCGAGCATGACCGGCATCCGCGCGACGGGCCCGATGCCGAGCGGGTTGTGCACGGTGAACGTGTCGTTCTCGACGTCGACGTCGCCGGGGCCGCGTAGGGCGGCGTCCAGGACGTCCAGGTAGTCGCGGGTGTACGCGGCGGGCTTCTCGTACGGCAGCCCGAGCATGTCGCTGATGATCCAGTGGTGCGACGGGCCGACGCCGAGCGTGAGCCGCCCGCCCGCGGCGGCCTGCGCCGACAGCGCCTGCCGGGCCAGCGCGATCGGGTGCTGCGCCTGGAGCGGGACGACCGCGGTCCCGAGCTCGATCCGCCGGGTGCGCGCGCCCATCAGGGACGCGGCGACCAGGGCGTCGAAGTCCGTCGGGACCTGCGGGATCCAGGCGGTGTCCAGCCCGGCCTCCTCGGCCCACAGGACGTCGTCGATCATCCGCCCGACCTTCTTGGCCGAGTCGCCCCGCTCCGGCCCGATCATCACGCCGACCCGCACAATGCCTCCTACGTCTGTGAAATCTGCTCGTTCGGCCGAGGTCGGCCCCGGCCGGTCAGGCCGGCGTCGCGGTGAGCGCGCGGACCTGCGCGACGATCGCGTCGAGGGCGGTGCCGGTCGGGAAGACGGCGGCCGCGCCCGCGTCGGTCAGCTTCGGGACGTCGGCCGCCGGGATCGTCCCGCCGACGATGACGGCGATGTCGCCCGCGTCGGCCTCCCGCAGGGCCGCGACGGTGCGGCCGGTCAGCGCGACGTGCGCCCCGGACAGGATGCTCAGCCCGACGACGGCGACGTCCTCCTGCACGGCGATCGCGACGATGTCCTCGACGCGCTGCCGGATGCCGGTGAAGACGACCTCGAAGCCGGCGTCGCGCAGCGCCCGCGCGACGATCTTGGCGCCCCGGTCGTGGCCGTCCAGGCCGGGCTTGGCCACCAGTACTCTCGCGGGCATCAGAACACCACCGGTTGCCGGAACTCGCCCCACACCGCCTTGAGCGCGGCGACCATCTCGCCGACCGTGCAGTACGCGGCGGCGCAGTCGATCAGGGGATGCATGAGGTTGGCGTCGCCCTCCGCCGCGCGGGACAGGTCGGCGAGCCGGGCGCGGACGGCCGCGTCGTCGCGGTCGGCCTTGACCTTCGCGAGCCGTTCGAGCTGCCGCTCGCGGCCCTCCCGGTCCAGTTCGTAGGTCGCGAGCTCGGGCGGCGGCTCGTCGGAGACGAACCGGTTCACCCCGACGACCGGCTTCGTGCCCGCCTCGATCTCCTGGTGCAGCGCGTACGCCTCGTCGGCGATGAGCCCCTGCAGGTAGCCGTCCTCGATGGCGCGGACCATGCCGCCGTGCCGCTCGAGGTCGTCCATGATCTCGACGATCCGCGCCTCGGTCTCGTCGGTGAGCGCCTCGACGAAGTAGGAGCCGCCGAGCGGGTCGGCGACGCGGGTGACGCCGGTCTCGTGCGCGAGGATCTGCTGGGTGCGCAGCGCGAGCGTCGCCGACTCCTCGCTGGGCAGCGCGAACGGCTCGTCCCAGGCGGCGGTGAACATCGACTGGACGCCGCCGAGCACCGAGGCCATCGCCTCGTAGGCGACCCGGACGACGTTGTTGCGGGCCTGCGGCGCGTACAGCGACGCGCCGCCCGCGACGCAGCCGAAGCGGAACATCGACGCCTTGTCGGTCGTCGCGCCGTACCGCTCCCGGACGATCGTCGCCCAGCGCCGCCGTCCCGCCCGGTACTTGGCGATCTCCTCGAAGAAGTCGCCGTGCGTGTAGAAGAAGAACGAGATCTGCGGGGCGAACTTCTCGATCGACATCCGGCCGCGTTCCAGCACGGTGTCGCAGTAGGTGACCCCGTCGGCGAGCGTGAACGCCATCTCCTGGACGGCGTTCGCGCCGGCGTCGCGGAAGTGCGCGCCCGCCACCGAGATCGCGTTGAACTTCGGCACCTCGGCCGCGCAGAACTCGATGGTGTCGGCGATCAGCCGCAGCGACGGCTCGGGCGGCCAGATCCACGTGCCGCGGGACGCGTACTCCTTGAGGATGTCGTTCTGGATCGTCCCGGTGAGCTTCTCCCGGGGCACGCCCTTGCGCTCGGCGGCGGCCACGTAGAAGGCCAGCAGGATCGCGGCGGTCCCGTTGATGGTGAAGCTGGTGCTGATCTTGTCGAGCGGGATGCCGTCGAACAGGATCTCGGCGTCGGCCAGCGTGTCGACGGCGACGCCGACCCGCCCGACCTCCTCGCTCACCTCGGGGTCGTCGGAGTCGTGACCGCACTGCGTCGGCAGGTCCAGCGCCACCGACAGGCCGGTGCCGCCCTGGTCCAGCAGGTACCGGTAGCGGCGGTTGGACTCCTCCGCCGTCCCGAAGCCCGAGTACTGCCGGAACGTCCACAGCCGCCCGCGGTACCCGGACGGGTAGTTGCCGCGCGTGAAGGGGAACTCCCCCGGCGCCGGCGGATCGGCGCCCCGGTCCGCCGGTCCGTAGACCGGGCGGAGCGGGATGCCGGACGAGGTCTGCACGATGTCGTTCATCGACGGATACGTTACTTCCAGAAAATGAGAATGCCAATACCGCTAGCGAGAATCCGATGGTCGGGCGCGGATCGCGTGCTCGACGAGCCGGACGAGGACGTCCCGCGCCGCCGCGCGGCCCCGCACGTCGCACTCGACGACCGGCACGTCCGGATCGACGTCCAGCGCCTCCCGCAGCTCCGCCTCGGGATGGCGGTCGGCGCCGTCGAACAGGTTCGCGACCACCACGAACGGGATCTCGCGCTGCTCGAAGAAGTCGATCGAGGAGAAGCTGCTCTCCAGCCGCCGGGTGTCGACCAGCACGACCGCCCCCACCGCGCCGTAGGCGATCTGGTCCCACATGAACCAGAAGCGCTCCTGCCCGGGCGTGCCGAACAGGTACAGCCGCACGCCGCCGGAGAGGGTGATGCGGCCGAAGTCCATCGCGACGGTGGTGGTGGTCTTGCCCTCCACGCCGCGCAGGTCGTCCACGCCGGTGGAGGCGTCGGTGAGCGTCTCCTCGGTGCGCAGCGGGCGCACCTCGCTGACCGCCCCGACGAGCGTGGTCTTGCCGACCCCGAACCCGCCCGCCACCAGGATCTTCAGCGTGTGCAGCGGGACGTCGTCCGGTTCGCCGGGCGGGGCGGGCGGCGGGGACTCGAAGGTGGGAGAGGTCATCGGGCCCGGCTCACGCCCGCCCGCCGGGACCGGCCGGACCCGCGGCGCCGCGCGGCGCGGCGGCGAGCTGCCGCCGCAACCGCTTGATCAGCATGGCGGTCTCGTAGGCGACCAGCCCGGCGTTGCCGCCGGCGTCGCTCAGCACCGCCAGGCAGCTGCCCTCGGCCGCCGGGATGACGAAGAACAGCCGGCCGTCCAGCTCCACGAGCGTCTGCCGCACCTCGGCGGCGCGGAAGTGGTCGCGGGCGCCGGCCGCCAGGCTGTTGAAGCCCGACGACAGCGCGGCCAGGAACTCGGCGTCGGCACGGCTGAGGCCGCCGGACGCGCCCATCACCAGGCCGTCGCGGGACAGCAGCACCGCCTGGTGCACCTCCCCGACGCGCTTCACGAGGTCGTCCAGCAGCCAGTCCAGCTCGCCGGACGCCCGGGTCGCGGCATTCATGATCGTCTCCATCCGTCGCGCGGGTCGTCGTCGGCCGGATCGCCGGGGCCGCCCGGTTCGTCCTCTTCGCGGCCGCGCGTCCAGCCGGACTGCAGCGCCGCCATCAGCGCGCGGCTGGACTCGGGGTCCGGCTCGTCGGCCTGCTCCCCCGGCGCGCCGGGCGCCGCCGCGCCCGCCGCGTGCCGTCCCTGCGGCCGTCCGCGCAGCTGCGGCGCCAGGTTCCGCTGCCGGACCCGTTTCGGCAGCCGCCCGGTCCGCTCGCTCGGCTCCGGCTCGCCCGGGTCCGCGGACGGGACGGCGCCCTCGGGCCGTTCGTGCACGGGCGCCCCCGTCGGCACGGGCTGCGGCGCCGCCTCCGGCCGGGACGGCGGCTCGAACACCGTCGGCGGCTCGTGCGTGGGCGGCGGCGCCTCATCGGCGGGCCGCCGCGGGGCCGGGGCGGACGGGCCGACGTCCGGCGGGGCCGTGACCGCGGGACGGCGCGGGCGGTCCAGCCGCCGCCCGAACCGGTGCGGCGCCTCCACGGGCGGCGGGCCCACCGCCGCCGGGACGTGCTCCGTCGCCGCCTCGGCCGCGGCTAGCAGCTCGTTCGGCAGCAGCACGACCGCCGTCGTGCCCCCGTACGGGGACGGCTGCAGCACGACTTTGACGCCGTGCCGCGCGGCCAGCCGGGACACCACGAACAGGCCGAGCCGGTCGGTGTCGTCGGCCAGGTCGAACTCGACCGCGTCGGCCAGCCGCCGGTTCAGCTCCGCCAGCTCGTCGGGGTGCAGGCCGACGCCGCGGTCGATCACCTCGACCGCCAGCCCGTTCGCCACCCGCTCGATCTTCACGGTCACCTCGGTGGTCGGCGGCGAGTACGCGGTGGCGTTCTCGATCAGCTCGGCCAGCAGGTGGATGACGTCGGCGACGACGGCGCCGTGCACCGCGCCCGACGACACGGCAGCCACCTCGACCCGCGTGTAGTCCTCCACCTCCGCGACGGCGGCGCGGGCCACGTCCTCGGCGTCGACCGGCTGGTCCCAGGCCCGCACCGTCGGCGAACCGGACAGGATCACCAGGCCCTCCGCGTGCCGCCGCATGCGGGTGGTGAGGTGGTCGAGCCGGAACAGGTTCTCGAGCTCCTCCGGGCTCGACGCGCCGCGCTCCATCTCGTCGAGCAGCCGCAGCTGGCGCTGCAGCAGCGACTGGCTCCGCCACGACAGGCTGACGAAGACGCGGTTGATGTTCCGGCGCAGCTCCGCCTCCCCGACCGCGGTACCGATCGCGGTGCGCTGCACGGCGTCGAACGCCTCGCCGACCAGCACGATCTCGGTGGTCCGCGCGGCGGCCGTCCGGGACGTCTCGGCCTCGACGTCGACCCGGTCGCCCCGGCGCAGCCGCGCGACGACGCTCGGCAGCCGCTCGTGCGCGAGCTGCTGCGCCGTCCGCTGCAGGTTCCGCAGCTCGTCGGCGATCCGGCGCGCGAACAGCAGGGACAGCGCCACCGACACGGCCACGGCGAGCAGCCCGAGCCCGCCGGCCAGGTAGAAGCGCAGCATGATCCGCTGCCCGGCGGGATCGACCTCCTCGGTCTGCAGCGCCAGGCCCGCCTCCTCGGCCGCCTTGTGCCAGCCGGGCAGCGCCCCGTCGACGGCGGCGCGCCACTCGGCGGCGGACGGCACCGCGCCCGACCGGACGACGCCGTCCTCCAGCTCCCGGTAGCCCGTGTAGGCGGTGGAGTCGGCGAACTCCTGGACGAGCCGGGCGGGCTCGCCGTCGACGCCCGTGCGGGCGTTCTCGAAGAGCAGCCGCCCCTCGGCCGCCCAGCCCGCGAACGCCGTGCGCTCGGCCCCGCCCATCCGGCCGCCGGCGTGGACGGCCCGCAGGAGCGCGTCCTCGCGCAGCATGAAGTCCAGCGCCCAGTACGACTGCAGCAGCGCGTGGCTGTGCTGGTAGATCGACACCTCGCCGATGCTCGCGAGCGCCGCCACCAGCCGCATGGCGTCGTCCACGACGGCGCTGTACCCGTCGATCACCTCCAGCGGGGCGATCGAGCGGGCCTCGATCCGGTCGCGCAGCGCCCGCAGGCCGTCGAACGACTCACTGATCGTCCGCAGCCGCCGGGGCAGCATCCCCTCGGACTCCCGGAGGTCGGGCGAGCGCGCCATCCGCTGGAAGGCGGCCACCGCCGCGTCGGTGGCCGCCACCCGGTCGCGGAACTCGTTCGCGCCCGCCTCGCCGCCCGCGAGCAGCCCGACCGCGGCCGACCGCTCGCCCTGCAGCGCCTGGGTGAGCAGGCCGGCGGGCTCGCCCGCCTTGTCGCGCACCGTCGCGAAGGTGAGCCGCTGCCGCGCGTCCGACAGCGTCGTCGTCGCGGCGAACGCCCACAGCACCAGGAGCGACGCCAGGGGGACCGCGAGCAGCAGCGCGATGCGCCGCCGGATCGGCCGTGCGCGGGGCCTCGCCCGGGAACCGTGGGGCGCTGTCATTCGAGCCGGTCCTTCATGACCTTCCCCGTGGCGTTGAGCGGCAGCTCGTCCCGGAACACCACGTGCTTCGGCACCTTGTAGCCGGCCATCCGCTCGCGGCTCCACACGATCAGCTCGTCCGCGGTGAGGTCCCCGCGCCGGACGACGAACGCCTTGCCGACCTGCCCCAGCCGCGCGTCGGGGACCCCGATCACGGCGGCCTGCGCGACCGCCGGATGCTCCAGCAGGAACCCCTCGATCTCGGCCGGGTAGGCGTTGAAGCCGCCGACGATGAACATGTCCTTCTTGCGGCCGACGATCCGCACGTACCCCCGGTCGTCGACCGTGCCGAGGTCGCCGGTGTGCAGCCAGCCGTCGGCGTCGATCGCCGCCGCGGTCGCCTCCGGGTCGTCGAGGTAGCCGCGCATGACGCTGTAGCCGCGGACGAGCACCTCGCCGTCGTCGGCGATGCGCACCTCGACGCCGTCGCAGGGGGTGCCGACGGTCGTCGCGATGTCCTCGAACGAGTCGCCGGGCCTGGAGGCGGTCGCCGTCCCGGCCTCGGTGAGCCCGTATCCCGTCATGATCGACTTGAAGGGCAGCTCGCTGCGGACCCGGCGGATCAGCTCGACCGGGATGTCGGCGGCGCCCGTCACGGCGGCGCGCAGGGACGACAGGTCGCGGTCGCCCTTCGCCTCCAGCAGCGAGTGGTAGAGCGTGGGCGGGCCGGGCAGCATCGTCACCCGCTCGCGCTCGACCAGCTCGAGGACCCGGTCCACGTCGAAGACCGGGACGGGCAGGATCGTCGCGCCGCGGATCATCGACGCGATGCAGCCCGCCTTGTACCCGAACGTGTGGAAGAACGGGTTGACGATGAGGTACCGGTCGCCCTCCCGCAGGTCGGCGAGATCGCACCACTCGGCGTACAGCCGGAGCGTCTGCCCGTGGTCCATCATGACGCCCTTGGGCCGGCCCGTCGTGCCCGAGGTGTAGATGATGTCGGCGATGTCGTCGCGGCGGACGTCCGCCTCGAACGGCGACCCGCTCGCCAGGAAGCCCGACTTGAGGTCGATCACCGGGACGCCGTCCGGTGCCGCGTACTCCTGGCCGAGGAAGCCCTGCTGGACGAGGACGGCCTTCGCGCCGCTCCGCCGGATGATGTCGGCGGCCTCCTCGGCCTTGAAGCGGGTGTTGACCGGGACCAGCACTCCGCCCGCGGTCACCAGGCCGAACGCCGCGATGATCCACTCGGCGGAGTTCGGCGCCCAGACCGCGACCCGGTCGCCCTTGCCGACGCCCTGCGCGCGGAACGCGCCCGCGGCCGTCCGGACGCGCTCGGCCAGCTCGGCGAACGTGAGCCGCAGCGGCCCGTCGACGACCGCCTCGGCGTCACCGAAGCGGTCGCCTGCGCTCTGCACGAGCCGCGGGATGGTCTCCCACGTCATGGTCAGACCGACAGCAGCCGGGCGAGGTTGCCGCCCATGATCTTGGCCTGGTCTGCCTCCGACAGCCGGTCCTTGTCGAGCGCGTCGACGTAGGAGACCGGGTCGGCCAGGCCCTCGGGGTGGGGGTAGTCCGAGCCGAACAGCACCTTCTCGACGCCGATCAGGTCGGCGAGCTCGGCCATGTCCTCCTCCCAGAAGGGGCTGACGTGGACGTTGCGCTTGACGGCCTCGACCGGGTCCTCGGTGAACGCCTCCGGGGCCTTCTTGTAGACGTCGGCCAGGTTGTTCAGCAGCGGCTCCACCCAGGACGAGCCGTTCTCGATGACGGCGATCTTCAGCTCGGGGAACCGGGACAGCAGCCCGTGGCAGGCCATCGAGCCGACCGCGTCGGTGACCGGACGCCACTCGTTGAGCATCCGGAACGCGTTCGTCTTGAAGGGCAGCATCTCCGCGCCGTGGCCCTCCCAGTCGTTGGCGTACCGGCTGTAGCCGCTGTCGGACGAGTGCATGCCGATGAGCACGCCCTCCTCCTGCACCCGCTTCCAGAACGGGTCGAACTCCGGCAGCGCGAACGAGCGCAGGCCCCGGAAGCCGGGCACCGGCGCGGGCCGGATCAGGACGGTCTTCGCGCCGCGCTCCAGGCACCAGTCCAGCTCCTCGATCGCCTTCTCGACGATCGGCAGGCTGATGACGGGCGTGGTGAAGATGCGGTCCTTGTAGTTGAACGACCAGGTCTCGTGCAGCCACTGGTTCAGCGAGTGGACGACGACGTGGATGAGCTCCGGGTCGTCGCGCATGCGCTCCTCGATGAGGCTGGCGAGCGTCGGGAACATCAGCGTGCGCTGGATGCCCAGCTCGTCCATGAGCTCCAGGCGCGGCGCCGGCTCGCGGAAGGCGGGGATGGAGCGCATCGGCTCCCCGAAGATCTCGCGCTTGCTCTTGCCATCGGGGTTGCCGTTGCGGAAGTAGTCCTCCATCGCCCCGGGGCGCGCGACCACGTCGAACGTGGGGTTCGGGATGTAGTCGCTGATCTGGCCTCGTACGGCGATCTTGGTGCGGCCGCGCACGTCCACGTACTCGATGACGCCCTTGTAGGGCTCGGGGAGGAACTTGGTCAGCGCCTCCTTGGTCTCGTACAGGTGGTTGTCCGCGTCGAAGAGGGGATAGGGCAGCTCGCGAGACGGCATGAGAGATCCTCCTTTGCGATTGATGAGAATAGTATTCTCACTACTCATGGGCCGCAATGTCTCTGCGGAGAACGAACTTCTGGATCTTGCCGCTGGCGGTCCGCGGGAAGTCGGCGACCTCGCGCACCTCCTCCGGCCACTTCTGCCTGGCCAGCCCGGCCTTCTCCAGGTGCGCCCGGATCTCCTCCAGGGTGGGCGCACGCTCCCCCGGCCGCGGCCGGACGACCGCCGCGGCGTGCTCGCCGAGCCGCGCGTCGGGCGCGGAGACGACGGCGACCTCGGCGACGCCCGGCATGCCGAGCAGCAGGTCCTCGATCTCGGGCGCGCTGATGTTCTCGCCGCCGCGGATGATGACGTCCGCCTTGCGGTCGGTGATCGTGAGGTAGCCGTCGGCGTCGAGCTCGCCGACGTCGCCCGTCCGGTACCAGCCGTCGTCGTCGAAAACCGCCGCGGTGAGCTCCGAGTCGGTGTAGCCGACGCACAGGTCGGGCCCGCGGCTGAGGATCTCGCCGTCGTCGTCCAGCCGGATCTCCACGCCGGGCAGGGCGTCGCCGTCGGTGAACAGCCGCTTGGCCTCCGGCGCGGTGTGCCGGGACCCGGTGATCGACGGGTGCTCGGTGCTGCCGTAGGAGCGGAACACCGTGATGCCGAGGTCCGCGAGCCGGGTGGTGACCGCCGCCGGGACCGACGAGCCGCCGAGCCCCGCGTACTTCATGTGCGCAAGGTGCCCCGGCGTGAAGTCCGGGTGGTCGAGGAGGCTCGTCACGAAGTACGTCGCGCCGCCCCCGACGGTCAGCCCGTCCTCCTTCATCAGCCGCAGCGCCTCGCCGGGGTCCCACACGTCGGCGAGGTTGACCGGCGTGCCGTCCAGCACGGGGATCAGGACGGCGTTCACCATCCCGATGAAGTGGCCGACGGGCGCCGCGGTGAGCTGCCGCCCGCGGTCGGGCGGGTAGAGGTCGCCGGCGAGCTGGCGGGCCTCGCAGCCGAGCGTCCGATGGCTGTGCACGACGCCCTTCGGGTCGCGCGTGGTGCCGGACGTGAACGCGATCAGCGCGGGCGCGTCCGGGTCGGTGGCGGCGGTCCCCGGCAGCGGGTCCGGCAGCGGGTCGGCGGCGAGCAGGTCGTCGAAGTCGCGGCCGACGACCCCGACGACCGGGACGTCCGCGCACAGGTCGTCCCGGAACTCCAGGCGCCCGAACCGCTCGGCCCCGACGAACACGCGCGGCCGGACGGAGTCGAGGATGTAGCCGACCTCCTTGCGGCCGTAGAAGTGCACGATCGGCACCACGGCGGCGCCGAGGAACGCCGACGCCCAGAAGACCGCGGCGGCCTCCATCCAGTTCGGCAGCTGGAAGGCGACCACGTCGCCCGGGCCGACGCCGCGCGCGCGGAGCCCGCCGGCCAGCCGGCGGGCGACCAGCTCGACGTCGCGGAAGGTGCCCGACCAGGGCCGGACGGACGAGTGGATGCGGAACTCGGTGTCCGGTGCGGCCCGCAGGCCGCGCACCAGGAGGTCGCCGATCGTGTCGCGGGTCCACCAGCCCGCGGCCTCGTAGTGCTCGACGAGCTCCACGGGGATCGCGCGGGTTCGCAGAGGGCGGGTCTGGAGGGGGCGGGGCGGGTTCTCAGGCATGGCATCAGCTCCGGAATCTCGAACCGAGAATTGCACTCTCCCAGATTGAGAAGATAGATTCCATACATGGCACGAGACCATGGCTTCCATCCGGTCCGGATCACGCGGGTCGTCGACGAGACGGCCGACGCTCGCACCTTCGTGCTCGACGCGCCGTGGCCGTACCGCGCGGGGCAGTTCGTCACGTTCCGGGCGTGCGGCGTGCTCCGCAGCTACTCGATGTCCAGCTCCCCCGACACCGACGGGGAGCTGATGACGACGGTGAAGCGGGTACCGGGCGGGCTGGTGTCCAACTGGATGCTCGACAACCTGGCGGCGGGCGACGTCGTCGAGGTGACGCGCCCCGCCGGGGTCTTCTGCCTGCGGGAGACGTCCGCGCCGCTGGTGGCGTTCTGCGGCGGCAGCGGCGTCACGCCGATCCTGTCCCTGGTCAAGAGCGCGCTGGCGACGACGCGGCGCCGGGTCCGGGTGCTGCTCGCCAACCGGGACGCCGACGTGATCATCTTCCGGTCCGTGCTCGCCGACCTGGCCGAGCGGCACCCGGACCGGCTCGAGGTCCACCACCACCTGGACGTCCTGAACGGCTTCGTCACCGAGACGCAGATCCGCAACTTCGTGAACGCCGACACGCACGCCGACTTCTACGTGTGCGGGCCCGCGCCGTTCATGGACCTCGCGGAACGCGCGCTCCGCGCCCACGGCGCGGGCGCCGACCAGATCTTCGTCGAGCGCTTCGGCTCGGCGGACGCGTCCCCGGCCGAGCAGGAGGCCGCGGCGGAGACCGCGGCCGAGTCCGCGCGCGAGGAGCCCGCCGCGACCGCCGACGGGACCGGCGAGGACGAGCCGCGCGAGGACGGAACGGTCACGATCGTCCTCAACGGCAAGAAGCACACGGTCCCGCAGCACCCGGGCGAGACGCTGCTGCAGAGCGCGCGGCGGGCCGGGCTCGCCCCGCCGTTCTCCTGCGAGGCCGGGAACTGCGCCACCTGCATCGCCCAGATCACCGCGGGCGAGGCGAAGATGCGGGTCAACAACGCCCTGGACGACGACGAGGTGGCCGAGGGCCTGATCCTCACCTGCCAGGGCGAGCCCGTGTCCGCCGACATCACCGTCGTCTACGAGGACTGAGCCCGGACCCGGGCGGTTGGAGCACCCTGAATGGTCGATCTCGAACTGGACGAGGGGCTGGCGGTCATCACCATCGACCGCCCGGAGGCCCGCAACGCCATCGCCCCCGCCACCATGGACGAACTCGACAAGGCCATCGACGCGGCCGCGGGCGCGAACGCCCTCGTCGTCCGTGGCGCCGGCGACCGGGTGTTCGTCTCGGGCGGCGACCTGAAACAGCTCGCCGCGATCCGCACCGAGGCGGACGCGACGGCGATGGCGCTGCGGATGCGCGGCGTCTGCGACCGGCTCGCCGCGTTCCCCGCCCCCGTGATCGCCGCGCTGAACGGCCACGCGCTGGGCGGCGGCGCCGAGGTCGCGGTGGCCGCCGACATCCGGATCGCCGCCGACGACATCAAGATCGGTTTCACCCAGTCCACGCTGGCGATCATGCCTGCCTGGGGCGGCGCCGAACGGCTCGCCGCCCTGGTCGGCCCCGGCCGGGCCCTGCTGCTCGCCGGAGCCGGGGAGACGCTCGGCGCGGCCGAGGCGGAACGCGTCGGCCTCGTGGACCGGGTCGTCCCGCGCGCGACGTTCGACCGGGACTGGCGCGCGCTGGCCCGGTCGCTCGCGCACGCCCCGGCCCGCGAGATCAAGCGGGTCTCCGCGGGCGTGGGCGCGGACGAGGCGGCGCGCGCGTTCGCGCGGCTGTGGGTGGCCGACGAACACTGGCAGGCGGTGGAGAGGGTGACGCGACGTGGCAGGTGACCGGCTGATCAACGACCGCGCGGCGGACGAGCGCGCGGCCGACGACGGTGTGCTCGACGACGACGCGGCGGGCGTCCTGCGGATCGAGGAGAGCCCCGCGGGGCCCGTCCTGCGTCCCCCGGGCCGCGCCGACAAGGTCGTCCTCTACCTGCGCGGGGACCGGCCGAACCCGGCGGCGCCGGCGTCGGCGCTGGAGCCGTACGGACGCCTCGCGCTGCGGGCGAACGCCGTGGTGGTGTTCCCCCGCCACCGCGCCGAGTTCCCCGCCGCGCTCGACGACGTCCAGCACGCGTACGAGCGGGCGCGGGAGTCGGGTCCGGTGATGCTGGCCGGCGACCGGCTCGGCGGCGGGCTCGCGGCGGCGCTGCTGGTGCGGCTGCGCGACTCGGGTGCCGCGCAGCCCGCCTGCGCGGTGCTGGTCTCGGCGCTGCTCGACCTCACGCTGGAGGCGCCGAGCCTGCTCCTCAACGCCGCCGCCGACCCCACGTTCGACCTGGACGTCCTGCGGGAGCGGGTGGCGCGGCACGCCGGGGACACGCCCCGCACCGACCCGCTGCTCAGCCCGCTGCACGCCAACCTGCACGGCTTCCCGCCGCTGCGCCTGCTCACCGCCGGGACCGACCCCCTGCTGGACGACTCGCTGTCGTTCGCCGCCCGCGCCGCCCGGTCCGGCGTCACGGTGGACCTGCGGGTGCTCCAGGACGCCGCGGACCTGCGGACCGCGTTCGTCCCGGCCGTGGCCGACTTCATGGACGTGTGGAGCCCGCGGACGGATCCGGCGGATCGGTCAGAAGGTGCGCGGGAGCGTGGTTGGCCCACCCGGAACCGGGCCAGTTGAACCAGCCCGCCGACGCGGACGTCCCGCCGTCGGGGTGCAGGGTGGCCCCGGTGACGTAGGCCGACAGGCCCGACGCCAGGAACACCACGCACCCCGACACGTCCGTGACCCGGCCCGCCCGCCCCATCGGGATGGCGACGCGCAGGCCGGCCTCGGTCGACAGCGCCCCGTCGCCGTGGGTGAAGCGGGCCATGTTCGGCGTCGGCGTGAAGTCGGGGGCGACGTTGTTGACGCGGATGCCGTCGGGCGCGAGTTCGACGGCGAGCGTCCGCGCGAACTGCTCGACGGCCGCCTTGGCCGCCGCGTAGACGGCGAAGCCGGGCGCCGCCCGGTGCGCCTCGATCGTCGTCATGTTCACGATGCTGCCGCCGCGCCCGCCCGCCCGCATCCGCGGGATCGCGAGCGAGCAGGCGTCCAGCACGTGCAGCAGGTTCGCGCGCAGCAGCGCGTTCCAGCCCTTCTCGTTCGTGTCGGTGAACGGGGCGCGGAACGTCCCGCCGGCGACGTTGACGAGGGTGTCGAGCCGCCCCCAGCGCTCGTCGGCGGCGGCGAACAGCGCCTCCAGCGCCGCGTGGTCGCGGGCGTCGCCGTGGTGCACGATCGCGTCGCGGCCCTGCTCCGCGAGCGCGCCGCGCAGCCGGTCCGCCGCCTCCGCGTCGCTGTCGAGCACGGCCGGGCGGACGCCGTTGGCCGCGAGGTCGGCGACGATCGCCTCGCCGAGCCCGCCCGCCCCGCCGGTGACCACGGCGACGGTGCCGTCCAGTCCCGCGCGGTCCTCGAACCAGCCCACGGCCGTCACCGTCCCGCCGGCAGGTACGCGGCGCCGAACGCTTCGATCCAGTCGAGCGTGGCCCGTGCGGAGGACGTCCGGCTCGACACCAGCAGCCAGGTGACGCCCGCCTTCTCGATCTCGGCGAACGCCTCCCGGTGCCGGTCCGCGTCGGCGTCCGGGGTCGCGATGCCCGCGCCCTGGTAGGAGTGCAGGACGTCGACGGGCTCGTCGCGTCCGGCCTCGGCGGCGGCCGCGCGCAGCCCGGCGACGGCGTCGGCCAGCTCGGCCAGCGTGCCCAGCGCGGGGGTGCGGGCGGTGGCGCTGAGCCGCGCGCCGCCCGACATCGGCATCCACCCCTGGGCGCGCTCGGCGACGCGGCGGCGGCTCAGCTTGGAGTTGCCGCCGATCCAGATGGGGATCGGGTCCTGGACGGGACGCGGGCGCGCGACCACGTCGCGGGCGCTGAAGTGCCGGCCCTCGTAGGAGAACGGCTCGCCGCTCCAGTGCATCGGGAGCACGTCGAGGGCCTCGTCGAACAGGGCGTTGCGCTCGTCCATGTCGACGCCGAGCGCGTGGAACTCGCTCTTCTGGTAGCCGGTGCCGAGCCCCAGGATCAGCCGTCCGTCCGACAGCTTGTCGAGCGTCGCGGCCGCCTTGGCGAGCAGGAACGGGTTGCGGTAGGGCGCGACCGCCAGGTGGGTGAGCAGCCGCAGCCGGACGGTCGCCGCGGCGACGTGCCCGAGCGCGACGAACGGGTCGAGGGTCTGGTGCCCGCCCGCGTGCAGCCAGCGGGCGCCCGGCACCGGATGCTCACTGAGCGAGAACCCGTCGAACCCGGCCTTCTCCGCCGCCGCCGCCACCTTGTGGAGCGGCCCGGCGTCCAGGACGTCGCCGTCGGGCCCGTTCGCCTCCGGGTAGTGAAAGACGAAGCGCATTCTGTGTCTCCTCACGCGGCCGCCGGCGCGGTCCCGCGTGTCCCGTCTCCGCGGAGAACGGTGCGCGCGACCGGCCGGCGGTCCCTGTCGTGCGGTCGTCGGATGGGCGGTCAGGACTTGGCGGCGGCGGCCACGGCTGCGCGGGCCCGGCTGCGGTAGCCCTCCAGCTTCTCGGACGGGTCGATGACCCGCTTGCTGCGCGACTGGATCGACACGTCGTGGTCGGCGGCCGCGGCACGCAGCGCGCCCACCGTGGCCTGCTCCTTCGGGACGTGCGCGAACGGGTCGAACGAGTACCAGCGCATGGCGTTCTCGTGCGTCATCTTGTTGATGTCGTCGTCGGGCACCTCGCAGTCCACCAGAACCTTGTGGAGCTCCTCCGGCGCGTCCGGCCACATCGAGTCGCTGTGGGGGTAGTCGGCCTCCCAGCAGATGTTGTCGATGCCGATGTCGTGCCGCAGCCGCACGCCGAGCGGGTCGCTGATGAAGCAGGTCAGGAAGTGCTCGCGGAAGACCTCGCTGGGGAGCTTGCCGCCGAAGTCCTGCAGCGTCCACGTCGCGTGCATCTCGAACGTCCGGTCGACCCGCTCCATGAAGTACGGGATCCAGCCGGTGCCGCCCTCCGACAGCGCGATGCGGATGCCGGGGAACTCCTTGATCACGCGCGACCAGAGCAGGTCGGCCGCGGCCTGCACGATGTTCATCGGCTGCAGCGTGATCATCACGTCCGGCGGCGAGTCCACCGCCGGGATCGACAGCCGCCCGGACGAGCCGATGTGCACGTTCAGCACCGTGCCGGTGTCGACCAGCGCGCGCCACAGCGGATCCCAGTGGTCGCTGTGGAAGCTCGGGTACCCCATCGCCGCCGGGTTCTCGCTGAACGTCAGCGAGCGGCAGCCCTTCTCGGCGACCCGCCGCACCTCCGCCGCGCACGCCTCCGGGTCCCAGATGACCGGCAGCGCCATCGGGATGAACCGGCCCGGGTGGGCGGCGCACCACTCGTCGATGTGCCAGTCGTTGTACGCGCGCACCAGCGACAGCGAGAAGTCGGTGTCCTCGGTGGCGAACAGGCGCGCCGCGAACCCCGGGAACGACGGGAAGTTCATCGACGCCAGGATGCCGCCCGCGTTCATGTCCTTGACGCGCTCGTCCACGTCGTAGCAGCCGGGCCGGATCTCGTCGAGCCCCTGCGGCTCCAGCCCGTACTCCTCCTTGGGACGGCCCGCCACCGCGTTCAGCGCCGCGTTCGGGATCACCGTGTCGCGGAACTTCCACACGTCCGTGCCGTCCTCCCGGTGGACGAGCTGCGGCGCGTCCTTCTTGTACTTCTCCGGAAGGTGGTTCACGAACATGTCGGGCGGTTCGATGATGTGGTCGTCCACGCTGATCAGGATCAGATCGTCCTTATTCACGGGGAGCCCTCCGTTCAGTCGTTGTCTTCTCGGGTCTGTTCGACCGTCTCCGGCCCGCCCGGCCGCGCCTCGGCCGGTCCCGCCTCGACCGACAGGGTGAGGCGGGCGAACCAGAAGCGGAGGACGTTGGCGAGCGTGTACCGCAGGTAGAGGGCGCTGCCGACGATGCAGCCGCAGACGCCCGCGATCCCCACGGCCTGCGCGTCCCGCTGGGCGAGCGCGTCGGTGGTGCCCCGGGACAGGAAGAAGGACGCGACGCCCGCCGCCAGGCCCGCCGCCATGAGGACGACGCCGACCTGCAGCCAGAGCCGGGCCCGTCCCGCCGACGGGTCGGGGATCCTCATCTCGGCGAGCTGGCGGACGAACCGGTCCGCGCGGGTCTCCCCCGCCGTCGCCGGATCGGCCGGTCCGGTCGCCTGCGCCGCGGGGGCCGCGGCCGTCGTGGATGTCTCGGTCATGTCGCACTTCCCAGATAGAGGGCCGAGAGGTCGGCCAGAAGGTCGTCGCCGGGGGCGTCCACGCGCTCGATGCGGCCGTTCACCATCACCGCGGCCAGGTCGCAGATCCGCATCACGGTGCTGGCGAACTGCTCGACGACCAGGACGGCGACGCCGGTCCGCGCGATCTCGACGACCAGTTCGTACAGTTCGGCGACCACCAGCGGCGCGAGGCCCATGGACAGCTCGTCGATCAGCAGGACGGCCGGGTCGGTGGCCAGCCCGCGCGCCAGCGCGAGCATCTGCTGCTCGCCGCCGGACATCGTCCCCGCGGTCTGCCGCCGCCGCTCGGCCAGCTTCGGGAACCGGGCGTAGGCGATCTCCTCCACCGCGGCGCGGTCGGCGCCGGTGAAGGTCATCATCCGCAGGTTCTCCCGGACGGTGAGGTTCGGGAAGATCCCCCGCCCCTCGGGGATCAGGCACACCCCGCGCCGCGCCAGTTCCACCGGGTCGGCGCCCGCGACGACCCGGCCGCCGACGCGGACGTCGCCGCGGTCGGCCGGGTGGAGGCCCGCCGCGACGTTCAGGGTGGTGGTCTTGCCGGCGCCGTTCGGGCCGAGCAGCGCCACGATCCGCCCCGCGCCCACGGCCAGGTCCACGCCGTGCAGCACCGAGATGCGGCCGTAGGACGCGTGGACGCCCGACAGTTCGAGCAGGTTCGCGTGCGGTGCGGTCATGACGGGGCCCCCAGGTACGCGTCGAGCACGGCCGCGTCGGCGCGGATCCGGTCGGGCGGGCCGCTGGCGATGAGCCTGCCGAGGTCGAGGACGTGGACGACGTCGCACGCCTCCATCACCAGCCGCATGTCGTGCTCGACGAGGACGACCGCGAGGCCGTCGGCGGCGAGTTCGCGCAGCAGCTCGCCGAACCGCTCGGTCTCGTGCTCGTCCTGCCCGGAGGCGGGCTCGTCGAGCAGCAGGGCCTTGGGCCGGACGGCGAGCGCCCGGCCCAGCTCGACGAGGCGGGCCCGGCCGGTCGGGACGGAGTCGGCGCGGACGTCCGCGATGTCCGCCAGGCCGAGCCGGTCGAGGATCGGGTCGGCGGGCAGGCCGTCGCGGTGGAACTCGGCGGCGACCCGCAGGTTGTCCCGCACGGTCAGGTGGCCGAAGATCTCCAGCCGCTGGAAGGTGCGGCCGAGGCCGCGGCGGGCCCGCGCCGCCGGGCCGAGCCGCGTGACGTTCCGACCGTCCAGCAGGACCCGTCCCGTCCGCGGCCTGACCAGCCCGGACACCACGTTGAACAGCGTGGTCTTCCCGGCGCCGTTGGGCCCGATCAGGCCGGTGACCTGGCCGGCCTCCGCGGTGAGGTCGACCTCCGCCAGGGCGACGTTGCCGCCGAACCGGACGGTCACCGCGCTAGCTTCGAGCAAGGCCATCGAGCACCTCCTCCCGGTCCGCGGGCAGCCAGGGCCGCCGCACGCCGCGCCATTCCAGCGGGACGTCCGCAACGCTCTTCGGCGCCCGCGGCCGGGCCAGTTCGCGCAGCGCGACCGCCGCGGCGACCGCCCCGAACGCGAGCACCCAGCCGTTGACGACGTCCAGCAGGCGCAGCCCCCACAGCGCGCCGACGATCCCGGCGAGCGGGATCCAGAACCGGCGTACCGGGTCCCACGACTCCCGGAAGTGGGGGACGACGCCCTCGGGGTGGCGGCCCATGCCGATGCCCGCGAGCCCGACCAGCAGCGATGACGCGTGGTGCGCGCCGGGCCACAGCGCGGTGATCGCGTGCATGATCCCGGCGAGGTTCACGCCGGTGAAGAACCCGGACCCGACCGCCGCCATCCCGCCGATGATCACCAGCAGGAAGATCGGCAGGCCGGAGACGAGGGTGAAGTGGTCCGGGGTGATGGACCGCGCCTGCATGCCGAACAGCGCGCCGCCGAGCCCGGCGATCCCCGCCGACAGCGCGAACACCGCGACCTTGGTGACCAGCAGCCGTCCGCCCAGGGTGGCGCAGGCGGCCTCGCTGTCGCGCATCGCGATGAGCCGCCGTCCGAAGAAGCCGCGGCGCAGCGCCACGACCAGCAGGCACAGCGCCGCGAGCACGGCCGCCGCGAACATCATCTGGACGCGCTGCCCGGCGAAGATCGGCGTCACCTCGGCGCTGCCGCCGCTGAACAGCCAGTCCACCGGCATCGTGAAGATCCAGCCGTCGAGGATCAGCGCGAACGCGGCGGTCGCCAGCGCCAGGTAGATGCCCGACAGCCGCAGCGCGGGGATCGCGATCACCGCGCCGACGACCGCCGAGACCGCCACCACGGCGAGCAGCGCGAGGGGGTTGCCGCTCGCGCCGGCGCCCGCCCAGACGACCGCGCCGATCCCGGCCAGGCTGAGCTGGGCGAGCGAGATCTGCCCGGAGAAGCCGGTCAGCACGACGATGGACAGGCCGATGATCGACATCGGGAAGATCTGCCCGTAGGTGATGACGTCGGGGTCGCTGAGCGTCGTGGCGAGGATCGCCGCGAACACCAGCAGGCACGCGCCGAACACCAGCGTTCCCCGGATCGTCGGGGTGGGCAGCGACCGGGTGATCCGGACGCTCCCCCGCACCCGCGGGTTCGGGAACAGCAGGAGCACGACGAACAGCAGCAGCGCGGGCGCCGCGATCCGCAGCCCCGGAAGGTACTCGTTCTGCGGGAGGTATCCGGTGAGGTAGCTCTCGGTGCAGCCGACCACCAGGGCGCCGGCGAACGCCATCGGCAGGCTGCGCAGCCGACCGAAGATCGCCGCGGCGTACGCGCTGACGATGAGCAGGGACAGGTTGGCGGCGTCGAGGGGGATGCTGGGCGCGATGAGGATGCCGCCGAGCGCGGCGAGCATCGTGCCGAGCACCCACGCCGCCTTCGCGGCGACGACGGGGTCGCCGCCGTTGAGCCGGGCGAGCGACGGGTCGTCGACCGTCGCGCGCATCCCGACGCCGAGGCGCGAGCCGTACAGGAAGGCGTACAGCCCGAGCGCCACGGCGGCGGCGACCAGCAGCGTGACGAGCTGGTGCCACGTCATCGTCGCCGGTCCGATCCGGATCGCCTCCCGGTCCGCGAAGAACGGGGAGAGCGGACGGGCGACGTTCGGGTCCCAGATCCACTGCGCCATCGCGATCAGCCCGGTGAGCAGGGCGATCGTCACGACCAGCCGCTCGACCTCGCCCACGCCCTGGACCGGGCGCATGATCAGCCGCTCGATGAGCAGGCCGAACAGCGGGGCGAGGACGAGCAGCACCAGGGCGAGCGCGATCGGGACCGGCAGGCCCCACCCCCCGGTCAGCTGCCAGTAGGCGAACGCCGCCATCATCCCTGCCGCGCCGTGGGCGAAGTTGAAGATGCCGGTGGTCGTGTAGGTCAGGACCAGCCCGCTGCTGATGACGGCGTAGATGCCGCCGGTGCTGAGACCGACGATCCCGAAGGTGAGGAACTTGTCCATGATCGCTACCGGCCCCTACTGCAGATCCGCCATGCTCTTGCCGACGTCCTCGAGCTTCAGCGGAGCGGGGTAGTCGCCCGTGTACCGGTGCTCGACCTCCTCGCACCGGTAGGCGCCGTCATCGGCGCCGAAGTCGGCGGGCTTCCAGCCGTCGGGCGTCGCCTGGACGGCGTTCCAGCAGCGGGGCGGCGAGGCGGGGTCGGACAGGTCCAGCGGGGCCCGCAGGCCGCCCGCCGTCCACTCGGTCTCCTTCTGGGCGTTCTCCAGGACGCACTTGCGGGTCAGTTCGTCGCACGCGCCGGCCGACTTGGCGAACAGCAGCCAGGCGGAGAAGGCGCGCAGGACCGGCAGGTTGACCTCCGCGTCCGGCGCGTACCGCTCGAACATGTCGAGGACCTGCTGCGTCGCCGGGTTGTCGGCCGCCTTCTCGAGCGGGTGCATGCCGCTGAGGTCGGCGTAGGAGGGCTGGCTCTCCAGGGCCGCGCCGGCCAGCTTCACGAACTGCGGGCCGTAGGCGTTGTTGGTGGTGTCGATCCAGTCGAGCTTGTGGCCGATGTTGGTGAGCGACTGGAGCAGCTTGGCGAGCTGGTTCCAGTCCCCGAGGAACATCAGGGCCTTGACGTTCTTGTCCTTCATGGCCTGGGCGTACGGCGTCCAGTCGGACACCCCGCGCGCCGGGTACAGCCCGGTGTAGGCGACCTTCCCGCCGAGTCCCCCGATCGTCTCGGTGTGCTGGGCGACCATGATCTTGGTGACCGGCGAGTCCCCGGCGATGACGCCCACGGCGTCCTTCGACGACGGGTACTTCTCCTTGAGCAGCCAGCTGTAGAAACCGGCGTAGTCGTTGTAGCCGAGCGAGGCCCCGTTCGGCATCACCTGGAGGTCGGCGCCGCGCGCCTGCACCTGGCTCGACTGGGCGGGGAACTCGGGCAGCATGCACTTCAGGCGGGTCTCGACGCCTTGGCCGTCCAGCGCCGCGGAGCCGCCGACGACCGCGAAGTCGTCCGCGCACGCCTCGGTCATCCGCTGCCGGACCTCCATCAGCTTGGCGTCGTGGGTGACGGGGACGAGCTTGCGCCCGTTGACGCCGCCGGCCGCGTTGCACCACTCGGTGAACACCTTGGCGGCGTCCACCATGTCGGGCTTCTTGGTGAAGCCGACGTCGGTGAAGACGCCGACCTTGATCTCGGTGTCGGTGACGCCCTGGGCGTCGGACGGCTTCGCCTCACCGGGCCCGCACACGTTCTTGAGCGTGCCGAAGTCCGTCTTCGGGACGGCGGCGGACGTGCCGCCGCCGCCCCGGGTCCCGCCCTCGTCGTCCGCCGCGGTGGTGCCGCCTCTTGCGGCGCACCCCGTCAACGCGACGAGCAGCAGGCCAATGATCAAGGGTCTCAACGTTCCTCCTCGGAGCCGAACCCCCGAATGATGGTCAGGTGACCGCGCCCGCCGCCTTCAGGGCGAGGATGCGGTCCCAGTCGAGACCGAGTTCCATGAGGATCTCCTCGGTCTGCGCGGCGAATTCGGGAGCGGGGCCGAGCCGCGGAGCGGTGACGTCGAACTGCACCGGGTTGGCGACCAGTTCGAGCTCACCGGCCCGCACGAGGTACTCGTTGTCGCGGATCTGCGCGTCGTCGCCCACCTGCAGGGAGTCCTGCACGGGGGCCCAGGGCCCCGCGAGGGTGGCGAAACGCTCGGTCCATTCGCCCAGCGTGCGGGTGGCCAGAACCTCCCGCAGCGTCTCGACGGCCGCCGAGGTGTTCTCGGCGATCAGCTCCGCGGTGGCGAAGCGGGGATCGTCGGCCAGGTCGGGACGGTCGATGTGCCGGCACACGTCGGCCCAGAAGCGGGCCGGCTGCAGCATGACGAAGGCCAGGTAACGGCCGTCGGCGGTGCGGTACAGGCCGGAGAGCGGGTTCGTGGGCGAGCCGTGGGCGCCGGTCGGCGGCGCCTCCAGCGGCTTGCCGAGGTGCTGGGACAGCGCGACGCCGTGGCCCATGGCCCACAGCCCACTGCCCAGCAGGGAGACGTCCACGACGGGCGCCTCCCCCGTGCGCTCCCGGCGGAACAGCGCCGCGGCGATGCCGCCGGCGAGGTTCGTGCCGGAGATGGTGTCCCCGTAGGCGGGTCCGGGCGGGGGGATCATGCCCTCCACGCCGGGCGGGGTGAGGCTGGCGGCGGTGGCGGCCCGCGCCCAGAAGGCGGTCATGTCGTAACCGCCCTTCTCGGCCTCCCGGCCGCGCGGCCCGAGGGCGCTGCCCCGGGCGTAGACGACGCGCGGGTTGACCGCGCGGACGTCGTCCACGTCGATGCCGAGCTTGCGGCGCGCCGCGGGCAGGAAACTGGTCAGGAAGACGTCCGCGCGGCGGATCAGCTCGTGCAGGACCTCCCTGCCCTCGGGGTTGGCCATGTCGAGGCCGAGGCTGCGCTTGCCGCGGTTGGCGTGCTCGATGTTGGGGTTGGGGTCGCCCTCGACCTTCATCGTGCCGGTCTGCCGGAGCCCCCGCTGCGGGTCGCCGTTGACGGCGTGCTCGATCTTGACGACCTCCGCGCCCCAGTCGGCGAGCACCGCGCCCGCCGACGGAACGAACCCGTACATCGCGACCTCGACGACGCGGACGCCCTCCAGCGGCGCGCTCACGGCGCCACCACGGCGAACGTCTTGCGCTCCATGAACTCCTCGAGCCCCGCGACGCCCATCTCCCGGCCGATCCCGGACTGCTTGTAGCCGCCGAACGGCGCGTCGGGCGCGAAGTAGTTGCCGCCGTTGATGCTGAACGTCCCGCTGCGGACGCGGCGCGCGATCGCGATCGCGCGGTCCTGGTCGGCGCTCTGCACGCCGCCGGACAGCCCGTAGATGGAGTCGTTGGCGATGCGGACGGCGTCGTCATCGTCGTCGTAGGGGATCACGACGAGGACGGGCCCGAAGATCTCCTCCTGCGCGATCTCGCTGGCCGGGTCGACGCCGGCGAGCAGCGTCGGCGTGTAGAAGAAGCCGGGGTCGACCCGTTCGCCGCCGGTGACGAGCTTCGCACCGGCCTCGACGGCGCGCTTGACCATGCCGTCGACCTTGTCGCGCTGGGCCTCGCTGATGAGCGGGCCCATGTAGGTCTTGGGGTCGCCGGGGTCGCCGTAGGTGACCCGGGCGAGGTTGGCCGCGACCTTCTCGACGATCTCGTCGTGCCGGTCGCGCGGCACCAGGAGGCGGCTGGTGAGCGCGCAGCCCTGCCCGGCGTGCGAGCAGATCATGAAGGCCGAGAACATGGCCGCGGTGTCGAAGTCGGCGTCGTCGAGCAGGATCATCGCGGACTTGCCGCCGAGTTCGAGGAAGACGCGCTTCACGGTGCGGCTCGCGGCCTCCATGACCCGGCGGCCGGTGGCGGTCGAGCCGGTGAAGGTGACGACGTCCACGTCCGGGCTGGTGGTGAGCACCTCGCCGACCGCGGCGTCGGACGAGCTGAGGACGTTGACGACGCCGGGCGGGATGTCGGTGTGCTCGGCGATCAGCTCGCCGAGCGCCAGCGTGACGAGCGGCGTGTCCGGTGCGGCCTTGAGCACCACCGTGCAGCCGGCGGCGAGGGACGGCGCCAGCTTCGCGAACCCGATCTGGTTCGGGTAGTTGTACGGGATGATCGCGGCGACGACGCCCGCGGCCTCCTTCTCCACCCAGCGCCGGTGCCGCTGCCCGCGGGACTCGAGGTCGGGGAGCTCCTCGGTCAGCGGGTACTCGCGCAGCAGGTCGGCGTAGTAGCGGAACATCTCGATCGGCACGTCGAGCTGGTTGGCGTGGGTGAGCATGCGCGGCGCGCCGACCTCGGTGATCGTCAGTTCCCGCAGCTCCTCCCGGTGCTCGAGCAGCGCCGTGTGGAGCTGGTCGAGGCACCGGATGCGCAACTCCCGGTCGGTCGCCCAGTCCGTGGTGTCGAACGCGCGCCGCGCGGCCGCGACGGCCCGCTCGGCGTCGGCGGTCGTGGCGTCCGGGGCCCGGTCGAACTCCTCGCCGGTCGCGGGATTGACCGAGGGGTAGGTCCGTTCGGTCTCGACGAGCCTTCCGTCGATGAGCAGGTTCTTCACCCTCGTCCCGCCTCCTGAAGTCGCATCCTGCCTCCTTGATGGCTGGAAACTACATTCTCGCCGCACGCAAATCAACCATCCGGTTCCGAGAATGAAGTGCCAGGACAGACTTCCCCCGGCGCTCCCGACACGGCGGCCCCACGGCCCGCCGCCGGGACCCCGACCAGGGGGCTTTTCCGGTCTCCCCATTGGAGAGTACTGTTCTCGTATTCGGAAGGGAGATTTTCATGACCGAGACCAGGGCGCTCAGCCCGCACCTCGGCGTGCAGGTCACGGGCGTCGGCGACCTGCTCGACGACGCGCTGATCGGCCGTTGCGACGAGGCGCTCAAGTGGCGCGGCGTGCTGCTCATCCGCGGCCTGCACCTGGACGACGAGGCCCAGCTGGCGTTCTGCCGCAGGCTGGGGCGGGTCGTGTCGCTGCGCGGCCGGGAGATCTTCACGGTGTCGCTCGACCCGTCCAAGAACCCCACCGCCGAGTACCTCAAGGGCACCTTCCACTGGCACCTGGACGGGACGACCGACCCGACGCCGGTCAGGGCGACGACGCTGACCGCCCGGCACGTGGCCATGGTGGGCGGCGGCACGGAGTTCGCCAGCACCTACGCCGCCTACGAGAACCTCCCCGAGAAGCAGCGCGAGCGCTACGACGGCCTGCGGGTGGTGCACAGCTTCGAGGCGGCGCAGCGGCGGGCGAACCCCGAGCCCACCGAGAAGGAGCTGGCGTCCTGGCGCACCGTCCCCACGCAGGAGACGCCGCTGGTCTGGAAGCGGCGGGACGGCCGCCGCTCGCTCGTGATCGGCGCGACGGCCGACCACATCGTCGGCATGGACCCGGACGAGAGCACCGAGCTCCTGGAGGAGCTGCTCGACTGGTCCACCCAGGAACGGTTCCGTTACACGCACGAATGGGAGGTCGGCGACTTCGTCATGTGGGACAACACCGGCATGCTGCACCGCGCCCTGCCTTACGACCCGTCCTCGGAGCGGACGCTGCACCGCACCACGATCGTCGGCGACGAGGCGTTCGCGTGAGCGCCCCGGGGAAGGACGCGGGCCGGGGCGCCGGGCGGACCGCCGTGGTCACCGGCGGCGGGTCCGGCATCGGCAAGGCCGTCTGCGAACGGCTGGCCGCCGACGGCTACAACGTCGCCGCGCTGGACCTGAACCCGGCCACCGCCGCCTTCGGGCAGGCCGCCGACGTGACCGACCGGGCGCAGGTCGACAAGGCGCTCGCCGCCGTCCGGGAGCACTTCGGCCCGGTGACCGTGCTCGTCAACGCCGCCGGGCTGGACGGCTTCAAGCGGTTCGCCGACCTGTCGTTCGAGTCCTGGCAGCGGGTCATCGACGTGAACCTCAACGGCGTCTTCCACTGCGTGCAGGCCGTCCTGCCCGACATGACGGAGGCCGGCTGGGGGCGGATCGTCAACATCTCCTCGTCCAGCGCCCACTCCGGCCAGCAGTACATGGCGCACTACGTGTCGGCGAAGTCGGCCGTCAACGGCCTCACCAAGGCGCTCGCGCTGGAGCTGGGACCGGCCGGGATCACCGTCAACGCGGTGCCGCCCGGGTTCATCGACACCCCGATGCTGCGCAAGGCCGAGGGCCGCGGCCTGCTCGGCGGGACGGTCGAGGACCACATCGCGCGCACGCCCGTCCGCCGCGTCGGGCGTCCGGAGGACATCGCCGCGACCTGCGCGTTCCTCGTCTCCGAGGAGGCCGGTTACATCACCGGGCAGATCGTGGGCGTGAACGGGGGGCGGAACACGTGACGCGCCTGCCGCCGCTCCCCCGCGACGAATGGGACGCCGAGACCGTCGCGGCGTTCTCGCCGCGCGAGGGCCGGTTCCCGCCGCCCAACAACGCGCTCGACCTGCTGGCCCGGCATCCCCCGCTCGCGAAGGCGTTCATGCGGTACAACGCGTACACGCTGAACCGCTCGTCGCTGCCGGTCGCCACGCGCGAGCTGGCCGTCCTGCGGGTCGCGTGGCGGCGGCGCTGCCGTTACGAGTGGGCGCAGCACGTGGTGATGGCCCGGGAGGCCGGCGTCACCGAGGCGGAGATCGAGCAGGTGCGCACCGGGGCGCCCACCCTCATGAACCGGGTCGTGGACGAGCTGATCGACCGGTCCGACCTCACCGACGAGACCTACCGGAAGATCGCCGCCGAGCTGGGCGACGACCGGCGGCTGATGGACCTGGTCTTCACGGTCGGCACCTACGCGCTCCTCGCCATGGCCTTCAACACCTTCCGGCGCGGACCCGGTCCATCGGGTCGAGCCGCCGCGTCATCCCGATCTTCACCATCCGCTCGCCGAACGCGCCGATGTTGGAGATGACGTACACGTAC